>CABUXM010000083.1 GCA_902495545.1 uncultured Collinsella sp. | reverse complement strand
TACGCCGCACGGAAAGGAGACATTATGGGCATCTTTAAGAACGATGACCAAAAATCGAGCCAGTTTGGATTTGACGAGAAAAGCATGGCGGGCAAAGCCGTCAAGGCCGTACGCTGGATCTACGCCATCACGGGCGTCTTAGCGCTCATTGCTGGTATCGCACTGCTTTTTGCACCCGCCAAGTCCCTCGTCTTTTTAACGACTGTCCTGGGTTTTTACTTTGTAATCACTGCTGCCATCAGGCTGTTCACTGCCATTTTTGAGCCGCTGCTGCCCACCGGCTGGCGCGTGACGAGCATCATCTCCAACCTACTCATTATCTTGGGCGGCGTCATAATCCTGCGCAACCAGGCCTTCTCGACCGCGACGCTCACCACGATGGTGGTTATCGTGGCCGGCTTTGGCTGGATTGTCGAAGGTGTCATGTCCATTCTGGAGTCCGAGCTTTCGTCCAACCGCGCCCTCGCCATCCTGAGCGGCGCACTCTCCATCATCGCCGGCATGTTCGTGTTTATCTATCCGCTGTGGTCGGCCAAGATGCTCGTCATCTTTAGCGGCGCCGCGCTGCTGGTGTTTGGCGTAACGCTGATTGTTCGTGCTATTCAATTTGGCAAACTGGTGCACTAGATGCCACGAACGCTCTTTATTGATGCAGACGCCTGCCCGGTCACGCGCGAGTCGATTGACTGCGCGCGGCGGGCGGGCGTCGCCGTCGTTATCGCCGGCAACAGCACACAGAACTTGGAACGCCACATTCGCCGCGACGATCCGCGCGACGTCGAGCATGCGCGACGCGGATTTTGGGTCACGACGCTCGATGTGAGCGTGGGCGCCGACAGCGCCGACTTTGCCATTGTCGAACGCCTGCAGGCGGGCGACGTGGTCGTGACGCAGGACATTGGCTTGGCGAGCATGGTGCTCGGGCGCGATGCCGCCGCCATCGGTGTGCGCGGGCGCGTGTACGACAAGGCGACTATCGACATGCAGCTGTTTATTCGCCACGAGGAAAAGAAGGTACGCCGTGCCGGCGGACGCACTCGCGGTCCGGCAGCATTTACCAGCGAAGACCGCGCTCGCTTTAAACGCAACCTCACCGAGTTGCTGCACTAACCAAGGTAGATTTTTAGGACATGCCTAAAAATCTACCTTTTTGTTTTGGCAGCGGGAAATGCCCTGGTCACAGGGGTAGATCGTAAGACGTGTCCCAATAATCTACTTAAAGGCCAACGGCGGAGAGGATGAGGCCCCAGCCAGCGCCGATGACGTACATCATGATCAGGAACACGGCATTTTCGCGGGCGCTGCGGTTGGTGCGGAACAGCACCAGATAACCCACGCCGGCGGAAATGAGCGTGCCGGCGAGCATCGGCGCCAGTTGCAGCGCGCCTTCCAGATATAGTTGCGTAATGACCACGCTCGCCGAGCAATTGGGAATCAGCCCGACAAGCGCCGAACCCAAGACGGCGAGCGTCTCGTTGCCACACAGGAACTGCTCGATCGCGGACTCGCCGAAGGTCTCGAGCACGGCGACCAGGACCAGCGTCACCAGGAAAATAAAAACCGAAACCTGCACAGTGTGCGAGATCGCGCTGCGGATAATCGACAGAACGGGCGCGCCCTCGTGGGAGTGGTCGTGGCTGTGGCCGTGGTGGTGCTCATGCTCGCCCGTGTGACCGTGATCATGGCTGTGTCCGTGGTCGTGCTCGTGTTCATCTTCATCATCACAACCGCAATGGTCGCGCTCGCACAGCTCGTGGATGTGGTCGGCGCTCACGCCTGCCTCGGCCACCTCGTCGATGATGTCACCACCGCTGTGGTCGTCGTGCGCGCAGTTCACGTGGGCCGGGTTGGCCGCGGTTCCCAGCACGGTACGGCGAATCGCCGCGTGCGCGCGGGCGTTACGGCGCAGGCCGCGAATGGCAGCGTCCACGATAAAACCCGTGACCAGTGCGATCAGCGCTTTCGAAGCCAAAAGCATCGCCATAGTCTGCACGGGAACCTGCTCGGCAAGTAGCAGCGGCAGCATCTCGTCGGAGGTCGAAAGGAACACCGCCACCAACGTGCCCAAGGTCACGACACGGCCGGCGTACAGCGTTGCTGCCATGGCCGAAAATCCGCACTGCGGCACAATGCCCAGCAGCGAGCCAACCACGGGACCCGCAGCGCCGGCGCGCTTGATAGCGCCGTTGACGCGGTCGCCCGCAACGTGCTCAAGTGTCTCGAGAGCAAGATACGTCACCAACAAAAACGGCACCAGCGACAGCGTGTCCTTGCCGGCGTCGAGCAGAATATCAATCAGTAAATCCATGACGGATGGAACCTTTCGTGTCTTTCGGCAGCATTGTAAAAGTCCTAGCGGTCAACTAGGGTATTGTAGTTGTCCTAGGCGCGATGCCAATAGTTGCCCATGGTAAACTATCATCTCGCCACATCTTAATGACCCTGAGCCGCACGACGCGGCCCATCCAAGGAGCAGTTATATGAACGTTTCACAAGCACTCGAATACGAGCGCCAGCCGTTTATTCCCATGTTTATCTATGGCGATCACGGCGCCATGGAGTCCGAGCGCCAGAAGGGCGAGGAGGCCCTCAAGGTGCTCGAGACCGAGTATTTTACTGCCGAGGGCGACCCCGGCTTCGACTTTGCCACCGTGCGCGACCTGGCCGACCGCAACCGCGACCTGTGCGACCAGATTGGCGAGGCGCGCCTGCGCAACGTGACGCCCGCGACGCTTTCGCGCGGTCTGTCCGATGCCGACACCTGCGCCGCCATCGGCAAGATGCAAAAGCGCACCGCCGCGTCCGTTATGCGCGAAATCCGCGGCGACCGCGACGCGCTCGGCGTGGCCTACGCCCGCAAGCCCATCCAGGGCACCGTGCTCGGTATCGACATCGAGACCACCGGCCGTGCACCCGAGCGCGGCTACATCATCAACGTGGGCTGGGAGATCATGGAGCTCACCAGCGACGCCGTCCCGCACGACGCCGAGGCACACTACTGCGGTCTGCCCGACATCTACCGCGGCGAGGATGTGCCGTTGTCGAATATCCACCACATCACCTGGGACGACATCGACGGCAAAACGCCCTTCCGCGAGAACAAGGAACTGCAGAAGCAGCTGCTCAAGCTCATGAAGAAGTACCCGTACATGGCACACAACGCCGCGTTTGAGGACAGCTGGTTCAAGATCCACCTGGACGGCTACGCCGAGGCACGCCGCGCCGGTAAGATCATCGTCATCGATTCACGCCAGATCTGCCGCAGCCTGGACGCCGACGTGCGCTCGCTCCCCCGCGAGTCCGCGCCCGCCGCGCTCGAGAACTGGGCGCGCCGCCGTGGCACCCTCGCCGCCGACGCCAGCGAGCAGCATCTGGGCCTGGACGACACCGACCTCATGCTTCGCACCGTCCAAGCCGAGTTCAACCTCAAGAACCTGTTTGCCAAGTAGAAACGTCTACGACAAACTCCGGCGTAGATCACAAGCGGCCTCGCAGCGGGAAACCCCGCAGCGGGGCCGCCCTACGTTCCACAGATAGATCAGCCATCACAAATTCTGAACCCTCATTTTGAACGATTTCGGCCAATTCCCGACACGTAATTCGTTGTCGGATGGTGATGCATCACTATCAAATGTGCGGCAATTGAGTATTTATATGCTATAGCTAAGCTGCGAAAACTTTTATTTAGGGCATACCAACTCATAATTGCGTCAAGCTTTTGGACAGCATTTGGTTAGACCTCTAAAACGGCTTTTCCACTCAGCACCGTCAACACGGCATTAGCTGACACGATATATATCATGAGTATCGTATTGTCACACACCACTGCAAAAGCGGTCTACCAGGCCGCGCATTCGGTGTCTGCGAAAGGCATCGAGTCCTGTAGTCCTGCCGCGATTTACGGATCATGTCCCACCGGAACGCTCCTCGACGCAGCCGCAGAATGGCTCACCAAACATGATGTTTCCCTCGACGCAAATGATTCCCTCGAGGTAATGGTGTTTGATCGCAGGAACGCGCGCTACGCGATGGACTGTCAATGCCACGTTTCTTCAAAACGATTCTCGAACTCACGCTTTGTAGAGCTTAAAGATGGCATCTTCGTTGTTGGCGTTGAGCTTTGCGCACTTCAGGCCGCCACCTATCTTTCTTTTCGCGAACTAGTGGAGTACTACTTTGAACTGTGCAGCGCTTACTCCCTTGGAACCGACTCTTCCACCTCCTATACCGAGCGTTTCGCGCTCACCTCGACCGAGAGATTAAAACAGTTCTTTAATTCCATTACCAGATGCGACGGTCTGGCTCTTGCCCGAAAGGCGATCCAATGTGTGCGCGACGGATGCCGGTCTCCTATGGAAACGGCCTTTGTCATGATGCTAACGCTGCCCAAAAGCGAAGGAGGGCTTGGTATTAAGGGAATTGAGACCGATTACGAGGTGCAGGTCACCACTGCCGCAAAGAATCTCACGAGACGCAAAAAGTTCTTTATGGATGCGTATCTAAAGAAATCTCGCACAGACATTGAATACAACGGTTTTTATCATGACGCGGAAGAAGACCGCGCCATCGATGAGGAGCGCAAGAATGCACTTGCGTCCATGGGGTACGGAATCATCACCGTCAGCCGTTATTCCTTTATGCATGCCAGCTCTTTTGTTAGGGTCATGGAAGCAATCCAGCGGAAAGAGGGCGTACGCCCCTCGCGTCTGCCAAAAGACTTTCAAATCATGCAAGAGGACCTGAGACAGTTTGTGCTCAGAAGGTTTATAGAAGAGAAAAAGCGAATTCAGAAGGAGCTTCGCCAGGATTCCGAAGAGCGCCAACGAATCGACCTCGAAAAAGCAATGCTCGAAGGCATCACATTGGACGATCCGACGATTAACGAGGCTCCGGCAATCGATGACATGCAGACTGTCGAACCCGACAGCCCATCACTCAACCAAACAAGCAGCTTCGCGCCCGAGGGCAGGATCTTCGGGGCCGGAAGCTAGACCGGCTAACAAGGTGGGCACCTTAGCGACGTGCAAAATTGCGAGTATTCAGCAGAGCCGGGTGTCTATCACCCTCGAGTGGATCCAAATGTGAAGCGAAATCACTCTTGCGTGAGAGCGTTAGGCAACATTTGAGGAAGAACTCATCGGATTCACACCCTAAGATAACTCTTGAACTGCATTATATGGCCTGCAATAAATTAACGGACCCCCTATCGTTGCAGAATACTCCAATTTTTGCACGGCTCAGGGGCACCCACCCCGGCATCGGCTATCAAAACCGCTCACTCCGGGATCTCGTCCACTATTCCCCATCATTTTGTGCAACGAATTACCTGAACGTCATTGACATATGAACATACACTCATATAATCGGAAGCAAGTTATATGAGCGCATGTTCATATGAAAGGATATTGCAATGAGCATCCGCGTTGATGAAACGAAACCCGACATCGAGGCCACCGAACCCGCGATTCCCACCACCTGCTCGCCCGAGGACCTTCCCGACGAGGAGCTTCTCTACGACCTCGCCGACCTGTTCAAGGTCTTCAGCGACACCACGCGCATCAAGATCCTCTATGCCCTCATGGGCCGCGAGCTCTGCGTGGCGGACATCGCCGAAGCGACCGAAACCTCGCAGTCCGCGGTGTCGCACCAGCTGCGCACACTCAAGCAGTCGCACCTGGTTAAATTCCGGCGCGACGGGCGCAATATCCTATACTCGCTCGCCGACGACCACGTCTACACCATGCTCAACCAGGGCATGAGCCACATCTGCGAATAGCGACCAACCACGGTACCAGCGCGGCCTGCACCCAAGCCGCAAATACGGGGAAAGGAATCCACCATGAAAAAGCAGTTTAAACTCGACGAGATCGACTGCGCCAACTGCGCGCGTGAGCTTCAGGACGAGCTGGCCAAGCTCGATGGCGTCAAGTCCGTTTCGGTCAACTTTATGACCCAGAAGTTGACGCTCGAGGCCGATGACGCCGAGTTCGACGAGGTCCTCGACCGCGTTGTGGAGTTCACCGCCGACGCCGAGCCGGACTGCGAGATCATTCTCTAGCCCAGGTTTACGCCAACCCGCAAGGCCGCGCTTGCCGCGGCCTTTGCTCGCGAAATTATATGAGCGAGTGTTCATACATTCAAATGGGAGGATACGAATCATGGCCACCGCCGACCCCAAGAAGAAAAAGAAGAAGCGCAAGAAAAAAGAGTCACTCGAGCATAAGCGCAACCGCATCCTGGTAGCGCTGGGCATTTTTGCCGTGGTGTACGCCCTCGATGAGCTCGGCACCCTCACTGCCGCATTCGGCACCCCGGGCGACATCTACGCCAGCTTCGCACTGTTCCTCGTGCCTTTTTTGATTGCCGGCTACGACGTGCTCCAAAAGGCATACAACAACATCCGCCGCGGCAAGGCGTTCGACGAGAGCTTCCTCATGGCCGTCGCGACCATCGGCGCGTTTGCCATGGTGCTCTTCCCCGACACCGACCCGCACATGGCCGAAGGCGCCGCCGTCATGCTGTTCTACCAGGTCGGCGAGCTGTTCCAGGCATATGCCGTGGGCAAAAGCCGCAAGTCGATCAGCGCCATGATGGACATCGCGCCCGACTACGCTAACGTCGAGCAAGCCGACGGCACGCTCGAACAGGTCTTTCCCGATGACATCGCCGTCGGCACCGTGATTGCGGTCAAGCCCGGCGAGCGCGTGCCCATCGACGGCGTCATCGTCGAAGGCGAAACCCAGCTCGACACCGCCGCACTCACGGGCGAGTCAGTTCCCCGCCCCGCCAAGTCCGGCGACGACATCATCAGCGGTTGCATCAACATGACGGGGCTCATCCACGTGCGCACCACCAAGCCCTTTGGCGAGTCCACCGTCGCGCGCGTCCTGGAGCTCGTAGAAAACGCCAGCGAAAAGAAGGCGCGCACCGAGAACTTCATCACGCGCTTCGCCCGCGTCTACACGCCCGCCGTCACCGGCGCGGCCGCGGTACTCGCGCTCGGCGGCGGCTTGATCACCGGCGCCTGGTCCGACTGGATCCTGCGCGGCCTGACCTTCCTGGTCGTCAGCTGCCCGTGCGCGCTCGTGATCAGCGTCCCGCTGAGCTTCTTTGGCGGCATCGGCGGCGCCTCCAAGCTGGGCGTTCTCATCAAGGGCTCCAACTACCTCGAGACGCTCGCCGATGTGGACACCGTCGTCTTTGACAAGACGGGCACCCTCACCAACGGCACGTTCTCGGTCGTTGCGGTGCACCCCGAGGCTGGCTATACCGAGCAGTCGTTGCTCGAGGTCGCAGCCCTTGCGGAGTCGTTCTCCGATCACCCCATCGCGCAGTCCGTGCGTGTCGCCTACCAGGGCGAGGTCGACCCCAAGCGCGTAAGCGACTCCACCAACGACGCGGGCCATGGCGTGACGGCGAACATCGACGGCAGGCACGTCGTCGTTGGCAACGCAAAGATGCTCGCCGCGGCCGGAGTCGAAGCGCCCGATTGCGAGGTCGTCGGAACGATTCTGCATGTGCTCGTTGACGGCGTGTACGCCGGCCACATCGTGATTGCAGACACCGTTAAGGCCGATGCCGAGCAAACGATTCGCGACCTGCACGCCGCCGGCGTCAAGCGCACCGTCATGCTCACGGGCGACCGCGAGGAAGTGGCTGCTGCGGTGGCCAAGCAGCTCGGACTCGACGAGTTCCACGCGCAGCTCCTGCCGGGCGATAAGGTCGAGCGTGTTGAAGCGCTGCTCGCAGCCGAAAGCGGCAAGGGCAAGCTCGCCTTTGTCGGCGACGGCATCAATGATGCGCCCGTGCTCACCCGTGCCGACGTTGGCATTGCCATGGGCGCCATGGGGTCCGACGCCGCGATTGAGGCCGCCGACGTGGTGCTCATGGATGACAAGCCGTCCAACATCTCCCGCGCGATCCGCGTGGCGCGCAAGACCATGACGATTGTTTGGCAGAACATCATCTTTGCGCTGGGCATTAAGTTGCTGATTCTGGTGCTTGCGGCACTGGGCATCGCCAACATGTGGCTTGCCGTGTTCGGCGACGTAGGCGTGGCGATCATCGCCATCCTGAACGCCATGCGCGCGATGGGTGTCAAGAACCTGTAGCGTTCGTGGGCTGTCCGGCCGGGACCGGGCTTGGTTTTGAAAACGTCCTCGCGCATGAGGCCCGTCTTTCCTGCTCCTGCGGAGCAACGGAAAGGCGGGCCTCGCGCTGACGCTCCTATTTGGCAAGGTGTTTTTTAGAATCCATTTTGCGCTCGGCCTCGAAGGCCTGCCTGTCCCAATCGAGCGGAAGTCCGGCCTCGACCCATGCCTCGTAGGCCC
>CABUXM010000082.1 GCA_902495545.1 uncultured Collinsella sp. | reverse complement strand
GGCACCCTCGTTGCTCATAACGATGCCGCCGCCAACGTAGATACCCACATGACCGTAGATAAGGCCCGGAGCACCCGTGCCGCTGTGCGAGGAATCGGCCACGATCATGCCCACCTGCAGCGCCGAGCGGTCGGAGCTATAGCACCAGGCGTTAAACATGTCGCACGCATTGCCTCCAAAGTAGCCAACGCCGGCGTTACGGAAGACATTGGTGACCCACGCCGCGCACCAGTTCTGACCCGGCGAAGGCGTGGAGTAGCACGCGTTGACGACAGCCTGCTGCTTGCCCGAGCCGGCATTCTGCTGCGGAGTTCCGGGCGCGTACGATCCACCACCCGAGCTCGAACCACCCGAGTAGGAATTGTTCTTGTTCGCGGCAGCCGCGGCAGCGGCAGCCTTCCTAGCGGCCTCCTCAGCCTGGGCAGCAGCGAGGATCTCGGAATCGCGCTGAGCCATGAGCTCCTTGACGTCGTCGGAAAGACCGTTCAGCACGGTCTGGACTTCTTGCTGCTTGGCCTGCATGTCCTGCATCTGGGCAGTCTGCTGGTCCTTGAGCTTCTCTAAGTCGGCCTTCTGCGACTCGAGCTCGGTCTTTTGCGCATCGAGCTCTTCCTGGATGGTCTGAATGTCCTCGATGGCGTCGCGGTCGCTCTTGTTGATCTTTTCAACGTAATGCGCGTTGGCGACGAGCTCCTCAAACGAGCCAGAAGCAAGCAGCAACGACAAGATGTTGGTCCCACCCGACTTGTAGCTTGCCGCCACGCGATCGGAAAGCTCGTTACGCTTCTTCTTGAGCTCCGACTTCTTGGTGTCGATCTGCTCCTGGGTGTCGTCGATCTGACCCTGAACGCCCTCGATGTCGTTGAGCGTCTGAGCGTTCTTGTTAGCGAGCGCCGCGTACTCGTTGGCGATGCTGTCAAGCTGGGCCTGAACCTCGTCGAGCTGGGCCTGGGCGGCACTCAGCTTGTCGGTGGTTTCCTGGCTGGCCTCGGCAGCATGGGCGCGAGCAGGCAGGCCAAAAAGAACTGCAGCAGAAGCGGCGCCGAACAGGGCCTTGAGGGCGGTGCGACGCGAGAGCTCCTGAGTAAAGATGGAATCGCTGTTTGGTGACATATGTACTCCGTTACATGTTTTGTTTATATGTCGCTCAAGACATACATATTACCGTACATCCGACGCATCCCAACGATTTCCACGAACGGCAGAAAACCGCACGGCCGGCGGCATGCGCACGGCCTGGAATTACCAAGAAACCGTTATGTATTCCCGTCTTATGAGTACGTTAACATCATTACTCTGCTTTTCATTGTGTCAAACAGTTGCACCGTACCTAGCTGCGCTATACTCCCCTCAAGAAGTGTTCCTGATTCGATAGGAGACTACATGTCCCAAGCACTCGACCCCAAAGACACCTGCGTCCTCGTTACCGGCGGTGCCGGCTTCATCGGTTCCCATACCGTCGTTCAGCTGCTCGAGGGCGGCTACCAGGTCGTCGTTGTCGATGACCTCTCCAACTCCAGCGCCGTCGCCATCGACCGCGTCAAGACCATCGTGGGCGACGAGGCCGCCAAGAACCTCACCTTCTACGAGGCCAACGTGCTCGACCGCGATGCGATGAACAAGATCTTCGATACCCACCAGATCGACCGCGTCATCCACTTCGCCGGCTTTAAGGCCGTCGGCGAATCGGTGAGCAAGCCCGTCGAGTACTACCACAACAATATCGAGAACACCCTGGTGCTCATTGACGTCATGCGCAACCATGGCTGCAAGTCCATCATCTTCTCGAGCTCCTCGACCGTCTACGGCGATCCGGACAATCCGCCTGTCACCGAGGAAGACCCCAAGAAGCCCGCGACCAACCCCTACGGTTGGACCAAGTGGATGATTGAGCAGATCCTCATGGATGTCCACACCGCCGACCCCGAGTGGGACGTCGTGCTGCTCCGTTACTTCAACCCCATCGGTGCCCATCCGTCAGGCTTGATCGGCGAGGACCCCAAGGGCATCCCCAACAACCTGGTTCCCTATGTCGCCCAGGTCGCTGTGGGCAAGCTCGAGGCCGTTCAGGTCTTTGGCAACGACTACCCCACCCCCGACGGCACCGGCGTGCGCGACTACATCCACGTGTGCGACCTGGCATCTGGTCACGTTGCCGCCCTCAACTGGATGAACGGCAAAACCGGCGTCGAGATCTTTAACCTGGGCACCGGTACCGGCACCTCGGTGCTCGAGGTCGTCGCTGCCTTCTCCAAGGCGTGCGGCAAGGAGCTGCCCTACGTGATTCGCGAGCGCCGTGCCGGCGATATCGCCGCCAACTGGTGCGATGCCTCCAAGGCCGAGCGCATGATGGGATGGAAAGCCCAGTACGATATCGCGGACATGTGCCGCGACAGCTGGAATTGGCAGAGCCATAACCCCAACGGCTTCGCCGACGCCGAGTAGCAAAAACCTACAAACCGTTCTTGCCCCGATCTCACGATGTGAGACCGGGGTTTTTTCATGGCGCGCAACCATTTACCGAAAACGTGGCAACTTTTTAATCTCACCTATACATGTTTAAACAACATGTTCTACAATAGGGACATCGACTCTAAAACTCGGGGCGGGCTGTTCACCCATCTGCAGGCCGATCCCACAACAAGAAGGTTGGTGAGCACATCCATGGAGCGTGCAAGCGGTGTTCTCATGCCCATCTCGTCCCTGCCCGGACCGTACGGCATCGGCGGCTTTGGCTGGAATGCCTACGACTTTGTCGATTTCCTCGTCTCGTGCAAACAACATTATTGGCAGATTCTGCCCCTTACGACGACGAGCTATGGCGACTCGCCCTATCAGTCGTTCTCAGCCCGTGCGGGCAACCCCAATTTCATCGACTTTGCCGAGCTTATCGAGGCCGGGTATCTGGAGCAGCGCGATATCGACGGTGTGTATCTGGGCTCCGATCCCAACAACGTTGACTATGGCGCGATTTTTAGCGGTCGCCGCCAGATTCTCGACCGTGCCGCCGAACGCTTCGCCTCCAACAAGCCAGCCGATTTCGACGACTTTGTCCAGGCAAACGAAGACTGGCTCATTCCCTACTGCGAGTTCATGACCGTCAAAGAGGAGTGCGGACTCAAGGCCTTTTGGGAGTGGCCCGCAGAGCTGCGCACCCGCGGCGAAGCATCCGCCAAGGTCTGCGCCGCCCATCCCGCGCGCATGTTCTATCACCAGATGACGCAGTATTTCTTCGACCGCCAGTGGAGCCGCCTCAAGGCCTATGCCAACGAGCGCGATATCCTGATCATCGGCGATTTGCCCATCTACGTCTCGCGTGATTCCGTCGAAATGTGGGCAAGCCCCGAGCTCTTTAAGATCGACGCCGCCGGCAACCCCGTCAGTGTCGCCGGCACACCGCCTGATCAGTTCTCCGCCACCGGCCAGTACTGGGGCAATCCCATCTATGACTGGGATGCCATGGAAGCAGACGGCTTCTCCTGGTGGGAAGGCCGCATCCGCGCCGCACTCAACATGTACGACGTTATTCGTCTGGACCACTTCCGTGGCTTCGAGGCCTACTGGGAGGTGCCGTTCTCCTCGCCCGACTCGTCCTACGGTTCGTGGACACAGGGTCCCGGCCTCAAGCTCTTCAAGACGCTCGAGGAAAAGCTCGGCACGCTGCCTATTATCGCCGAGGACCTGGGCTTCCTTACCCCCGGCGTCATCGATATGCGCGACACCTCGGGCTTCCCCGGCATGAAGATCTTGCAGTTTGCCTTTGAGGGCACCAACTCGTATTACCTGCCGCATAACTATATCGCCAATACCGTCGCCTATGTAGGCACGCACGACAACGAGACGGCGCGCGGTTGGTTCGAGGGTACGGCCACTCCGCGTCAGCGCGAGCAGGCAGCCCTGTACACCCACCAGCAGGCAGGCGAGTCCATAGCCGACGCGCTCAACCGAACCATCGCCGCCAGCGTGAGCGATACCTGCATTTACACCATGCAGGACCTGCTCAATCTGGGCAACGAGGCGCGTATCAACACCCCCGCCACCCTAGGCGGCAACTGGGCCTGGCGCATGCTCGATGGTGCCATCACCCGCGAGCTCGAGCACAAGCTAACCGACTGGACCGAGACCTACTTCCGCATCCCATCGGAAGCCGAAATCGAGCTTCCCCAATAGGAGCCACCGCGCCCGACCCCACCACACCGTGCGGACGCGCTTGCTTACCCGCGCGAGGCCACCCCAATCCCCTCGCGCGGGCTTCTTATGAATTGCAGACATGTAATCAACCCATTACAGGAGGAAACATGCCCCGTATCGATCTTGCAGAACTTGCCGAGCAGTCTTTTGGCATCTCGCTCGAGCAGCTCGATGACCGTCGCATTTACAAACTGCTTGTTAAGCTCGTGCAGGAGCGCTCAGCCGCCTGCCCGCTCAACAATGGCAAGAAAAAGCTCTATTACATCTCCGCCGAATTCTTGATCGGCAAGCTGCTCATCAACAACATGATCGACCTCGGTATCTATGGCGAGGTTAAGGACCAGCTCACCGCCGCGGGCCACGACCTCAATAAAATTGAGGAGTTTGAGGTCGAGCCGTCGCTCGGTAACGGCGGCCTGGGCCGCCTGGCCGCGTGCTTCCTGGATTCCATCGCCACGTTGGGCCTGACCGGCGACGGCGTGGGCCTCAACTACCATTACGGCCTGTTCCGTCAGCGCTTTGTCGACAATCAGCAGAAGGCCGTCCCCGACGAGTGGCTCGGCGAGCAGGATATCCTGATCGATGACGACCGCTCCTACACTGTTGAGTTCGGCGACTTTGCCGTCACCTCCAAGCTCGTCAACATCGACGTGCCTGGCTATGGCCAGCCCGCCAAGAATCGCCTGCGCCTGTTCGACCTGGCGAGTGTCGACGACGGCCTGGTACCCGGCAGCTCCATCGACTTCGACAAGACCGAGATCGCCAAGAACCTCACCTTGTTCCTCTACCCCGACGATTCTGACGAGCAGGGCCGCCTGCTTCGCATCTACCAGGAATACTTCATGGTGAGCAACGCCGCCCAGCTCCTGATCGACGAGGCCATCGAGCGCGGCAGCAACCTGCACGATCTGGCCGACTACGCCGTGGTCCAGATTAACGACACGCACCCCACCATGATCATCCCCGAGCTCATTCGCTTGCTCACCACCAAGCACGACATCGAGTTTGACGAGGCCGTGACCATCGTACGCTCCATGGTCGCCTACACTAACCACACGATTCTTGCCGAGGCGCTCGAAAAGTGGCCGCTCACCAGCCTGCAGAAGGTCTCCCCTGCCATCGCCGACATTATCGTCAAGCTCGATGAGATCGCAAAGGCCGAGCACGACGACCCGCGCGTTGCCATCATCGACGAATACGACACCGTCCACATGGCCCACATGGACATCCACTTTGGCTTCTCCATCAACGGCGTCGCCGCACTCCACACCAAAATCCTGGAGGACACCGAGCTTCATCCGTTCTACGAAATCTACCCCGAGAAGTTCTCCAACAAGACCAACGGCATCACCTTCCGCCGCTGGATCCAGGGAGCCAACCCCGCGCTCGCCAGCCTACTCGACGATGTGATCGGTACCGATTGGCGCAGCACCGGCGACTTGAGCAAGCTCGCCGACTTCGCCGACGATAAGAGTATTCTTGAGCGCCTGGCCGCCACCAAGGCCGAGGCAAAGACCATCATGCGCCAGTTCATGGCGCTCGAGCAGGGTGTGACGATCCCCTCCAACGCCATCATCGATGTTCAGGTCAAGCGTATCCACGAGTACAAGCGCCAGCAGATGCTCGCGCTCTACATCATCTGGAAGTACCTCGACATCAAAAACGGTAACAGACCTAAGCACCCCGTCACCATCATCTTTGGCGGCAAGGCAGCGCCTGCCTACACTATCGCCCAGGACATCATCCATCTGATCCTGACGCTTTCCCAGTGGATTGCCAACGACCCCGACGTGGCTCCCTACCTGCAGGTCGTCATGATCGAGAACTACAACGTCACCGCCGCCGAGCGCGTGATTCCCGCTGCCGACATCTCCGAACAGATCAGCCTGGCCTCCAAGGAGGCGAGCGGCACTTCTAACATGAAGTTCATGCTCAACGGCGCTTTGACCCTGTGCACGCTCGACGGTGCCAACGTGGAGATTGCCGAGCTCGTGGGCGACGAGAACATCTACACCTTTGGTGCCTCGTCCAAACAGGTCGAGCGGCTCTACGCCGACGGCACCTACAACGTCGGTGCGCTCTACTGCAAGCCCGGCATTAAACTGCTGGTGGACTTCATCACCAACCCGGCCTTTATGGCGACCGGCAACGTCGAGCGCCTGCAGCGCCTGCACGACGACATTAAGGGCAAGGACTGGTTTATGGCCCTGCTCGACATTGAGGAGTACATCCAGACCAAAGAGCGCGTGCTAGCCGACTACGAGGACCAGGACGCTTGGATGCGCAAGGCGCTGATCAACATCGCCAACGCCGGCACCTTCTCTTCCGACCGCACAATCTCCCAGTACAACGACGAGATCTGGCACCTGAGCTAATTCGATTCCCTTACCCATCCTCTTGAAAGCGGAGTCGCGGCAACGCGGCTCCGTTTTTTTGTGCCCGTGCGTTGCCCCTGTGAGCCGCCTCGACTAAATCGTCTCAATCTGTAACACCTATTCGGCCAAAACGGTCCTACCTGCTACAGATCAAGACAAACCGGTTCTTTCCCTAGGGTTTATCTCAATCTGTAACATCTAACGTCCGAAATCCGCCCTTACTGTTACAGATCGAGACAAATGGATAAGCCGGCTAAAACAATCTCGTTCTGTAACAGGTAACTACCGAAATCAGTCCTTCGTGTTACAGATCGAGACGGAAGGACAGGCGGCTCAACTCAATCTCGTTCTGTAACATCTAAAGCCAATTCGATCCTCTACTTGTTACAAATCGAGACAAACGACCGACCAGACAACCCCGTCATAAAGAAAGGCTCCCCTCTCTGAACTGCGCCCAGTGGACGGGAGGGGAGTCTTATATGTGACCGCGGCAAAAGGATGGCAATACCGCAGTCGCCCAAAGGGAGGGCCTGGATGCACCGGGCCTAGATAAGGTTCTTGCCAGACACCTTATCGAAGAGATGGGTCGCGTTCTTCTCGAACTTGAACCAAATGGGGTCGCCCGCCTTGAGCGCACCCTTGGCCTCGAGATCGACGACGGGGATGATCAGGACAAACTGGCCGTCGGGAGACATCACATGAACGTGCTCGGTCGAACCCATGAGCTCGGTGACCTCGATGGTGCCCTGAAGCGCACCCTCCTCGCCCTTTTCGGCAAGCAGAATCTGCTCGGGACGTACGCCGGCCGTGATCTCCTTCACGTCGCCGCCGTCCCAATTAAGGGCGAGCTGAGCGCAGGTCTCGGGGGCCAGCGCGACATTCATGTCGTCGGTCTTGACGGTAAAGCCGTCGCCCGAGCGCACCAGCTGGGCATCGAAGAAGTTCATCTGCGGCACGCCGATGAAGCCGGCGACGAAGATGTTCGCGGGATGGTTGAAGACCTCCTGCGGGGTGGCGATCTGCTGGACGACGCCGTCCTTCATGACCACAATGCGATCGCCGAGGGTCATGGCCTCGGTCTGGTCGTGGGTGACGTAGATGAACGTGCCCTTGATCTCGTGGCGCAGCTTGATGAGCTCGGCACGCATCTGGTTACGAAGCTTGGCATCCAGGTTGGACAGCGGCTCGTCCATCAGGAAGACCTTGGGGTCACGCACGATGGCGCGGCCGATGGCGACGCGCTGGCGCTGGCCGCCCGAGAGCGCCTTAGGCTTGCGGTCGAGGTACTCGGTGATACCCAAGATCTCGGCAGCGGAGCGAACCTTGCGGTCGATCTCGTCTTTGGGGACCTTCTTGAGCTCAAGCGTAAACGCCATGTTCTCGTACACCGTCATGTTGGGGTACAGAGCGTAGCTCTGGAACACCATGGCGATGTCGCGGTCCTTGGGCGCCACGTCGTTGACGCGCTTGCCGTCGATGAGCACATCGCCCGAGGTAATGTCCTCCAGGCCGGCAACCATGCGCATCGTCGTGGACTTACCGCAGCCAGAGGGACCAACGAGAACGACGAACTCCTGGTCGTGAACGGTGAGGTTGAAGTCCTCTACAGCGAGCACGCCATCCTCGGTAACCTTAAGGTTATGCTTCTTCTCCTCGGTCTTCTTCTTTTTGCCAAAAAAGCCCTTCTTTTTGGACTCGGTGTTGGGATACACCTTCTGAACATGTTTGAGAACGATCTCGGCCATGTCTTTACCTTTCGATATGCGGCACCATGTTGAGGGCGCCGCAGAAACTTG
>CABUXM010000081.1 GCA_902495545.1 uncultured Collinsella sp. | reverse complement strand
CGTTGGCAGCGTATTGGGCCATGGAACATCCTCGCACTCAATCTGGGCGTGGTGTCCGCACGCGTATGGCTGCGTGCCGCCTCATGGTCAAATAAAAACAGGGCGCACCGGACCCCCGGCACGCCCCGCTACTGTAGCAACAACCAAGCAGCCCGTGCAATTCACTACGCTAAAGCGTCTTGTTCCGCCGTTCTACCGAACGGCGGACCAGTCGACGCTGCGCGAGTCGCATTCACACCAATCTGACGTTCAATTTCGAGGGCGCGACCAGAAGGTCAGCGCCCTCTCATTTCACGTCACCTTGGCGCAAATGCGGCTCGCTCGCTGGCATTAGTGCTACATCAGCGTTAAAGTTGCCGCACTAAATAAGCTTTGTCGACTCCAGCTTTTCGATAATCCAGTCGTTGGCTTTGATAACCGGGCGGCGGAAGACGACGCCCAGGGCCAGCGACGGAATCAGGTAGCTCGCCAGAATGCCTAGCTCAATCCAGTACTCCATGTGGTACGCACCGGCCATGGCGGCATGCATGGCGTTGATGCCGTGGGTGAACGGCAGGAACGGATAGATCGCCTGGAACACGGGGCCGGTCATCTCGATGGGGAACGTGCCGCCCGAACCGCCGACCTGCATGACCAGCAGCACGACGGCGAGCGCCTTGCCGATATCGCCAAACGAAACCGTAAGCGTGTAGACGATATTGGAGAACACGAGACTCGCGACCCAGCCCGCCAGCACAAACTGCAGCGGGTCGTCGCACTGGATGCCAAAGAACAGGATGTCGCCCGCACACACGAGCGTTGCCTGCAGCAAGGCCAGACCGCCAAAGAACAGGTAGCGGCCCAGGTAGATCTCGTGCAGGCGCACGGGGATGAGCTCGTTGATAAGCTCATCGTCAACCGAGACCTTCATCATGGCCGCCAGCACAATCGAGCCCACCCAGAGCGACAGAATCGTGTAGAACGGTGCCATGGCCGAACCGTAGTTGCGAATCGGATAGACCGGCTTGCGATCGAGCGCGACGGGGCCGGAAAGCGACACGGCCAGACCCTCGGGATCATTGCCGATCATCGTCTTGATCGTAGCGAGGTCATCCGACATCAAGGCGCCGTCGAGCTCGTCCTTAAACGCGCTGATCTTGTCCGACGCCTCGCCCAGCTGATCAGAAGCCTTATTGACCAGCTTTGCAGCCTTGGAGAGGCCCTTTGCCAGCGAACCGGACGCGTCGGTCAGGCCGCCTACGGCGCTATCCAGGTCGCCCGAGATGCCATCAAGCGAGTCCAGAATGCCCGAAACCGTCTTCTTGAGCTCCTTGGCCTTAACCGAGAACGTGGAATCGTAGTCGGACTTGGCGCCCGAAATGCCCGCCTTGGCATCGGCGATGGCCTGATCGACCTCGGCACGCGAGTTGTTGACCTCGGCCATGCTATCGGAGAGAGACTTCGCGGTGGCCGCCAGATCCTTGGCGTTGTTGCGATACTCCACAGCAATCCTGCTCAGCGATGTTGCCACAGACTTGAGGCTGTCCTGGAGTTTTTCGTCAGTCACCTGATCGGCAAAGCTGCGGAGCTGGTCGGCCGTGGCGTCGATATCGTCGGCACGTGTATTGAGCGCCGCCGCGGCATCGTTGAGCTGGGACACTGTAAGGTCGACATGTTGATTCGCGGCATCAAATGCCTTCGCAAGCTCGGCGGACACGTTGTCAAACGAGCCCGCGCTTCCGTCAATCGCGGCATTGATGGCGTCGTTGGCGTCCTTCAGCGCTTCCTTGGAATCGCTAATACCGCTCTTGACATGCTCTATCAGCTGCTTCGTTGACTCATCGACCGTGCCCGTCTGCTTGAGCATGCCGCTCGCCGACGTCAGTGAATCGGACGTGGAGCTCAAAATGCCCGCCAGCGACGAAGCATTTGCCTGAACGTCTCGCAGGTCCTCAATCGAATCGCCGAGCGTCGAGGACAGGTTGGCGATAAAGTTGCTGACCTGGTCGGTACTCATGTAATCGAGCAGGCTGGACACGGTCTTGAGCCCGATGGTCGTAATGGTTTCGGTAAAGGTCTCGTTAACTTGACTCTGAACAGCGCTCGAGCCTTTCTCGGTCACGATCTGTGCGATGGCGTTGGCCTTCTGATTCTCGTAGAACTCGATATCGGCATGCTTCACGTTCGTCGAGAAGAGCGTCATCATGTCGGCGCTAAACGTTTTGGGGATGACCACAGCGGCGTAATACGCGCCCGACTTGACACCATCGATGGCCTTATCGCGGTCGTTGAGCACGACCCAATCGAAGCTCTCGTTGCCGCGCAGGGTGGCGGTCACGTTTTCACCCACGTTGACCTCAACGGGGATCAGATCGCTCTCGTAACCCTCATCGGTGTTGACCACGGCGATCTTAAGATTGCCGGTGTTGCCGTACGGGTCCCAGCTGCCGGCGATGTTAAACCACGCGTACAGGCACGGTACGATAACGAGGCCCATCACGACAACCAAGCCGATTACGGAGCGAGACACATTTTGGACATCGCGCTTAAACAGATGCAGGATGTTCTTCATTTATGCCTCACCTCCTTTGGAGTGCTTGCCAAGCGGAGTGGCATTTCCATCATTTGTGGCTGTACTGTCGCTGTCCTGAGATTTATGGTTCGAGCCTATATGCGGCAAGCGGCCCGCGGACTGATCGCCGCCCTTGGCACCACGCTCGCTGGCGTTGAGGCCAAACATGTAGCGGGCGGCAGGAATGGCGGCCGTGTGCTCGCGCATCTCGCGACGCAGGTCCTCATCCGAAAGCGCCGAGATGCGCATCTGGGTATTGAGGCTCGCTCGGATATATTCGATATTGATCAGCCAGCCGCAGATGGCAATAACCGAGATGATCCAAATGACAAGCAGGATGATCTTGCCGTTATTGTCGATATCGAGAACCGTCGACAGGACAAAGAGCAGGACCTGAACGCCCACCACGGCGGCAAAACCGCCCTTGATGTAGTACGGGTAGCGATGTTCAAAGGCGACCGCATGATCGAGCAGTTCGCGACGGTACGAATCGGAATCGAGCATGACGCGCATGGCCGTGCGCAGCGAGTAGCGCTGGCGCGGCAGGTCGTTGGACTCGCAAATCATCATACCGGTCGTGGAGAGCTGTTTATCAAAGAGCAGGTTAAGGTTGAGCAGCAGCGGACGCAGCTGCAGGCCGATAAAGAGCGCCACGATCAAGAACACGCCCAGAATGCACAGGTTAAACAGGTAGTTAAACGAGTACATGCCGCCGACCGTCTCGCGCAGCAGATTGATGCCGTAGGTAAAGGGCAGCAGCGGGTGCAGCCACTGGAAGAAGCCAGGCATCATCTCGATGGGGTACATGCCCGACGAACCCGGGATCTGCACGATAACCAGAATGACGCCGATTGCCTTGCCGATGTGCTTAAACGTAGTGGACAGCGCGTAAATGATGTTGACGTACGTAAACGAGATGGCGATGCCGCCCAGCACGAACAGCAGCGGGTTGACGCACTGTACGCCAATGACCAGATCACCCACCGTAACGATGATGGCCTGCAACGCGCCCAGGATCACCATGAGCAACCAGCGGCCAAAGTAGCCTTGGCGCGCCGTAAAGCTGCCAACACCTTCACGGTCGACCTCGAGCTTGTAGATGGCGATGAGCACATAGCCGCCCACCCAAAGCGCCAGATTGGTGTAGAAGGGAGCGATGCCCGAGCCAAAGCTCTTGACCGGATAGATCGACTTGGACGTCAGCTCGACCGGAGAGGCCATGAAATCTGCCACGTCATTGACATCGACGCCCATAAGGTCGGCGAGCTCGCCCATAGACTCAGAGGTCTGCAGCGCCGCGATGTCATTGGCTGCGGTCGCAAGCTTGTCCTGGACCTTGGCAAGCGAGGAATCGGTCTGGGACAGCGTGGTCTTGGCCTGGCCGAGCGTAGCGTTAAGCTGCGAAAGCGTACCGCGCGCATTTGCAAGTGTAGGTGTCATACCCGAGACGATACCGGTCAGGTCGCCCGAAACGGCAGCAAAAGAGTCGAGCGCGCTCGAGGCCTTCGGCAGCGCGTTTTGGCCCAAGTCCGTCTGGGCTTGGCCAAGGTTGGTCGCACCGGTATGAATTGCGTTATTGATAGCGTCACTGGCACCCGAAACAGCCGCTGCGTCATTCGCCATGGCGCTCGACTGCGCGGACAGACCGTCCTTGATGCTCTGAAGCTTTTCATTCTGCTCTCGAAGCAAATCGATGGTCGATACAATGCGCGCGTCAATTTCCTCGGAACCTGTCGACGTGTCATTGGCGAGAATCTCCAAGTGCCCGATAACGGCCTTATTGTGGTCGATCGTCGCTTGAAGAGACTCGAGCGAGTTGTCGATACGGGTGGTCGTAGATGTGACCGCGCCCGTCAGCTTGCCGATGGCAGCGTTCGCAGAGGCCGACGTCTTGGTGAGCGCAAGGCTGCCTTCCGAGAGCGCCTTGGAGAGCGAGGTGATGGAGTTGCCCGCCGTGGTGCGAGCTTCGCTCAGCAGGTCGTTGCCCTGGGAGATCGCCTGCGTCAGCGACGGTGCCTGGCCTTGCAAGCCGGCAAGTGCCGCATCAGCCGAGGCGATAGCGCCACTCGTCTTATCGATGGCGGCATTCATATCGCCAATCGAATCGCGCACCTCGCCCAAGGTGTCGGACGCCTCGGACACCGAACTTGCCAGCGAGTCCTGAGTCTGGGTTGCCTTGTCCTTTAAATCGACACCGGCATCCTTGGCGATACCGGCAACAGTCTTGCCTACCGTAGAGACAAATTCCGAGTTGATCTGCTCCTCGATGGTGTTTGCACCGGTATCGGTAACCTTGGGCGCAATGGCGCTCTTCTTCTCATTGACGTAGTACGTGAGCTTGGGCTGATGGTAGTTGCCGTCGAGCATCGAAACCAGGTTATCCGAGAAGTTCTTGGGAATCACGATAGCGGCATAGTACTCGCCGCTCTCGACGCCCTCCTTGGCATCGGCCGCCGAGTCGACGAAGGTCCAGCCCAGCTGATCGTTCTCCTTGAGCTGATCGACAACCTGATCGCCCGCGTTGAGCTCACCCACCAAGTCGTTTTGGGTGCCTCGATCGTTGTTGGCGATAGCAATCTTGATGCCTTGGGTGTTTCCATACGGATCCCAGTTTGCCACGATGTTATACCAGGCATACAGCGAGGGAATAACGCACACGCCTAGGGTAACCACCAGGGCGACGGGGTTCACAAGCAGTCGCTTAATGTCGCGCTTAAATATCGCAAAGGACACCCTTGCATTGGATAGTTTGCTGCCGAGACTCACGCTTGGACCATCCATCCTGTCGTTAAATCGAATCGTACTATCGACAACCATTGTACGTTGGCGCTTTAGTGCCTCACGGCATAATGGTGCTGAGTTTTGCGGGTAGCAATATACTACGAAGATGAGTTAACGTACAGTTGTACAGTATCCTAAATTTCAGCAGGTCACAAAACCACAACCCGCACAAATTAGCAATTCAAATAGCATCGGGGACGTTCTTAAACGACTAGTCAAACAAAAACGTCCCCAATGACTACTTAGGACCACGAAAGCGTCGATGTTTTGGCAATGCCAGCGAGCGGGCGCCAGAGCGAACAAATTGGCATGAAAAGAGGACGGCATAGACCTTCTGGTCATGCCGTCCTCTTTGAATGACAAGTTGTCGCTCTGGCGCCCGCGCAGCGTCGACTGGTCCGCCGTTCGTTAGAACGGCGGAACCAAAGGCGTAACTACCTAACTACATCAAGTTGCAAACAGCCGCCGCGAAGGCAACGGGGTCCTCGGGGAGGATGCCCTCGACCAGCAAAGCCTGGTCATAGAGCAGACCGGAGTACTGCTTGATCTTGTCGGCGTCGCCTGCCTTCTGGGCAGCGACAAGCTTGGCAAAGACCGGGTGCTTGGCGTTGAGCTCGAGCACGCGCTGGCTCTTGGGCATGCCGTCGGGCGCGCCCTCGGGTCCCTTCTGGAGTACCTTCTCCATCTCGAGCGAAAGCGGGCCCTCGGTGGTGATGCAAGCGGGGGCATCGGTCAGGCGCGCGGAAACGGCAACTTTCTCGACCTTGTCACCGAGTGCCTCCTTCATAGCGCTAAAGAGGTCCTCGTTCTCCTTGGTGGCGTCCTCGGCCTCCTTCTTCTCGTCCTCGGTCGCCAGGTCAAGATCACCGGTCGCGACGTTCTTGAGCTCCAGATGACGATCCTCGACCTCGGGCTCGGCACCGTCGGCCACAGCCTTTTCGGCAGCCTCGCGAGCTGCGTCGTCCTCGTAGATCTTGGGCATATCGGCGGCAACGTACTCACGCATAGCTTGGAACGTGAACTCATCCACATCCTGCGTCAGCAGCAGCACGTCATAGCCGCGGTCGAGCACGCCCTTTACCACGGGCATCTTGGCCAAGCGCTCGCGCGAATCGCCGGCGGCGTAGTAGATGGCCTTCTGATCCTCGGGCATGCCCTTGGCATACTCGGCCAGGGTAATCATCTTCTGTTCCTTGGCAGACCAGAACAGCAACAGGTCGGCGAGCTCATCGGCCTTCATGCCATAGCTCGAGTAGATGCCGTACTTAAGGCCGCGGCCAAAGTTCTCAAAGAACTTCTCGTAGGCCTCGCGGTCGTTGTCACGCATATCCTCAAGGTCAGTGGTGATCTTCTTTTCCACACGCTTGGCGATGGCCTTGAGCTGACGGTTCTGCTGCAGGGTCTCGCGCGAGATGTTGAGCGACACGTCGGCGGAATCCACGACGCCGCGGACAAAGTTGTAGTAGTCGGGCAGCAGGTCGTCGCACTTCTCCATGATCAGGACGTTGGAGCTGTAAAGCGACAGGCCCTTCTCGTAGTCCTTGCTGTACAGATCGAACGGCGCGCGTCCCGGCACAAACAGCAGGGCGTCATACTCGAGCGTGCCCTCGGCGTGGAAGCTGATGGTGCGCGCAGGATCGTCAAAGTCGTGGAACGTGGACTTGTAGAACTCGTTGTAATCCTTCTGCTCAACGTCGGAGCTGCGCTTTTTCCAGATCGGCGTCATGGAGTTGACGGTTTCGAGCTCCTGGTAGTCCTCGTACTCGGGCTTGTAATCGTCGCCAGCATCCTCGGGCTTGGGCTTTTGACGGCTCTTGGACACCATCATCTGGATCGGGTAGCGCACATAGTTGCTGTACTGCTGAATCAGGCTCTTGAGGCCCCACTCGGTCAGGAAGCGATCGTAGGTCTCGGCCTCGCCGTCGGCATCGAGCTTCTCGTTCTCGCGCAGCGTCAGGATGACATCGGTACCGTGCTCGGCGCGCTCGCCGTCCTCGATGGTGTAGCCCTCAAGACCGTCGGATTCCCACACATGGGCGACATCCTCGCCATAGGCGCGGCTGACGACCTTTACGTGGCTGGCAACCATAAAGGCGGAGTAGAAGCCCACGCCAAACTGACCGATGATGTCGACATCGGAGCCCTGCTGCTCGGCGTTCTCGGTCTTAAACTCCTCGGAGCCGGAGTGGGCGATGGTGCCCAGGTTGCGCTCGAGCTCCTCGGCGGTCATGCCGATACCGTTATCCGAAATCGTGATGGTGCGGGCATCCTTATCAAAGGAGACGCGAATGGCCAGGTCGCCCTGGTCGATCTTGACGCTCGGGTCCTGCAGGCTCTTAAAGTTGAGCTTGTCGACGGCGTCGCTCGCGTTAGAGATAAGCTCGCGCAGGAAGATTTCCTTATTGGTGTAGATGGAGTTGATCATGAGGTCGAGCAGTTTTTTGCTCTCGGTCTTAAATTGACGCATGTGCAGTCCTTTCGCGCTACCCCCGTCCGCAAAAAAACGGCCCGGTTGCCCGAGCCGCATCGCAGACCTGCTATGTTCAGACTTAGATTTTATAACCCATTAGCGCGCATATATACACACGGTATCGAAAAACTGTATGTCCGAGCGCTCCGATACGCCAATTGCCAAGGAGTGTCCCCAGCTGCCGGCAGAAAAGGAACGTCCCTAGCTGCCACCCTAGACGCGCTTGGCCATCCAGGCATGAGGCTGGCCCTCGTCTTCGTAGTCTACCGGGGCAATTTGCGTGTAGCCCGCCTTTGCATAGAGCGGCAGCACGTATTCCTGCGCATGCAGCTTAATAAGCTTGGCGCCGGCATCACGCGCGCACGTATCACTCGCCTCGACAATCTTGCTCGCCAAACCACGACGACGCATAGCCGGCAGCACGGCGACGCGCCCCATAATGTAGGTCTCCCCCGCTGCGACGCCTTCGTCCAAGTCGCACGCCGGCGACACCGGAGCCTCTGCGTCAGCCGCGCGCTCAAGCTCTTCGGGAAACACGCGCGAGCAACCGGCAAGCTCGCCGTCTACATAGAGCGTCACATG
>CABUXM010000080.1 GCA_902495545.1 uncultured Collinsella sp. | reverse complement strand
TATCTGGGCAAGCAGGATAAGGGGGAGAACTAAATGGCAGAGCCGATGCTTTCCGTCTACAACATCAACGTCTGGTACGGCGCCATCCACGCCATCAAGGACATCTCCTTTAACGTTAACGAGGGCGAGATCGTGGCTCTGATCGGCGCGAACGGCGCCGGTAAGTCTACAACGCTCAAGACCGTCTCGGGCCTGCTGCGCTCCAAGACCGGCTCCATCAAGTTTATGGGCGAGGACATTACCCATACGCCCGCCGATAAGCTGGTTGGTAAGGGACTGGCTCAGGTTCCCGAGGGTCGTCGCGCCTTTTTGCAGATGACGGTTGAGGAGAACCTGGAGATGGGCGCCTATACGCAGCCCAAGTCCACGGTGGCTCCGGGCCTGGAGCGCGTCTACGAGCAGTTCCCGCGCCTGAAGGAGCGCCGTCGCCAGGTCGCCGGCACCCTTTCGGGCGGCGAGCAGCAGATGCTCGTTATGGGCCGCGCCCTTATGAGTAACCCCAAGCTGCTCATGCTCGACGAACCTTCCATGGGTCTGGCGCCGATTCTGATCGAACAGATCTTCCAGATTGTCGAGGATCTGCATAAGGCTGGCACCACGGTGCTTCTGGTCGAGCAAAACGCGCAGATGGCGCTTTCCATCGCCACACGCGGCTACGTGCTCGAGACCGGCAAGATTACCATGACCGGCACCGGCCAAGAGCTGCTCCACGACGACAACGTCCGCAAAGCCTACCTAGGCGGTTAATTTTTCCAGCAAAGGGGCGCTGACTATCCCGGTCAGCGCCCCTTTTTTGGTGCAAGGGAGTCAGGTTGCTTTGCACCATAAACAGTCCCTATTCCACCGCAACTTCATGGGGATGTGTGACAATGCCCGTCGGAAAACATCTGCCGTCTTTGGGGGTCTATCTATGCTGTACGAGTTTTGTGCCGAGAACTTTGAGCGGGTGCCGGCGGCTGTCGATGCCGGTGCAAGGCGTATCGAGCTGTGCGACAACCTTGCCGTTGGTGGCACTACGCCTTCGGCCGGCGTTATCAGCGCTACGACCAACTATGCTCACGAGCACGATGCACGGGTGATGTGCATGATTCGCCCGCGTGGCGGCGACTTTCACTACAACCAGGACGAGCTGCGTATGATGGAGATGGATCTGGGCCTTGCCGTGAGTGCGGGCGTTGACGGCTTGGTCTTTGGCTGCTGCAAGCCCTGCGCTGGCGGATGGGCGCTCGACGAACTTACGCTTGGTGCCCTTGTGATGGCTGCGGGCTGCGCGACCGAGGAGTGCAAGCGCGATCCTATCGACATCACTTTCCACATGGCGTTTGACCAGCTCTCGCCCGAGGCTCAGCTGGACGCCATTGACACGCTCGCCGACTGCGGCGTCACGCGCATTCTGACGCACGGTGGTACTGCTGGTACGCCGATCGAGGACAACTTCGAAAACCTGGTCCGCTTGATCGAGTACGCGGGCGACCGCCTGACCATCCTTCCCGGTGGCGGCATTTCCACGGCCAATCGCGATACCGTGGCGGCGGCACTGGGCGTCTCCGAACTCCATGGCACCAAGATCGTGCCGCTGGGGGTATAACCCGTGGCGCTGGTATTTGACGTTCAGCAGGCGAACGGTAAGCCCGACGACAACCGTCGTCCCGGCACCGCGTGCCCCTTTTGCGATACCGAGGAACTCGCCAATATCATCCGGCGCGACGGTGACTGCATCTGGCTCGAGAATAAGTTTAAGACCTTGCGGGCCACTCGCCAGACCGTATTGATTGAGTCGTCCGACCACGACGCCGACCTGGTGACCTATGCACCGGACGAGCTGCATCATGTTATGCGGTTTGCTCTGGATTGCTGGCAGCAGATGATCGATTCACAGCAGTATCGAAGCGTGCTCATGTACAAGAACAAGGGCCCGCTCTCGGGCGGTAGTCTCGTTCATCCGCACATGCAGATTGTAGGTTTGGAGCAGGAAGACGGCTATGCTTCGCTGACTTCCGCCAATTTCGAAGGAATCAATGTCTGGCAACAGGGGAGAATCTTGGTCAATATCTCAACCGAACCGATCATGGGGTTCTTTGAGATCAACGTTTCAGCCCCGCAGGGAATCGCCGCCAGCGATGACGCGCGAGACCAAGCCGAGGCGGATCTCTTTGCCGACGCGATCCAGGTAGCTCTGCGCTATATCCTAAACGGGCACCACGGTGGTCGCGCAGAGTCGTACAACTTGTTCTTCTATCACCTGGGCGGTCGGACCATTGCCAAGGGGCTGCCGCGTTGGGTGGTTTCGCCCTACTTTGTCGGCTATCGTTTGGCCCAAGTCAATGCCGAGACGACGCTCGATATCGATGCTGAGCGTCTGCGTGCGCATCTGGAAACGCTCGTATAGCAAGACTAACACCCGCGTAATGCGGACAGCCTAGCGCTCCATGGCGTCGCGGCCAGCCTCGACCCGCTTGCGCTGGGCGGCGCGCTCCTCGCCGGTCAGACGCTCAAAGAGATGCCCGATAAGCGAGGCGAGCACCTGCTGAAACAGGGTGCCGCACATGACGGGAAACACGACCTCGCCGGGAAAATACTGTGTGGCGATGACAGCGCCCGAAGAGATATTACGCATGCCGCAGGTAAAGCACATGGTAGTCGTCTCGCTATATGGCAGATGCAGCGCGCGGGCGACCAGAATGCCCACGACAAAACCGCTGATGGCGAACACCAGAATAAAGAGGGCGACTTCCAGGCGCACCGCGTTCATGTGTAGCACGTACTCGCTCATGGCGGTGGAGTTGGACGCGATGACGCCCATCATCATAAATTTGCAGGCGGGCGAGAGCGCGGGGGAGAGCTTCTCGTGTCCCCGTCCGCGCGTGAGCTCGTTGATCACGATGCCGAGGATGGCAGGGATGGCAATCATAAAGGCCATGTTCTGCATCATGCCCGGAACATCGATTGCAACGGTGGCACCCAGCAGGAGCTTGAGCGTGAGCGGAATCGTCACAGGTGAGATGACCGAGGACGTCAGGATGATGGTGAGCGCGAGCGGGCCGTTGCCGCCGAACATGCTGATCCACATAAAAGCGGTGACGGCCACGGGCACGCTGTATTCGAGCACAATGCCGCAGACAAGGTTGGGGTTGGAGCCAAAGAAGAGTGACCCCATGGCATACGCCGCGATGGGAATAAGCACCGCCGAGACGAGCAGCGCCAAGACTAGGTGCAACGGACGGCGGAACACCTCGGTTACCTGGTGAAAGGTGTTGCTGAGCGCGCCCTGAAACGTCATAAAGGCAAACAAGGTGGGAACGATGGGCTTGAGTACGCCAATCTGTTGGGGAAAGAGCACGCCGAGCGCCACGCAAATCGGAACGATGATCTGCATGTGCCCCGCGAGAAACTTGCCCAGTCCAACCCATTGCTTCATATGCTCTTGTGACTCCCTTTGCTCGTGAATCCGTTTTGAATGGATATGCTAGACGCTCGCATGCGTCCGTGTGTCAGAAACGCTCGAATATTTCGAGGCTATTACCGCCCTCGTTTATCGAAACCGCGGCGTGCTGGACGTTGTACGTCCGTGCCGCACGGTATAATAAATCCGTTCAACAGATCTGCCTGCCGAAGCGGGCATACACAGAGGACTCATCGCTATGAACCGTGAGAGGTATCGCGGCGACCTGCCCCTATCGGGGGTGGGCGCCTATGTCATCGCTTAAGACGACGCATCGCTGGGCGGTCGCTCGGCAAAACCCCGAGCTCGAAAAGGAGCTTTCGGCTGGCCTGGGCATACCCGGGCTGGTGGCGCGCATTATGGTTGCGCACGGCATTACATCCATCGAAGAAGGCCAGCTGTTTTTGACGCCTTCGCTCGATCGCGACTGGGCGGACCCGCTCGTTATTCCGGGCATAGCGGTCGTCGCCGACCGCGTTGAGCGTGCTATTCGCAGCCACGAGCGCATCGCCGTCTTTGGCGATTTTGACGTCGACGGCATTACGTCGACTTGTCTGTTGACCGAGGCGCTACGTTCGTTTGGCGCCGACGTCACGCCGTTTATTCCGCATCGCTTTGACGAGGGCTACGGCCTGTCGCGCGCGGCGCTCGACCGCGTTAACGAGCTCGCTCGCCCCCAGTTGATCGTGACCGTCGATAACGGCATTGCCGCCAAGGAAGAGGTTTCCTATCTGGAGAGCCTGGGAATCGATCTGGTGGTTACGGACCACCATGAGCCGTCCGACCAGGTGCCGCAGGGCGTGCCTCTGACCGACCCCAAGCTCGAGGATGAGGGGCCCTCGCGTGAACTTGCCGGTGCTGGTGTGGCGCTCAAGCTGGTGCAAGTCCTGAGTGAGCGCTTGGGCAAGCCGTCGTATTGGCGTTCGCTAATCGAGGTCGCGGCGCTGGGCACCGTGTCCGACATGATGCCGCTCACGCCCGAGAACCGCGCGCTGGTTGCCGAGGGCATCCAGCAGATGCGCGTAACCGCTCGTCCCGGCTATATCGCGCTTGCCGCGCTCGCCAAGGCGGACCTTTCGAGCATTACGGCGGATGGCCTATCGTTCTCGCTCATTCCCCGCTTAAACGCTGCCGGTCGCATGGCCGATCCAAAATTGGCGCTCGACCTGCTGCTTGCCCGTGATCCTATCGAGGCAAGCGCACTGGCGGCTGAGCTCGAGGAAATCAATCGCCAACGCCGCGAGATCGAGGCGGAGCTCACGCGCGATGCCATGGCAAAGGTCGAGGAGACCTACGATGGCGGGCGCGCGATTGTCGTGGGCGGCGAAGGCTGGCACGAGGGCGTTAAGGGCATCGTGGCGAGCCGCCTGACCAATCGCTATCACGTGCCGGCGCTGCTGTTCTCGATCGAAGACGGTATCGCTCGCGGTTCGGGTCGCTCGGTGGGCAAGGTCAACCTGTTCGACGCCGTCGAGCGTTGCTCCGACCTGCTGATTCGTCGCGGCGGGCATGCGGGTGCGGTGGGCGTGACCATCGAGGCGTCCAAGCTCGACGAGTTCCGTCGACGTCTTTCCGCCGTGCTGTCCGAGCTTCCCGCCGAGGACTTTGAGGACACCGACGAGGTTGCTGCTACCGTCGACCTCTCCGAGCTGAATATTGAGACCATCGAGCAGATCTCCCGTCTTGAGCCGTTTGGCCAGGGCAACAAGGTGCCGCTGTTGGCGGCCGAGGGCGTGACAATGTGCGATCGCGCCGTGGTGGGCAAAACCGGCGAGCACATGCGCTTCGTGGCGACCGATGGCGCCGCTAGTGTGCCGGCCATTATGTTCCGCGTGCCGCAGATCGATAAGCTCATCAATTGCGATAGCGCCGTCGATTTGGTGTTCGAGGCCGTGGCCGAGCATTGGCAAGGTCGCGTAAAGCCAAAGCTCATGATCAAGGATGTTTTGGTCCGCGATACCACGGCGCCCAGCGTCGACGATCCGGCATGCGAACTTCGTCGTGGCGTGCAGCCGGCGGATTCCGGCCTGCGCCTGGAGTCGCGTAAGCGCGAGACGCTCGCCCAGCTTTCCTATACCGAGCTGACGCGCTCGCTTATCCATAGCTTTATCGGCTCGAACCAGCCGCACCGCGCGCAGGTCGAGGCGCTCGATGCCTTGGCCGATCACCAGAGTGTCTTGGCCGTTATGGGAACGGGCCGCGGCAAGTCTCTCATCTTCCATGTACATGCCGCGCGTGAGGCGGTGCTTCGCGGACGTGCGAGCATCTTTGTCTATCCGCTGCGCGCACTCGTTGCCGACCAGGCCTATCACCTCTCATCGACGATGGCTGCGCTCGGCATTGGCGTGGGCGTGTTGACCGGCGAGACCGTGGAAGCAGCGCGCGATGACGTGTTTGCCGGCCTGGCTTCGGGCCGCACCGGCATCGTACTCACGACGCCTGAGTTCCTGTCTATTCACCGCGATCGCTTTGCGCGTTCGGGGCGCATCGGCTTTGTCGTTATCGATGAGGCGCATCATGCCGGTCTTGCCAAGGGCGGCGACCGAAGCGCATACCTCGACATGCCCGATATTCTCAAGGCCCTGGGCGATCCGGTCGTTCTGGCCACGACTGCCACCGCAACGGCTCCGGTTGTGGCGGAGCTTGCCCGCGTGCTGCCGATTACCCGTACGGTGGTCGACGAGACCGTGCGCGAGAACTTGCAGCTCGAGGACGACCGCGATCTTGCGAGCCGCGAAAACCGCCTGGTGTCCATCGTGGCGACGGGGGAGAAGACCGTCATTTACGTCAATTCGCGCGACCAGTCCGTGGCGCTCGCCAAGACGTTGCGCAAGCGTGTGCCCGATTGCGCAACCCATATCGCGTTCTATAACGCGGGGCTTGCGCGTTCCGATCGCCATCGCGTGGAGGAAGCATTCCGAGACGGAAGCCTCAGCTGCATCGTTTCGACCTCCGCCTTTGGCGAGGGTGTCAACCTGCCCGATATCCGCCATGTCGTGCTCTACCACATGCCGTTTGGCGCCATCGAGTTCAACCAGATGAGCGGACGTGCCGGCCGCGATGGCCAGCCCGCCGTGATCCATCTTCTCTATTCGTCGCGCGACGCCCGCATTAACGAGCGCCTGCTCGACTGCTATGCGCCCGAGCGCGACGAGCTCGTCACGCTCTATCGCGCGCTGCAGACCATGTGGCGCTCCAACCGCGGCAAAACCGGGGACGATTCCTTTAGCGCGAGCGATATCGACATCGCGCAGATGTGCCTTGCCATCGATGCTCGCACGCCGGTCGACGAGCGTTCGGTGGAAAGCGGCCTGGGAATCTTCGAAGAGCTTGGTTTCTGTCGAGTTTCGGGGTTTGACGACACTCGTCGCATCGCGATGGCCGAAAACCCCGGCCGCGTGCAATTGAGCAGGTCAATTCGCTATTTGGAGGGCTTGCGCTCGCGCATGGAGTTTTCGGCTTTCCGGAGCTGGGCGCTCGATTCGTGCGCTTCTGATATGCTAGCCAAAGTTAACCGCCCGATCGTACCGCGGGCCTAGGGGAAGGGGACCTCGATGGATGCCGCAGCCCGTACCGCCCATGATTCCACCCTCCAGCCGTTTTCGGAGATGGAGCACTATAAGCATGCCGATGAGCTGCCGCCCGAGATTATGGCGGACAGCTACGACAAGCTGGAGCGCCTGTGCCTCAAATATATGAATGAGGACGACTTTTCTAAGGTTGAGCAGGCCTACTGCTTTGCCGCCGAGAAGCACTGCAACCAAAAGCGCCGCTCGGGCGAGATGTACATTAACCATCCCGTCGAGGTTGCCATCATTTTGGCCGATCTCAAGATGGACTGCGATGTGGTGTGCGCCGCGCTGCTGCACGATACCGTCGAGGATACTGAGACCTCGCTCGCCGATGTTTCCGGCCTGTTTGGCGATACGGTGGCCGAGCTCGTCGATGGCGTGACCAAGCTCACCAACATCGAAGTCGACAGCATGGACGAGAAGCAGGCGCTCACGCTGCGCAAGATGTTCCTCGCCATGTCCAAGGATATTCGCGTCATCATCGTTAAACTTGCCGATCGTCTGCACAACATGCGAACGCTGGCAGCCCTGCGCGAGGATCGTCGCCTGTTTAAGGCTCGCGAGACCATGGACGTGTACGCGCCCTTGGCCGACCGCCTGGGCATGAGCTCTATTAAGTGGGAGCTCGAGGACCTGTCCTTCTTCTACCTGGAGCCCGATGCCTACCAGCGCATCGCGCGTATGGTAGCTGAGTCGCGCGAGGTCCGCGAACGCTACCTTGCCGAGACCATCAAGACTCTTACCGATGAGCTCAACCGCATTGGTCTGGAGGACTTCCAGATCAACGGCCGCTCCAAGCACTATTGGTCCATCTACCAAAAGATGAAGCGCAAGGGCAAGGAGTTCTCCGAGATCTACGACCTGGTTGCGCTGCGCGTTATTACCCATTCGGTGCGCGATTGCTACTCCACGCTCGGTGCGGTGCATACGCTGTGGCACCCCATGCCTGGCCGCTTTAAAGACTATATCGCCATGCCCAAGGTCAATAACTACCAGTCGCTCCACACGACGGTCATCGGCCCTACGGCTCGTCCGCTCGAGATTCAGATTCGAACCTACGAGATGCATGAGCAGGCCGAGTACGGCATTGCCGCCCACTGGCTCTATAAGAAGTCGGGCGGATCGTCTGCCTCCAAGACCAACGATGCGCAGCGTCTGGACGATCAGATTAACTGGCTCAAACATTCGCTCGATTGGGCTGCGTCTGATGAGATCACCGATGCCAAGGAATACCTGCACTCGCTGAAGGTCGACCTCTTCGATCAAGAGATCTTCGTCTTTACGCCCAAGGGCGAGGTCATGGCGCTTCGTGCCGGCTCCACGCCGCTCGACTTTGCCTACGCCGTTCACACCGAGGTGGGCAACCACTGCGTCGGCGCTAAGATCAACGGTGCGGTGGCCCCGCTCACGCACGAGATCAAGACGGGCGACCGTGTCGAGATCCTGACCAACAAGAGTTCCAAGCCGTCGCGTGATTGGCTCAAGATCGTTAAGACACCTTCCGCCAAGTCAAAGATCCGCCGCTATTTTGC
>CABUXM010000079.1 GCA_902495545.1 uncultured Collinsella sp. | reverse complement strand
TCGGTCATATATACCGAGGTCGCAGGCATAATCACCTTGTGGATCTTGAGCTTGCGGCCACGGGCATCCGTCGTCTCGGAAAGCGTCTTATACGCCTCCTGGCACTCCTTGTAGAACTTATGGTTGGGATCGTCGGTCCACATGCAGCAGACCTCGCCGGGCGCACTAAAGCATGCAACATCGTCCACGTGCCCGTTGGTCTCAAACGGGTCGATGCCGTCCTTGATCCAAATGACCTTCTCGATGCCCAGGTACTCGGCAAGCTTCTCCTCAATCTGCTCCTTGGTGTACTGCGGGTTGCGGTCCTCATTGAGCAGGCACATCTCGGTGGTCACCACGGTGCCCTGGCCGTCGCAGTTAAACGAGCCGCCCTCGAGGATGTAATCCTCGGGACGATAGCGGTTAACCTGCTCAAGCTGTGCCACCTGCAGGCCAATGGAAGCGTCCTTATCCCACGGGAAATACAGGCCGTCAATGAAACCGCCGTAAGCATTAAAGTGGAAGTGCGAAAGAGCAACCTCACCATTGTCGTTAACAAGGAACGCCGGGCCGGGGTCGCGAATCCAGCTGTCGTTGTACTCCATGTGGATAACGCGCACGTTCTCAACGCCATCGAAAATCTCGCACACCGCAGGGAAATCCTCGGCATTGACACCAACGGTGATGGGTTGGAAGCGCGCAACGGTCTTAATAATCTCGGTAAAGACCTTTTGCGCCGGCTTGGCACCGCAGCGCCACACATCCGAACGATGCGGCCACAAAATCCAGGTGCGCTCCTGCTCCTCGTACTCGCCGGGCATGTAGAATCCGTCCTTCTTTGGCGTAGACTCGCTCTCATAGATGGTCTTCATTTCAAGCTCCTAAATTTCGGTGCTTTTGCTTGACGAGACCATGATGCGGCCGCACCGAGATGTTCTCAATGGTCCCTCGAGCCCCTTTCAGCGACCGACGGTATACCATTCGCTGACCTAAAGTTCTATTCAGGCCGAGAACATGACATACTGGGTTCCACAATGGAAAGGACGCCCTATGCCCCCATGCAATAAACAGCAAACTATTGAGCTGGACAGTACGACCTGGACCGCCCTCAACGAGCTCGCACTCACAATCCACGCATCACACGGTGTCGATATGCTGCAAAAGGAGACCCTCGAGGGAACGACAGGACTCGTGCCTCATCGGATCGCCATGTTCGACCTGATCGAAGCGGCAAGCAGTGATGCGCCACGCTACGTCCACCCCGCAAGCAGCGGAATGGACGACCGCGCGCTGAGCGACTACTACAACCGCTACGCCGCGATGGACTATACAACATGGAGCTTTGACCTACATAAGGTCGGCGTCTACCGCGACCTCGACCTCGTCGACGTCGAGCGACGCGACGCTACGCCCATCTATCGCAAATGGATGGAACCGCAGGGCGTCTACTTTGGCTGCACGGCCACGCTCGCGCACAACGACAGCCCGCTAGGAAGCATCACCCTGTTTCGTGAACGCACGGCCGGAGACTTCACCGACACCGAGCTCGCAATCCTGCTCGAAATCGCTCGGCACGCGAGCCTCGCGCTCGCCAACCTCTATCCTCGGGGCATTAAACTCACCCAGACCGAAGACACAAACCATCTGAACGCCTTCATTACAGAACACAATATCCAACCGCGCGAAGCCGAAGTCATGCGGCTCATGCTCGGCGGCAAAACGAACAAACAGATGGCAAACGAGCTATTCATAAGCGAGTCAACCGTCAAGAAGCACGTCAACGCCATCTATCGCAAGCTCGGCGTCAGCAACCGCCTGGGCCTCATGACTGCCACGCAAAACATCCCGCGATAAAAAGGGCGCCCTCCATACGGAGAACACCCTTTGATTTCGCCATTTGAATTATTGTCGGCTCTGGCTCAAAGAGTAGACAGGTTTATTTTGGCAGGTTTTATCTGGGCAAATGTCTGCCGCCACGAGGGAGCTGCCTTCCATCGCGGCGGTCTTCTAGCAGAAAAACCAAGTGAGTAGGCTTTTTGTAGGAGACCAAGCACGCCCCAAAACGCCACAGCTCTGACCTGCGGTTTTATTGAGTATTTGTTGCGATGTGCTCGGTAAGTTCAAAAAAGTCTACTCACTTGCATCTGCTCATCACCTTTGTGGTGGTTTGAAGCTCTCCGCGGCGGGATGCTAGACTTGCGGCGTATACATTCACGCCAAAACACGGGTCGCATGAAGAAAAGGAGATGCCATGGCGCCTATTGCACCGCTCAAGATGCTCGTCGCTCCTGCAGCCAAGGCCATCGCCCGCCTGAGCGACTCACTCACCTACGACGATATCCCCTGTGTTGTCGACGAACGCACGGACAGCTGCCCCTACCTGGGCCACGTCCCCTACTTTGCACCCAAGCTCGCATCTGATCCCGAGCAGCGTGAGCAGTAATCCAAGATGCATCTAGCACCGCACAACTCACGGCGCTACTGTTTTGGTGCAAAGTAACCTGACTCCCTTGCACCGACGCCGGGATTGTCGATGCTGCGGCCGCGACGCGATATGAGGCGCGAAACCTCGCCCAGCAACACGCCGATCACCACTCCCATGAGGATCGGCATCTTTGCCATCTCGGCGGGTGAGCTGTTGAGCGGCACAATCGTGGCAACAATCGAAAGCACGAGCTCTACCACCGGCACCGCAAGCGCTACCGCAAGCACCTTGCCCTCGAAGGGCGCGCGAAACACACGCGGGCGGTCGTCGTATTTACGCAGGCGCCAAAACGCCGGGAACATCGGGATATAGCTCATGAGCAGAAAGACGACGTTCATCGAGAAGAAGACCCAAAAGACGTCGGAACCTTCGCCCAGCGGAATCTGAAGTAGCAGCACCAAGCTGGCAAAACAACCGTTAATGAGTGCCGAGCCATTAGGCATGCCGGTCTTCTTGGACACCAGCGCAAAGGGGCGCGGCATGTTACCATGGCGCGCGGCATAGCTCGCCACGTTGTTGACGCCAAAACTCCAGCAGATCATGTTGGCGAACAGCGTCACCAAAAAGGCCATGCCCACGACCATCGTCAGCGGGTGAGCGCGCCCCACCATGGCGGCAACCGCGTCCACAATGCCCGAATCGAGTGACAGCTGCTCGGTGGGAACCGCGGCTCCAATACCGATGCCACAGATAATGTAGATCGCCGCGATGGCAACGCCACCGGCGATAACCGCCTTGGGGATATCGCGCGATGGGTTCTTCATCGTGCTGGCAAAGGTCGCGACCACCTCAAAGCCCATAAAATTGAAGAGGATGATCGAAAGATACGTCAGTGAGTTAGTGTCTCCCAGATCGGGGACAAAGGTCTTAAACGACATATCGTTGGCAAAGCCGTTGTTGCAGGCAAACCAGATGCCGACGATTCCCACCACGGCGGTAATGAGCACCTTGATGACGGCGCCGCCATCCATGACCCAATCGGCCTCGGCCACCGGCTGCATTGCCATGACCGTGACGCCCCACACAAAGACAAGCTCGATGGCAATTCGGACCCCAAGCGAAAATTCGATGCCCCATACCGCATTGATGACACTGGGAAACATGCAGGCGATACTTGCCACCCACAGTGGAAAGTTGACCCAATAGCACCAGGAGCAGCGGGCGCCCCAACGGTCGCCCAAGCCCAGGCGAACCCAATCGTATAGGCCGCCCTCGGAATCGAACGCCGTACCGAGCTCGGCCACCACCAGGCCATAGGGAAGCAAAAACGTAATGATGAGGAAGATCCACCAGAAGAACTGCACGTTACCCATGGCAGATGCCGGAGCGGCCGCCTCGATGGTAAAGACAACGCAGATAACCGAGAGGATGACCTCGAACAGGGAGAACTTTTTACCTGCCACGACACGCTCCCCCTACAGCAAAAAGGATGGCATCTGTACCGAAGGCGCAGCCCAAGGTAGGGTTGCAGGCCGCGTCACCGGTGCAGGTGCCATCCCAAAGAGAAGAGAGGATGCAATTGTTGAACCAACGCTCGCGGAACAGGCGCGTGTAGATAACGATACGCTGGTACATAAATACTCCGATCAAAACGGCCGCGTTTGCGACCGGAAACTTTCGGCAATTGGGCACGCGTCTGACCTGGGAAATTCAAGCGAACAATTGGCCTAACCCGCAATAAATCCCAGATCAGACGCGTGCTCAATCAAAGAGGCGGGCACTCCGAAGTGGAGGCAACGGAGTGCCCAAAGAAAAACCCAGCCGACCAAGACATCAAGTGACCAGACCATCAATGCCCCGAGATGGTCACGGTGCGATTCACCGACTGTCCGATTGATCGGCTGGGTTTCTGAGGTGCGGCAGATTCCCGTGAAAGAGGAGCGCCGCGTACTTTGGTACGCAAGCGACGAATGAACGGGAAGGTGCCGTGCCTCAGGAAGCCAGACAATTACGCGGACGGCTCCTGCTGCGTAATGCAGTGGATGTTGCCGCCGCCGAAGACGACCTGCTCGGACTGAACGCCGACGCACTTGTAGACGCCCTCGCCCCAGACCTCGTCGTAGATCTTCTGGAGCGTGTCAACGGCCAGCTGGTCGTTCTCGTCGCCGTACTGCGGGACGATAACGCCGTGGTTGGTGACCAGGTAGTTCATGTAAGAGGCGATCAGCGGCTCGTCGGGGACGCGCGGCTCGGCGTTCTCGTCGGCGTCGATGGTGTCGCAGGAAGCCTGGTCCATGAACAGCGGGTTCACGGGCATGCAGAGCTTGTAGACCTTCATCTTGCGGCCCTTGGCGTCAACGGCGTTGGAGAGGGTCTCGTAGGCAGCGTGGCACTGCTCGTAGAACGGATACTCGGGATCGTCGGTCCAGATGCAGGCCATGACGCCCGGGGCGATGAACGTGGCGACGTCGTCGATGTGGCCGTTGGTCTCCTCGGGGTCGATGCCCTCCTTGACCCAGATGACCTTCTCGACACCCAGGTAATCCTTGAGGTGCTCGTCCATGTAGGCGCGAAGCTCCTCGCTCCAGGGCTCAAACTTCTTGTGGTACTTGGGCCAGATGGACTCGGGATCCTCTTCCTCCTCGAGCACCGCAGAGCAGGTGCGGCCCGGGGAAAGCAGGCACTGGTCGGTCACGACAAGGGTGCCCTCGCCGTCGACGGTGATGGAGCCGCCCTCGAGGATCATGTCATCGGGACGATAGCGGCGGCAGCCGGAGAGCTCAGCCATCTTGAGGGCGATCTGCTCGTCCTTGTCCCACGGGAAGTACAGGCCGTCGACGAGGCCGCCGTAGGCGTTGAAGTGCCAGTGGTTGGCGCGCTTCTCGCCCTTGCCGTTGATGACGTAGGTGGCAGCGGTGTCGCGGAACCAGGCGTCGTCGGTGGTCATCTCGATGACGGTGACGTTCTCGTCGTTCTCGAAGACGGCCTTGCAGTTGGCGTAGTCGACCTGGTTGGCGCACATATAGACCGGGGTGAACTCGGAGATGGCGCGGGCGATGGCGGCATACTGCTTCTGGGCCGGCTTGGCGCCGTGGGCCCAGGTGTCGGTGCGGTGGGGCCAGCCCATCCACACGCGATCCTGCGGGGCGAACTCGGCGGGCATGAAGAAGCCGTCGGCCTTGGGGGTGGACTCGGACTCGGTGATCGTACGCATAAGATTTCCTCCAAATCGAACGATCGCTTGCTGCGGGCGGGTTACCCGCAGCCTAAAACCAAGAGATGGTAGGCGCCCGTTCCCCGGCAAAGGTCGGGGCGCCCGGTGCCGGTTTTCACGGAATCGCACCGGCAAGCGACGACGTAACCAAGTGCGCGGAGACAAAACGCACGAAGGATACGGAAGAGAGATTGGGGTGGGCGGTGGTTACCGGAGCTATCGCTCACACCCACCCCGGGGGAATGGTTAGCAAACCTGTCGCTTGGGCACGCCTCCGAAGAGGCTAGAGTGCCCGGAGTCGGGAGCGACAAGCCCGACGAAGCGCGCGTTGGTACACGAGGAGGGTTGGAGCCCCAGAACCGGGTGCTCTAGTTCTCCTCGGCCTCGGCGGCCTCCTCAGCGAGACGCTGGGCTGCGAGCTCAGGGGTCAGACCCTTGTACTCTTCCTTGCGGCCCTTGGCGCTGACGACGCGGACGACCTCGCCGATGAGCACGAGCACGATAAAGATGACGATCATCGGGAGCTTGTCGCCAATTTCAGCGGCGGAGAACGGAACCAGGGTTGCGACGATGGCCAGGACCAGCTCGATGCAGGGGATGGCCAGCATGACCTTCATCATGGCGCCCTTGAACGGGAACGTGAAGATGCGCTCACGGTTCGGGTCGTTCTTACGAAGGTTGAGGAACGCCGGGAACATCGGGATGTAGGTCAGCAGCAGGAAGACGACGGAGGTGCCGAAGAGCATCCAGAAGACACCGTTGGAGATGGCGTCGATGGGAACGAGCTGCAGGCACAGCACCAGGGAGGCAACGATGGCGTTGACCAGGTTGGCGCCGTTGGGCATGTCGTCATCCGAGATCATCGAGGCGAAGACCTTGGGCATGTTGCCGTGCTCGGCAGCGTAGCGAGCGACGGAGTTGACGCCGAAGGACCAGGCAGCCATGTTGGCGAACAGGGTGATCAGGAAGGCGATGCAGATGACCTTAAAGATCATGGAGTCGCCCACCATGGTCTGGACTGCGACGATCATGCCGTAGTCGGGATCGATGGAGTCGGCCGGCACAGCGGCGCCGATGCCAAAGCCAGCGAACAGGTAGATCACGGCGATGGACAGGCCACCGACGATAATAGCCTTGGGGATATCGCGAGCGGGATCGGCCATGTCGTCGGTCATGGTGCAGATGACCTCGAAGCCCATGAAGTTAAAGATAATGATGGACAGGTAGCCGAGAGCGTTAGTGTTGGTGAGCTCGGGCAGGAAGGTGGCAGCGGACATGTCGTTCGCAAAACCGTTCTCCATGGCATACCAAATGCCCAAAGCGCCGACGATAACGGCAACGGCGACCTTGATGATGGCGCCACCGTTAAGGACCCACTCGGAGTCGGCCGCCTTGGAGCGACCCATGAGGTAGACAATCCACACAAAGGCAAGATCGATACCCATCTTGGCGATCAGGTTGAACTCGACGCCAAAGACCATGCCCAGAATATCGGGGAACATGGTGGCCAGCGAGGCGATCCACAGCGGGTAGTTAACCCAGTAGTAGTACGAAATGCGGGCGCCCCACTTGTCGCCCAGGCCATCGCGCACCCAGTCGTAAATGCCGCCCTCGCCGTCATAGGTGGTGCCGAGCTCGGCGACAACCATGCCATAGGGAAGCAGGAAGGTCAGGATCAGGAAGATCCACCAGAAGAACTGCTGGTTGCCAATGGCGGCAGCAGGTGCGGCGGCCTCGCAAACGAAGACGACGCAGATGATGGTCGAAATGACCGTCAAGAAGGAAAGCTTTTTCTTTCCGTCGCTCATGATGAGCTCCTTCGCTCAGTCTTGGACAGATCCGAGGCCCTAAGGTATTAAGGCAATTGCTTGGGCCTCGGTGAGCGGGCGACAGGAGACGAGCATCCGCCGCCCGCAAACGTGCTTTTAAAAGCCTTGAGGCTTAGAGCTGCTCGAGAGCCTCGAGAGCGGCGTGAAGCTCGGCCTTGGCGGAGTACTCGACACCCTCGTCGTTGAGCGGAGTGCGCTTGCCCAGAGCGGCAAGGAGAGCACGGATGGAGTGCTTGCGGTTCTCGGCCTCGACCCAGCACAGGGAGCGCTCGGGATCGTCCATGACCTCGTCGACGACCTCCTCGTTGCGGGTGGCCGGCAGGCAGTGCATGAACTTGGAGTTGGGGCCGGCGAAGTTCATCATGTCCATGGTGACCTGATACTTGGGATAGAACACGTCCATGTAGTTCTCGCCCGAGACCTCCTCGTCGTAGAGGCCATACCACACGTCGGTGTAGATGAAGTCGGCGCCCTTGATGCACTCGATGTCGTCGGAGATGACGATGGAGCCACCGGAGACCTTGCAGTTCTCCTCGGCGATGGCCATCATCTGCTTGCCGAACTCGGCGCGCTCCTCGACGGTGCCGACGTGCAGGCCGCCGTCGGGGATCTGGTGGCCCTTAGGTCCAAACTGGACGAACTTCATGCCGACCTTGGAGGCGATGAACATGAGGGAGACGCAGACCTGGGTGGCGTCGCCGATGAAGGCCAAGGTGCAGTCCTCGATCTTCTTGCCCTCGGGGAGGTTCTCGAGCATGGTCATGAGGTCGCCCATCTCCTGCGTGGGATGGTTGAACTCAGACATGCCGTTGATGACGGGCACAGCGGAGCCCTCGGCGAGGCCGACGACGTCCTTGTGACGGTCAACGCGAGCCATCATGATGTCGAGCAGCGAGCCCATAACGCGAGCGGTGTCGCCCAGGGACTCGTGGCCACCGAGCTGGATGGTGCCAGGGCCGTAGAACTGGGCGTGGCCGCCGAGGTCGGTCATAGCGGTCTCGAAGGAAAGACGAGTGCGGGTGGAGACCTGCTGGAAGATCATGCCAAGGCTCTTGTTGCGGAGCAGGTGCGGATAATAACCGTCAACCTTGATGGCCTTCTTCATTGCCAGGCCAAGATCCTCGATAGCCAGGATCTGCTCTTTGGTGAAGTCGTTGGTGTCGATGAAATCCTTAGGCAGTGCCATGTCGATTTCCTTTCCGCCGGTCTTGCCGACTATTACTATGAGGCGCTCGAACATCACGCCTCGTGTTGACAAGACCATCATTCACCCGTATGCAATTTTTACCTAGTTTATTCGGGATTAAAGACCGTTCACGGAGTTACACCCCCTCTAAACCAATATAAACCCGCAGGT
>CABUXM010000078.1 GCA_902495545.1 uncultured Collinsella sp. | reverse complement strand
TTGCAATGCAGAAAATACTTTTGTGTGGTAAAGCGCAATCAGTGTCGAAAGTATTTCTCAAGCGCCTATAATGAATACCGCATGTTACGTGCATAGAAGGAGGAATGGGAGGAAACGTGGCTGAGAACCTAAGCAACCAGTCTGTACCCGAAGCCGCGGCGCGCGTCGCTGCCGTGGTCAACCGCCTCGTTAACCGAATCGGCTCGAATGCCGAGTCCAGGGAGCGTCTCGCCGAGATCGAGATCCCCGAGGAGCTGCGCGACAATCTGGCGCTGTTCTTGCGCCTGGAGCGCCGTGTGCTTAGCGAGTATGATCCCGAGATCGCGGACCTGTTCGACAAGATTTTGACAGCCGAGATTGTGGTCAATGCCGGCAACCCCGGTACCTGCGCTGCCGACGAAGCCGTCGACGAGCAGGGCGTGCCCACCGCCGACGAGCCCACTGCCGTGGCATTTCGTGAGGTCGTCGATTTGATCGACAGCCTGCCGCTCGATAAGCAGCAGGTCATCGTTCGCGCCTTTACGAGCTTTTTCCATCTGGCAAACCTGTCGGAGGAGAACTACCGTGTGGCGCAGCTGCGCGAGCGCGAGGCCGGTGCGTCGACCGATACCGAGGTCGATCCTGCCAACGAGCTTACCGTTGCCTATCACCAGCTGGTGAATGAGCTGGGTGTCGAGGGTGCCAACGAGCTGCTCGACAAGCTCGAGTTCCACCCTGTCTTTACCGCACATCCCACCGAGGCCCGTCGTAAGGCCGTCGAGGGCAAGATCCGCCGTATCTCCAACCTGCTGGAGGAGCGTCCGCGTCTGGGCGGCTCCGACCTGGTGGAGAACGAGCGCCATATGCTGCAGGAGATCGACGCCCTGGTGCGTACGAGTCCCATCGCGCTCAAGAAGCCCACGCCGGTCGAGGAAGCCGATACCATCATCGACATCTTCGATAACACGCTGTTCGACGTTATCCCCGTTATCTATCGTCGTTTTGACGATTGGGTGCTGGGCGACAAGGCCGGTACTGTGCCGCCGCTGTGCCCGGCGTTCTTCCATCCCGGCAGCTGGATCGGTTCCGACCGCGACGGTAACCCCAACGTCACCGCCAAGGTGAGCCGTGAGGTCGCCGCCAAGTACTTTACGCACATGGTGCTCAAGCTCGAGGACAAGTGCCGCCACATCGGCCGCAACCTCACGCTCGAGGCTACCTACAGCAAGCCGTCGGCCGAGCTCATTAACCTGTGGAACCATCAGGTCGAGATGAGCCCTCGTTACACGGCCCGCGCCGAGCTGATCTCCGAGCACGAGCCGCATCGCGCCGTCATGCTCGTCATGGCCGACCGCCTGAACGCCACCGTCCGTCGTATCACCGACACCATGTACCACAGCGCCGACGAGTTCCTGGATGACCTGCGCGTCGTCCAGCGTTCGCTGGCCGCCTGCGGTGCCGTCCGTGCTGCCTACGGCCCGGTCCAAACCATCATCTGGCAGGTCGAGTCCTTCGGCTTCCATATGGTCGAGATGGAGTTCCGTCAGCACTCCGTGGTGCATGCCCGCGCCCTTAAGGATATCCACGAGAACGGTATCCATGGCGACCTGCAGCCCATGACGCGCGAGGTCATCGATACCTTCCGCGCTATCGGCTCCATCCAAAAGCGCTACGGCAAGAAGATGGCGCACCGCTACATCATCTCGTTTACCAAGAGCGCTCAGCATGTGGCCGACGTCTTTGAGCTGGCGCACCTGTCCTTTGCACACGAGGAGGATGTCCCCGAGCTCGACGTGATCCCGTTGTTCGAGCAGCTCGAGGACCTCGAGGGCTGCATCGACGTGCTCGATCAGATGCTTACGCTGCCCGTGGTGCAAAAGCGCCTTGCCCAGACCAACCGCCGCATGGAGGTCATGCTGGGCTATTCCGACTCTTCCAAGGATGCCGGTCCTACCACGGCCATGCTCGCGCTGCACTCCGCGCAGGAGCGCATCGCCAAGTGGGCAGAGAAGAACGATATCGACCTGGTGCTCATGCACGGTCGCGGCGGTGCCGTGGGCCGTGGCGGCGGCCCGGCCAACAAGGCCGTGCTGGCGCAGCCCAAGGGTTCGGTCAACTGCTTCTTTAAGCTTACCGAGCAGGGCGAAGTCATCTTTGCCCGTTACGGCAACCGCACGCTGGCTCAGCGCCATGTTGAGTCCGTTGCCGCCGCAACGCTTTTGCAGTCGGCCCCGAGTGTCGAGAAGACCAACACCGAGACCACGCAGAAGTTCTGGGATATGGCCGAGAAGCTCAACACTGCAAGCCACGAACGCTATCTGGACCTGCTGAACACCGAGGACTTTACACCGTGGTTCTCGACCGTGACGCCGCTGACCGAGGTCGGTCTGCTGCCGATCGGCTCGCGTCCCGCCAAGCGCGGTCTGGGCGCCAAGTCGCTCGATGACCTGCGTACCATCCCGTGGATCTTCAGCTGGAGCCAGGCGCGCATTAACCTGGCCGCTTGGTACGGTCTGGGCACCGCCTGCGAGCAGCTTGGCGATCTTGACCAGCTCAAGGCTGCCTACCAGGAGTGGCCGTTCTTCCGCACCTTTATCGACAACATCGAGATGTCGATTGCTAAGACCGATCAGCGCATCGCCAAGATGTATCTGCATCTGGGCGACCGCGATGATCTGTCCAAGAAGGTCTTTACCGAGATGCAGCTCACCCGTAAGTGGGTCCTTGCCATCGTCGGTGATGAATGGCCGCTGCAGCGTCGTCGCGTGCTCGGCTGCGCCGTTCGCGTGCGTAACCCCTACGTCGACGCCCTGTCCATCGCCCAGGTCCGCGCCCTTCGCGAGGTGCGTATGAACCAGGACGAGATGGCCGAGGAGAAGAAGGCCGAGTACATGAGCCTGATTCTTTCGACTGTGACCGGCGTCTCGGCAGGTCTGCAGAACACGGGGTAATCGATAGCCCTGTAGTCGTCCGGGCCCGCCATTAGTTTACTTTTAGGCACGTCCTCGGACATGCAAGAAGCCCTCGCTGCGCACTTCGTGCGGCGAGGGCTTCTTGCGTCCTGCGGAGTGTGCCTAAAAGTAAACTAATGGCGGGCCCTGCGATGTCCGGTCTTCGGCGGATTACTGGCTGGGGGAATTAATGGCGCGCTTCGCGCGTTTGGAAGGGGCTTCGTGCTGCGGAGTGCATTCAGAGGGAAACCCATCGGGTCCTTTCGTCCTCGGTTTACGGCGGATCAGCCGCTGGGTGAGGGTGGTGCTTGGGGCGACGTGCAAAAAACGGAGTTTTCAGCAGCCAAAGATTGATGCATAAGGCCATAGCCGGCTTTCGCTGCCTTTGTTGATGCTTTTGCACGACGATTGGGCTTTGGCGACGATCATATATGGCTGGTTTCTCGCCGCATGCTATCCAGATGGGTCGAGTCATGAGGACTATCTACCTTTTGAAAGATTTTTGGCACCAAAATCTTATCCCGCGATGCTGAATACTCGCAAAAATGCACGCTCCGGAGGGTACTACCCAGTTATGGCCAGAAATCCATGCGCCATCTTATGCAATTAATTAACGAATTTATGCAAAATGGCTTACGTGCGTACGTCTCGGACTAGATGTTTGCCTCGGCGCTGCGTAAATCATCCTGTCTATAGTGTCTTTGACAGGCGGCTGCGGTCCCGTTTGGGGTCGCGGCCGTTTTGTTGTGGGTCAAATATGAACGTTGTGTTAATGGGTCGGTGGACGGTGGTGTTTTTCGGTGAGCGGCGTATCCTTCCAACGGTTTATCTAGTGTGTCAGTTGAAAAGGAAGAGGGCGCTCGTCATTGTTTGAATGTGAACTGCCGTTTGACCACAAGACGTTGCATCTGGAGCTCGAGGATAAGAACTTCGCGGGTGTGATGGAAGGTCATCAAAACGAGTTTAAGACCACGAAATCGCAGGAAGAGCTGGTAGAGGAGTCGCTTGCCAACCCTTATGGCTCGCCGTCGCTCGAGGAGCTTTGTGCTGGCAAGAAGGATATCGTCATCATTAGCTCCGACCATACGCGTCCCGTTCCCTCGCGTGTGACGATGCCTATTCTGCTGCATCACATCCATTCCGCTGCGCCCGAGGCTCGCGTGCGCATTTTGGTTGCTACGGGTATGCATCGTCCGTCGACGCATGAGGAACTCGTCAACAAGTACGGCGAGGAGATCGTTGCCAACGAGGAAATCGTTATGCACGTCGCGACCGATGACAGCATGATGAAAAAGATCGGCACCCTGCCTTCTGGCGGCGAGTGCATCATCAACAAGATTGCTGCCGATTGCGATCTGCTGCTTGCCGAGGGCTTTATTGAGCCGCACTTCTTTGCCGGTTTCTCTGGTAGCCGCAAGTCCGTCCTGCCTGGCATCGCCAGCTACAAGACCATCATGTACAACCACAACGGTCAGTTTGTGAACGATTCCCATTCGCGTGCCGGCAACCTGTGCCACAACCACGTGAGCGAGGACATGTTTGCCGCTGCCGAGATGGCTCACCTTGCCTTTGTGCTCAACGTGGTGCTCAACGGCAAGCACGAGGTCATCGGCTCCTTTGCCGGCGACATCCACAAGGCGCACGAGGCTGGCTGCGAGTTCGTGAAGAGCCTTGCCGGCGTTGAGCCCGTCGAGTGCGAGATTGCCATTACCACCAACGGCGGCTACCCGCTCGACCAGAACATCTATCAGGCCGTGAAGGGCATGTGCTCTGCCGAGGCTACGCTTCCCGAGGGCGGCGTGATCATCGACGTCGCCGGCTGTGCCGACGGTCACGGTGGCGAGGGCTTCTATCACAACATCGCCGACAACGATCCGGCGGAGTTTGAGCGTGCCTGCATCGACCGTCCTAAGGACGAGACCCTGCCCGACCAGTGGACGAGCCAGATCTTTGCCCGCATCCTGGCGCATCACCCTGTGATCATGGTCACCGACCTGTGCGATCACCAGATGATCAAGGATATGCACATGACGCCGGTCAACACCCTCGATGAGGCGCTCAAGCTCGCCTTTGAGATGAAGGGTGCCGATGCCAAGGTGGCCGTCATTCCCGATGGCCTGGGCGTTGTCGTCGCACAGCACTAGTACGCGGCCTAAACGAATCGTTTATAACCGACAAGAAAGATAAGGTTTTATGCTTACCAAACTCCTCTGCGAATTCGGCGCAACGGCCCTCATGATCATCTTTGGCGTGGGCGTGCACTGCGATACCGTGCTTAAGGGTACCAAGTATCAGGGCTCCGGCCATATGTTTGCCATCACCACTTGGTCTTTTGGCATCTCGGTCTGCCTGTTTGTCTTTGGTGGCGCCGTGTGCATGAACCCGGCTATGGTGCTTGCCCAGTGCATCGTCGGTCTGGTGCCGTGGAGCAGCTGCATCCCCTTCATGATTGCCGATATGCTCGGCGGCTTTGCGGGTGCCGTGATCGCATGGTTGATGTATGCCGATGAGTTCAAGGCTTCCGATGGTGTCATCGATCCCATTGCTCAGCGCAACATCTTCTCGACCAACCCCACCACCGAGGGTACGAACTATGCCCGTAATTTCTTCTGCGAGGCTATCTGCACCTTTGTGTTCATCAGCGCCATCCTTGCTGCTGCTAACCGTGCTGGCGAGAACGTCCTGATGCTCGCTATCTGCGTCGGTCTGATCGTTTGGGCTGTTGGCATGGGCATGGGAGGTATCACTGGCTTCGCCATGAACCAGGCCCGTGACCTTGGTCCTCGCATGGCCTATCAGGTGCTGCCGATTAAGAACAAGGCCGACAACAACTGGAAGTACGGCCTGCTCGTTCCTGGCATTGCTCCGTTTATCGGTGCCGCTCTGGCTGCACTGTTTGTGCATGGTTTCTTGGGCATGTTCTAGTCCAAGGCTACATAGTTGTCCGCTGGCCGCATGGGGTAACTTCCCAGCGCGTCCTCGGACATGCAAAAAGGCTCGCTGCGCACTTCGTGCGGCGAGCCTTTTTGCGTCCTGCGGAATGCGCTGGGAAGTTACCCCATGCGGCCAGCTGCGGGGTCTTTGCTGCGCTCGAGCAAGCAGCCCAACATATAAATCTGAATTTGGATGGGAGGGGCTTGTTGCTGGTAGGGGCGTTGGGCTGTAGTCGATACTTTGGGATGGATTGTGCTTTGGGTTGGGGCGGGGCTTTGAGATGAGGGCGGAACTTTGGGATGAGGGGCTTACTTAGTTGAAGAGGGGTTTTATGGCTGAGAGGTAGTCTTTGGCTACGTCGGCTTTGTCTGCTTGGAAGTTGTGCCAGGCCCACCATTGGACCATTCCTACGAAGCTTGAGGCTATGTGGTGTAGTAGGAAACTGCGGTCCATGGTGCCGGCGGGGCCTGAGGGGTCGACGGGCACGGTTTCGGCTGCTCGTGACATGATGGTCTTGCGTAAGCAGTCGGCGAAGACGCGCGAGCCGGCTCCGGCTACGAGGGCTCGAACGCCCTGACGGCGTTCCCAGAGGTTGTTGAGGATATGCTCGACTTGCACGAGTGGGTCGTCGAGCGGCGTACCATCGTCGTCGAGGGCGTGGGCGCAGATGTCGTTCACGAGCTCGGACAGTAGGTCGTCTTTGCTCTTGAAGAGGCCGTAGAACGTGGCCCGACCAACATGGGCACGAGCGATGATGTCGCCGACGGTAATCTTGCCGTAATCCTCTTCGCGTAGCAGCTCGGAGAACGCTGCAACGATGGCAGCGCGGCTTTTTTCTTTGCGGGCATCCATGGCTATGCATCCACGTCAACGAGTAGACAACGGAGCGTGCCGGAGCAACCCTCGTAGGGGCGCTTGCCGGCGCCGTAGCCGACGGCCTCGATGTGGTAGCGTGCCGGCAGGTGCTCGGACGTGCGCAGCGCGGTGACGATGGCGGCGCCCGTGGGCGTCACGAGCTCGCCAGCGACCGGTGCGGGCGTGAGGGCGATATTGCCCGCCTGGCACAGGTTGACGACAGCGGGGACGGGAATGGGCATAAGGCCGTGGGCGCAGCGAATGGTTCCGTGGCCTTCGGAGAGCGACTCGACCACGATGTCCTCAATACCTAGGTCATCGAGGCAGATGGCGACAGAGCAGACGTCGACGATGGAATCGACGGCGCCTACCTCGTGGAACATGACGGTCTCGGGCGTTTTGCCGTGGGCCTTTGCCTCGGCGGCGGCGAGCGCGGTAAAGATGGCGAGCGCACGACGCTTGGTGCCATCGCTTAGCTGCGAGCCGTCGATGATAGCGGTGACGTCCGCCAAAGAACGGTGGTGATGGTGGTGGGCGTGATGGTGACCCTCGTGGCCATGGCCGTGGGTCTCATGATCATGCTCATGGCAGTGCTCATGCTCGTCATGGTCATGATGGTGGTGCTCGTGCTCGTGCTCGTGCTCGTGCGTGTGCTCGGCAGCTGTTTCGTTGCCGTAGAGCCATGCCATGTCGTGGTCGTGGTTCTCGAGCTCTTCTGCCAGCTGAACGTCGAAATCGCAGGCGTCGATGCCATGCTTGTTTACGCGCGTCACGGAGATCGAAAAGCCGTCGACCGGCAGCGTGGCGAGCTGTTCGCGCAGGTGCTCCTCGCTGGCGCCCAGGTCGAGCAGGGCCGCGACGGTCATATCGCCGCTGATGCCCGAGGTGCCGTCGATGATAAGCGTATGCTGATGGTTGGACATGGAATGCTCCTTAACGGGCGCGGGATGTACCGGCGCTCAGATGATTGATAAGACTTGCCTGGTAGGCGGCACCAAAGCCGTTGTCGATATTGACGACCGAAACGCCACTGGCACAGGAGTTGAGCATGGCGAGCAGCGCGGCTACGCCACCAAAGCTCGCGCCGTAGCCCACGCTGGTGGGAACGGCAATGACCGGACAGCTCACCAGACCGCCGATAACGCTCGCCAGGGCGCCTTCCATGCCGGCGATGGCGATGACCACCTGCGCCTGGGCAAGTTCCTCGGCATGAGCGAGCAGGCGGTGCAGGCCGGCGACACCCACGTCGTAGAGGCGGTCGACCTCGTTGCCGTAGAACTCGGCCGTCAGTGCCGCCTCTTCGGCGACGGGCAGGTCGCTCGTGCCGGCGCAGGCGACGACAACGCGTCCGTTACCGGTGGGGGAGGGCTTGCCACCCACTAGGGCGAGCTGGGCGTTCGGGGCATATCCCAGGTCGATGTCGTTGCCGAGAAGCTCCGAGGTACGGGCTGCTTTTTCGCTGTCCAGGCGCGTGACCAGGATGCGCTCCTGACCGGCATCGCGCAGCGCTTCGATAATGGCGGCAATTTGCTCGGCGGTTTTACCGGCGCCGTAGACAACCTCGCCGGCTCCCTGGCGCACCCCGCGCGAAAGATCGAGCTGCGCAAAACCCAGATCGGCGGTTGGCGCCGTCTGGAGGCGCGTGAGGGCGACTGCCGGGGTGACTACTCCGCCGGCAACATCGCTCAGCAATTGCTCAAGATCTCGCTTATCCATATATGTTCCCTTCGACGGCGCAAAGTCTAGCACTCAAAGGGTATGTTTCCGAACACTAAGACAAAATTGTTCGGAAACTATAGGACAGACTGATTCTCTTGTTAGAAGGATCGACTAGTCGCGCAGGATGATGTCCATGGCGAGCATCAGGTTGCGCTCATCGATGGCAAACGGGGCGGCTTCGCGCGTCTTGGGCTTGGCGCAAAACGCGATGCCCGTGCCCGCGGCCTGAATCATGGGGATGTCGTTGGCGCCGTCACCGATCGCGACGGTGTGGGCCATGTCGACACCGCACTCAACCGCCCAATCCAGCAGCTGGATGAGCTTGGATTCCTTGGTCACGATGTCTGCCGCCAGCTTACCGGTGAGCTTGCCGTCCACGACCTCTAGGCGGTTAGCCAGGCAAAAATCGATGCCCGCGGCGGCCACGATCTTGTCGGCCACCTCATGGAAGCCGCCGCTTACCACGCCGACCTTCCAGCCCTTGCTGTGCGC
>CABUXM010000077.1 GCA_902495545.1 uncultured Collinsella sp. | reverse complement strand
TCTTTGAATGACAAGTTGTCGCTCTGGTGCCCGCGCAGCGTCGGCCGGTCCGCCGTTCGGTAGAACGGCGGAACTAGTTACGCCTGGCGGTAATGGTCAAAGAAGTCGGCGAGGTCTTCGAGGGACTCTTTGAGCACTTCCATGCGCGGCAGGTACACGATGCGGAAGTGGTCGGGCTCAGCCCAGTTAAAGCCGCCGCCGCGCGTGATCAGGATCTTCTTCTCGTGCAGCAGGTCGAGAGCAAACTGCTCGTCATCGGTGATGTTGAACTTCTTCACATCCATCTTGGGGAAGATGTAGAACGCCGCGCGCGGCTTGACCACCGAGATGCCGTCGATCTTGTTGAGCGCCTCATACACAAAGTTGCGCTGCTCGTAGACACGGCCGCCGGGACGGATGTAGTCGTTAACCGACTGATGGCCGCCGAGCGCCGTCTGGACGATCGACTGAGCCGGCACGTTGGAGCACAGGCGCATGTTGGAGAGCATGTTGATGCCCATGATGAAGTCGCTCATGCAGCGCTGATTGCCCGAAAGCACCATCCAGCCAATACGATAGCCCGCAATCATGTGCGACTTGGAAAGGCCGCTAAAGGTGACGCAGGGCAGATCGGGAGCGAGCGAGGCAATCGAGACGTGCTCGTAGCCGTCCATGCACAGACGGTCGTAGATCTCATCGGCAAAGATCATGAGCTGGTGCCTGCGCGCAACCTCGACGATGCCCTCGAGCACCTCGCGCGGGTAGACCGAGCCCGTGGGGTTGTTGGGGTTGATGATGACGAGGGCTTTGGTCGCGCTCGTGATCTTGGACTCCATATCCTCCAGGTCGGGATACCAATCCGCTTGCTCATCACACAAATAATGTACGGGATGACCGCCGGCAAGGGTTGCGCACGCCGTCCAGAGCGGATAGTCGGGGCTGGGGATCAGAATCTCGTCGCCATTGTCGAGCAGCGCGTTCATCGAAAGCTGAATGAGCTCGGATACGCCGTTGCCTGTGTAGATATGCTCCATCTGAACGTTGGGCAAGCCCTTGATCTGCGAATACTGCATGATCGCCTTGCGCGCGGAGAACAGGCCACGCGAGTTGGAATAGCCTTCGCAGTCGGGCAGCTGCTGGCGCATGTCCTTGATGACCTCATCGGGCGTGCGGAAACCGAAGGGCGCCGGGTTGCCGATATTGAGCTTGAGGATGCGCTCGCCCTCGTCCTCCATACGGGCGGCCTCGTCGACGACGGGACCGCGCACGTCATACAGGACGTTATCGAGCTTGGTTGATTTAGAAAAAGTACGCATGGTGGCGCTCCTTGCAATTTGAGCTGAGGGATGGGGTTCGGGCTTGGAATCGTTGCGGGGAGATGATTCCTCGCCTTGGTCGGCGTCACCGGCGAGCAGCCAGGTAACATCGACCTCCAAAATACGGGCGAGCAGCTCTGCCACATCGCGCCGCGGAATCGTCTTGCCGCTCACATATTGGCTCATCTGACTCTTGCCGAGTTTTTTACCGAGCATCTCCGATGCGCGGATTACGTCCGACTGGCGAACGTCGCGATCGGACATAGTCTGTCGCAGGCGATCGCTAAACGTCTCTTGGGCCACAGGAACCTCCTTGCTGGCAAAGTTCAATTTATAGAACACGAATTGAACCAGGGTTCAATTTAGCAAGCAGTATAGCGCGGCACCTCATTTGAAAGTTCAATTTCAAAAATAAAATGAGCCAAACCTCGAGATTTATCCCAAAGCGTCAACGGCGTGCGCTCATTTAGAGGTATTCAAGGAATCGAGCGGCGGCAAGTGAAACATCGGCCGTTCGATATATGGCGTTGATCTGCCGATGGGGATGTCCTTCGAGCGAGCGAATGGCGACATTGAACTGGCAGCGGCGCAAGATGAGCGCCGGAAGGACGCTCACGCCCAGGCCGTCCTCGACCATGGCCATAATCGCATAGTCATCCCAGGTCGACAGCTTTGAGCGCACGGTCAGCCCCGCCCGACGGAACAGCGGCGTAATCTCGTCATCGGTGCCGCGTTCCAGCAGAATAAACTGCTCGTTGGCCAAATCGGCAAGAGAGACGACCTCTTCAGTGGCAAGCAAAGAGTCTGCCGGCACTACCGCCATCAACTCGTCGCGCACCAAAGACCGCGACGTCATGCCATTTTCTCGGGGCTCATGCGGGATAAAGCCCAGATCGCAGCGGCCCTCTGCCACCCATTGTTCAATCTCTGAATAGTCGCCCATCAGCAACTCGTAATCAATGTCTGGATAATCGGCACGAAAACGAGCAATCACCGGCGGCAGCACGTGGGTCGCCACGCTCGAAAACGTACCGATGCAGATTTTGCCGCGCATGAGCCCACGCATCTCATCCACGCGTCGCTGCAAGCGAACGAATTCCTCGCAGAGCGCCTCGACAGCCGGCATGACCTGCCGCCCGTCAGCAGAAAGAACCACACCCTCGCGACTGCGGTCGAGCACCTTAAAGCCCCAATCGGCCTCAAGATCGGCCACCATGCGGCTCACGCCCGATTGCGAATAGCTCAGGCGCTCGGCGGCGCGCGTAAAGCTTCCGGCGCGCACTGTCTCGAGCAGCACCTGCATCTTTTGAATATTCGTTTCCACGGCACCCCTCCACCTTTGCATGAGCTTTTGTCATGTCAGCCATGCATTATATTCGCTTTTCTTCTAAAGCCAGTTCACCCATAGTGAAGATGCTCGGATATAGAGGGGATGTCAGCGCATGAACAACGGACTGTTTACGTACTTAGCAGCATTGCTATTGTTTGGCTCCAACGGCATCATCGCCGCTGCCATCGCGCTGCCGAGCTCCGATATCGTGCTACTACGCACGTTTTTGGGCGCACTCTCGCTTGTCACCATCCTCGCCATCACCCAACGCCATAAGTTGCAGGCGCCATCTCGCCCCCGCGAAGCCGCAGCCCTCCTCCTCTCGGGAGCCGCGCTGGGCGCCAGCTGGATTTTTCTATTCCGCGCCTACCAGACGATCGGCGTCGGCGTATCCTCGCTGCTGTACTACTGCGGCCCCATCATTGTCATGGCGCTCTCCCCGCTCATCTTTGGCGAAAAGCTGACCGGTGGCAAAATCGCCGGCTTCATCGCCGTTGCTTGCGGTGCTTTTCTCATTGCAGCGCAAGGTCTAGGCGACAATATGCCCATTGCTGGTATCGCTTGCGGAATCGCCTCGGCATTTTGCTATGCGTTGATGGTCATCGCCAGCAAGGGCGCGCCGCACATCGAAGGCCTCGAGAATTCCGCACTCCAGGTGAGTTCCGCCTTTGTGACCGCCTTGATCCTCGCTCTCGTCACCCAAGGCGCCCCCTCGTTCTTCTCCCCCGGCATCGCCGCAAGCATCAATTGGCGCGCCGTCGCCATGCTCGGCGTCGTCAACACCGGAATCGGGTGCCTGTTCTACTTTAGCGCCGTCGCGAAACTACCCGTACAGACCGTCGCGGTCGTCGGCTATCTTGAGCCCCTTTCGGCGGTTGTGTTCTCCGCCGTCCTTTTGGGCGAAGCCATAACACCGGTCCGCCTGATGGGCGCCGCGCTCATCATCGGCGGTGCGATCTTTTGCGAACTCGCCGGTAAGCGCGCAAGCGCCAAGGCCGGTATCGCCCAGGCAGTACGCGCCTAAACGCCCCTCTTCAGTTCAAAGCAGGGGTGCATCCGCGGTTGACACACTGCAGCAAACCATACAGCGGATACGCCCCTGTTTTGAAATGCTACCTACGTACATGAATAATCCCCAGCTGGGGATTATTGTCTAAAACACCCCGATGTGCCAAACTGCTCTTAAATGTATAAAGATGGCATAAAGGTCTACTGCTCTTTGCAGAGGCCAGATGTCCAAGGGAGTCCACGTGGCACACAACAAGCTGGAGGCAAGCCTCCAAGACCAGCATAGTCAGGGCGGGCATGGCGCCATCCCCCTCTCCGCTGGCATGTTGCTCGTAACGCTCGGCGTCGTCTACGGCGACATCGGCACGAGCCCCATGTACACCATGAAGTCAATCGTCGCCAACAACGGCGGCATCGGAACCGTCAGCGAGGACATGATCCTGGGCGCGCTTTCACTCGTTATCTGGACCATGACGCTCGTGACCACGGTCAAGTACGTGCTGATCGCCATGAAGGCCGACAACCACAACGAAGGCGGCATCTTCGCCCTGTTCAGTCTCGTGCGCAAGGTGGCGCCATGGCTGATTCTCCCCGCCATGATCGGCGGCGCGGCGCTGCTCGCCGACGGCATCCTCACCCCCGCCGTCACGGTTACCACGGCCATCGAGGGCCTGCGCACCATCGAGTGGGGTCACGCGCTTTTGGGTGACGGGCAAACCAACGTCATCATTATTACCATCATCATTATCTGCGGCCTATTTGCCATGCAGCGCGCCGGTACCTCGTCGATCGGCAAGCTGTTCGGCCCGCTCATGACGCTGTGGTTCCTGTTCCTGGCAGGCGCCGGCCTGTTCAACATGCTCGGCAACCTGTCCATCCTGCGCGCGCTCAACCCCATCCGCGGCATCATGTTCCTGTTCTCGCCCATCAACCACTCGGGCATCATGGTGCTCGGCTTTGTCTTCCTGTCGACAACCGGTGCCGAGGCGCTCTACTCGGACATGGGTCATGTGGGCAAGGCCAACATCTATGCATCCTGGCCGTTTGTTAAGGCGGCCCTTATCCTCAACTATCTGGGTCAAGGCGCTTGGCTGCTCGCCAATAACTACAACCCCCAGATGCTCGCGATGGATATCGTCAACCCGTTCTATATGATGCTCCCCGAGCCCCTGCGCCCCTTTGCCATCGTGCTTTCGGCCGTGGCGGCCATCATCGCCTCACAGGCGCTCATCACCGGCTCGTTCTCGCTGGTATCCGAGGCAACGCGCCTCAACCTTATGCCGCACCTGCGCATCCACTACCCCAGCGACACCAAGGGCCAGCTCTATATTCCGCTCGTCAACAACATCATGTGGATCGGCTGCATCTTCATCGTGCTGCTGTTCCAGAACTCCGAGCGCATGGAGAGCGCCTATGGCCTCGCCATTACCGTGACCATGCTTATGACCACCACGCTGCTGACGAGCTATATCGCCGGCATTCTTAAGCACAAGCTGGGCGCCTGCGTCTTCGCCCTGCTCTTCGGCGCCATTGAGCTGTGCTTCTTCGCCTCGTGCCTCACCATGTTCTTTGACGGCGGTTACGTCATGATCTTCTTGGCCTCGCTGCTGTTTGGCCTTATGTATGTGTGGCGCCGCGGCACCGCCATCGAGCGCACGCAGACGATTCTGCTGCCCGTCCCCAAGTACATCGATCAGCTCAACCGCCTGCGTAACGACGAGACCTACCCCGTGCTCGCCGACAACCTGGTGTTCCTCACCAACAGTCCCGACCCGCTCACGCTCGACCGCGACGTGCTCTATTCCATCTTGGACAAGCATCCCAAGCGCGCCAAGGCATACTGGTTCATCAACGTGCACGTTACCGACGAGCCCTATACGCATGAGTATTCCGTTGAGACCTTTGGCACGGACTTCTTGTTCCGCGTGCGCTTGGACCTGGGCTTTAAGGTCAACCAGCGCGTTAACGCCTACCTGCGCCAGATTGTTGGCGACCTGATGGCATCGGGCGAGCTGCCGCCGCAGCACCACACCTACTCCATCTACGAGACGCGCGGCAACGTGGGCGACTTCCGTTTTTGCATGCTGCGCAAGATGCTTGCCCCCGAAACGGACATCAACCGCAACGACCACCGCGTGATGGCCATCAAGTACGCCGTCCGCCGCGCCTGCGGAAGCCCGGCACGTTGGTATGGTCTCGAGAACTCGGCCATCATCATCGAGTACGTGCCGCTGTTTGCCCGCATGCGCCCGGCCGTTAAGCTCGTGCGCACCCAGGTGCCGCTCGAGGTTCAGATCGAAGAGGCCGAAGAAATGGAAGTCGACATCTTCTCGGACGACTTGGTCAACGGCAACGAGGCCGGTAGGGACATGAACGTCGATCCCACTGAGCTGCTCGAGAGCGTCGCAGATACGCCCGAACAGCAACAGCTCGACGGCCTCGAGAGCGAACAACTCAACGACGCCAACTTCTAGCGACGTCACGAATCGACGACAGCGGCCCTGCATCTCACGGGAGATGCAGGGCCGCTTTGTATCGCGACGGACTTCTCACCTACGAACGACGCGGCTCGGGAACCACGAGCCTATCGGGGCTCGCGCCCTCGGCATCCATCAGGCTCACGTAGCGAATCGACGGATCCCCATACATCGCGTAGTAATAATTGCCCGTGCGCGCGCTAAAGCATCCGGTATAGATAGTCTTCTCGAACTTGCCATCGCCCATCCTGGACGCCCCCTCAATCATCACCACGCCCTCGAGTGAACGGAACATGCGGACGACGTTTTCGGTCTCGCTCTCCTTTTGCGGGTAATTGGCATTGAGGTACGCCGCCTTTACAAAACGGCTCGGCGAATAGCAATCGCCCGGAATACCGCGCATGCCGGCACCCGCGCCATAGGGCTTGAGCTCGGCGCCACGCCATGTCGCCGTCTGCGGAAAATCGCTTGTGGCAGTGATATAGGTGCGCAGGTTTTCCATGTGCCACGGGAAGGTCGGCTGGTTGGCAAGGGTGTCGACCGGATCGTCGTATACATGCAGGCCGTCAGCCATCATCTCGACCACGATGCTGCGCTGGCTGTCGCCGATAATCCAATGGAGCAGCGACACGCCCAGCCCCTCTCCGGCAGATTTGGCGACAATCACCGTGTCGCGCAGCGCGGCCTCGACCTCATCGACCGTCGAGAACGTCGCTGTCACCCACAGGGGAAACTCATAGGCCGCGATATTGTTCTTGCCGTCGACAGGGCCCTCGGCATACTCGGCATAGCCTGGAAAATTGAGTCCCGCCACAGCCAGACCCGCATCGTTGCCGCAATCGAAAAACATGGGATAGTTCTTGTAATCGATGCACATACCGATCACCGCGTGTGCCGCTGTCGCGTCGTCGATAAACGAATACGGAATGTGAAACCCGCGAGGCATCACGCGAACCTGTTGGCCATAGTCAAAGCTCCAGTCGAGGTTGCGGCCTAGATACATGTGGCCAGAATCATCGGTAAATCGAATGCTCGTACACATAGCGCCTCCTTGCTTTACGTTCCTGCTAAGGTTATTGTCACCAAACAAAAAGGCGCTAAACACAAAAGCCCGGACATGACAACAATGTCACGCCCGGGCTATTCAAGCAGGATAAACTCAACCAAGTTGACCCCGCAGGTCGTCTAAGGGGTCAAAGTGCCGCAGATTGCCACGAAAGAGGAGCGAAGCGTACTTAAGGTACGCGAGCGACGATTGAGCGGCAAGGTGCGGTGCTTTGATCCCCTTAGACCAACTTGCCGAGGCAGTGGTCGATCATATGCTGGATCATCTGTGCCTCAAAGCCCGCGTAGTCGCGGCGGCACTCCTTCATCTTGCCGTCGACGATCTGGTCAAAGGCAACCTTGCACTTGATATAGCGCGTGGACTTGGTGACCTCCTCGTGCGTCAGGCAGCTCTCCTCCATCTTACTGGCGCCCAGGCCAAACACCAGACGGGGGTTGTAGAGCACGTGGGGCTCGCCGGCATCGTCCAGATAGACGCAGACCTTCTTGGTGACGCCGATCTGGTTGGCAGCCAAGCAGCCGGCATCATCGAGCGACTTGATGGTATCGATCAGGTCCTGAGCGACCGACTCGTCCTCGACAGTCGCAACCTCGCAACGCTGGGACAGGATAGCCTCGTCGCGGCAGAGCTCTTTAATCATACGTTCCTCCATAGGGGTCGTTGTAACCGCTTAAGTATACGGTACCTACACAATTTCATGCGAAAGATACCGCCCGTCCGTAACAAACCGCCGAACATCAACATGTGAGGAACACCAACTTCACAAAGGCGATATAGTGGGTGAGTTCGTGTCAATCGGCCTAAACTCGGGGCCGAACAAGGAAAGGGTATGCATGGACGAACTATTTCACGTCAGCGAGCGCAAGTCCACAATCGGGACCGAACTTCGCGCTGGACTGACAACATTCCTGGCGATGGCCTACATCATCGCCGTCAACCCCGCGGTGCTCTCGGGCGCCGGCATCGATGCGGGAGCGCTCGCCTGCGCCACCTGCCTGGGCGCTGGCATCATGACCATCTGCATGGGCATCTTCGCTAACCGCCCGCTCGCCTGCGCGTCGGGTCTGGGCATCAATGCCATGATCGCGGGCATCACCACCACCATGTGCGGCGGTGACTGGCACGTGGCCATGAGCGTCATCTTCCTCGAGGGTGTCGTCATCTTGCTGCTCGTCCTTTGCGGCCTGCGCGAGGCCATCATGGACGCCATCCCCGTGGTTCTGCGCCACGCTATCTCGGTGGGCCTGGGTCTGTTCATCGCCATGATCGGCCTGTGCGACGCCGGCATTATCACCGCTGGCGCCGGTACACTCGTCGGTCTGGGCGACATCTCCTCCCCCACCTTTATCGTCGGCATCATCTCCATCGTCGTGACGGTTGCCTTGGCCTCCCGCAACGTGCCGGGCTCGCTGCTCATCGGTATCATCGTCGCCGTTATCGCCGGCATCCCGCTGGGCGTCACCCATGCGCCCGAGGGCCTTATCGCCCCGCTCGACTTCTCGACCTTTGGCGCCCCGTTTGCCAGCACCGCAGACGGCAACATGGCTATCGTGAAGGTTCTGACCGACCCGATGCTGCTCGTCGTTGCCTTCTCGCTGCTCATGAGTGACTTCTTTGACACCATGGGCACCGCCATGGCCGTCGCCAAGCAGGGCGAGTTCCTAACCGAGGACGGCAATGTCGAGGACATCCGCCCCATCCTGGTCGTTGACTCCGTGGCCGCTGCCGCCGGTGGCTTTATGGGCGTCTCCTCCATCACCACCTTCGTCGAGTCCACCTCTGGCGCTGCCGACGGTGGCC
>CABUXM010000076.1 GCA_902495545.1 uncultured Collinsella sp. | reverse complement strand
GCGATCGACGGTAGCCATGCGGGAAAGTTCTGCCACGGCGCTGTTCACGGCGTCGAGCGCTCCCCCTTCGGAGGCAAGCGATGCATGGGCATCGTTAGCTGTGGCAACCAGTACCTCGGCATGTTCGGAGCGCGGCAGCAGTTCCTCGAGTTCCTCATACTCGCCCGGTTTGGGGTCGACCTCGCCGATGCGCTCGAGGGCAAAGCGCGCCTCCTCGACGCGGCTCCCCTGCGCACGCGAGGCCTCTTCAACACGTCGAACCTCCTTGGCGACAGCGCGCGATGCCTTAAAGCAGGCGCGGTACGCATCAAGCGCCTCGAGCGCAGAGCGTCCCGCCCACGCATCGACCATCGCAACGTGATGCGCCGGGTCGAGGAGGCGCTGGTGCTCGTGCTGGCCGCACAGATCCATCATCACGCCGACGCGCTCCGAAAGCTCGCGCACACTGGCGATGCGCCCGTCAATCTTCACGCGGCTGCGGCCCTCGGCAGAAAGGCTGCGCTGCACGGTAAAACCCTCCGTGTCGTGCGGCCCGTCGAAGAGTCGTGCCTCGACGCTCGCGAGCGCCTCGCCCTCGCGCACCGTCGACGAATCCGCGCGCTCGCCCAAAATAAGTTTGAGGGCCGAGAGCAGCGCGGTCTTGCCGGCACCGGTCTCGCCGGTCAGGACAGTCAGGCCGGCACTCGGCACCAACGTCGCCTCGCGAATGAGTGCAATGTTAGAAACCTGCAGCTCATCGATCATGACGGACTCCGTAGAATACGCGGCTCACCGAGTTATAGAAGCTCTCGGGGCCGTAATCCAGCAGCAACACATCTCCGGGCCCGCGGCGCACCGCCACGCTCTCAACGGTGCCATCGCAGGTAATAAACTGTCCATCGATAGCGATCGCCGGAACGCTCGGGCGATCATCGGACATAAAGATTTCGACGACATCACTCGGCGAGGTCAAAAAGGCACGAGCCTGAATGGTGTGCGGCGCAATGGGTACGCAGACCATGCCCGTATAGTCGGGGCTCACGATGGGGCCACCGGCACTGAGCGCGTAACCCGTAGAACCAGTCGCCGTGGACACGACCACGCCGTCGCCACGCAGTCGGTCGATATGGTGACCGGACACCGTGATGTCGAACTCGACCATATCGGACAACGGACCGCGGGTAAGCGCCATGTCGTTGAGGGCGAAGGTGCGCACGACATCCTTCGTACCGTCTTCGCGCACGGACACGATATCCGCGGCGATGGTGGCGCGACGGCTCACGTGCAGCTCGCCGGAAAGGGCGTCGCTCACGACCTGCAGAATGTCGCGCTCCTCGGGGCTCGCAGCAGTTAAAAAGCCCAGGTGACCATAGGAAAGACCGAGGATAGGAATCTCGCGATGGTTGAGGATGCGGGCAGCGCGCAGCAACGTGCCGTCGCCGCCGAGCGTAATGACCAGATCGGAGCCGTCAATATCAGGCGTGCTTTGAATCTTCGATCGCTGGTCGGCAGCCCATGCGACCTCATAGCCCTGGCGCGTCAGCCAAAGTTCGAGCATCAGGCCGCTCTCGACCGCCTCTTGCTTGTAGTAATTGGGAACCAGAAAGACCTTCATAGCGTTGCAGCTTTCTCGCTCATAACCGATACCTGGGATTGCAGCTCGTCTTGCGAGCGATCGCCGGGGTCAAATCTCGTGCCGTACAGGAAAAACTCAACGTTGCCCTTGGCACCATGAATGGGCGACACGCACACATCGACCGGGAACAGGCCCTTGGCAGCAAAGAGTTCAACCGCCGCCACGAGTGTATCGCGGCGCACGGCGGGATCGGTCACAATGCCGCCCTCGCCCACCAGCGCCGCCGGAGCCTCAAACTGCGGCTTTACGAGCGTACAGAATGCACCCGTAGGCGCCAGGCACGCCAGTACCGCATCGATAATGTTCGCGATGCTGGTAAACGAGACATCACACACAGCCAGGTCGATAGTGCCGGCATAGCCAAGCTCAGGCAGCTGCGTCACGTTTGTGCGCTCATGCAGCGTCACGCGATCGTCCTGGCGCAACGACCAATCGAACTGGGCGCGACCCACGTCCACCGAGACAACGGTCGCAGCTCCGCGCTTGAGCAGACAATCGGTAAAGCCGCCGGTAGAGCAGCCCACATCCAGACAGGCAAGGCCCGTCGGATTGATGCCAAACGCATCAAGCGCGCCTTCGAGCTTAAGACCGCCGCGGCCAACATAGGGAATGCGCCCCTTCACATGCAGCGGCAGCCCCGGGATCACCTTAAGGCCCGGCGAAGTCAAGCGCTCACCGCCACTCGAGACCAAGCCGGCCATAAGAGTGCGAAGGGCATCCGCGCGATCGGCGCAGATGCCCTGTGAAATCAGTTCGTCATCAAGACGCACGCGTTTCATGAATGCCATCAACCATTCGTATCCGGAGATGCGGCCTAGCTATCCTGAGATTCGTTTGCCGCATCGTCATCGTATTCCTGCTCGAGCTTGTCGGCCTCACGCGGCGTCAACTCAAACTTGTCGACCATATCGACCGCGCGGGAGCCCAGCTCAATCGCTTCGTCAAACAAATCGAGCGAACGCTCCAAGGAGGTATCCTTGGAGCGAACGGTAGCGATGATCTGATCCAGACGGTCCGAAATCTCATCAAAGTTACGGACAGAACCCTCAGGCATGGCTACTCCTCGACGGAGTCGATGTCAGCCTCGGCGGCGTCCGCATCCTCGGCCAGCACGCCAGCCTCAGCCTGAGCAACCGCAACCTTGGCGGCAGCCTCGGCAGCCTGCGCCTCCTCGCGAGCGCGATCTTCGGCCAGCAGCTCCTGGTACAGACCCTCGCCCGGCAGCTCCTCGCTGCGAGCGATCTTGCCCAGCACGCCGTTGACGAACGATGCGGACTGGTCGGTGCCATAGGCCTTGGCAAGCTCGACAGCCTCGTTGATCACGATGGCGTCCGAGACCTCCTCGTCGGTGAGGAAACGCATCTCGTAAACAGCGATACGCAGCAGATTGCGGTCGGCGCCGGGCATGCGCATAAGATCCCAGTTCTTGGCAACGGATCGCAGAGCGCAGTCGATGCGGTCGATATGCTCGTAGGCACCGCGGCACAGCTCCAACGCATAGGGGTCGAGGGGACCCTTCGAGATCAGGAAATCACCCTCGAGGACGCGCTCGAGCGGGCTGTCCGTGGCCTCGGCCTGGAACAGCAGCTGCAGTGCCTGACTGCGGGCAAGCGTACGCCCGCGATAAACCTTAAGGCTCAAAGGTTACTCCTTGGGGAAAACGAGGCCGTCGATGCAAACGTCAACACGCTCGACCTCAACGCCCACCTGGGCATCGATGGCGGCGACCACGGCGGCGCGAACGGCCTCGGCGAGTTTCTTGAACGGATAGCCAAAGAACACCACGACACGCACGGTGAGTGCGAGCTTGTCGCCGACGACCTCGGCCTCGACCGCCGGCTCGGAAGCCGGGGCCTTGGACGAAAGCATCATGGAGACAAGGTTGGTGGCAAGGTCCTTGACGCCCACGGAGGCGATGCCCTCGACATCCGTGACGGCGCGCGAGACGATGGCGGTCAGAACATCGGGCGAAATGCCGATGCCGTCAATCTTGATTTCCTGGGGCATGAGTCCTCCTAGAAGAGTTGGTTGCTAGACGCGGGAGACGAACTTGCCGTCGCGGGTGTCAACCTTGATGACCTCGCCCTCGTTGAGGTACATGGGGACCTGGATGACGGCGCCGGTGTCGATGGTGGCCGGCTTGGTGGAACCCTGGACGGTGTCGCCCTTGAAGCCCGGGTCGGTCTGAACGATGGTGGTCTCGATGAACATCGGCGGGGTCACGCCCATGAGCTCGTCGTCGGCGAAGAGCAGCTGGCAGGTGTCGTTCTCGCGCAGCCACTTGGCGTTCTCGCCCACCATGTCCTCGGGAACGGGAACCTGCTCGTAAGACTCGTTGTCCATGAAGATGTAGTCAGCGCCGTCGTTGTAGAGGTACTGGAACTCACGGGTGGTGAGCATGACGCTCTCGAACTTGGTGCCGGCGTTGCAGGTGTTCTCGACGACGCGGCCGCTCTTGATGTCGCGGGTCTTGTAGCGCACGAAAGCGCCGCCCTTGCCCGGCTTGACGTGCTGGAACTCGACGATGGTGTAGACCTTGTCCTTAATGCGGAGACCGAGGCCGTTCTTGAAGTCGGCGGTAGAGATAGTAGGCATAGCGACCTTTCTTGTTATTGGCGAGACGCACAAGCGTCTAAATTACATACGAGCGAAATTATACACTTGAAGACGGCGGCTGCAGCGAGCGCATAAAAAGAGAACGCGGGGCGCCCGAATCATTTCGGGCGCCCCGCCTCCAAAGTTGATTATTGGGGCAAGCCCTAAAATCTATCGGAGTAGATTAGCAATCGATGACGTGCAGGTCGTGCGGGGTCTTAGTGAAGGGCTCATAGCCGTTCTCGGTGACGACGCCGTAGTCCTCCAGGCGCACGCCGCCCACGCCGGGCAGGTACACGCCGGGCTCCATGGTAATAACCGAGCCGCCCTCGATGATGTTCTTGCTGCGGTTGAAGTTGGGCAGCTCGTGGATGTCGATGCCCACGCCGTGGCCCAGACCATGGTTGTAGTAATCGCCATAGCCGGCATCGCCGATGATCTTCTTGGAAAGCTTGAAAATGTCGTTGCCCTCGACGCCAGGATGGATAGCGGCAACGCACTCCTCGTGCGTACGGCGCACGAGCGCGTACAGGTCGAGCTGCTCCTGGGTGGGCTCGCCCATCACGACAGTGCGCGTCATGTCGGAACGATAATCGCAGTAGCCCGCGCCATAATCCATCAGGACAAAGTCGCCCTTCTCAATCACACGGTCGCTCGGGACGGCATGCGGGTTAGCGGTGTTGGGACCGCTCGCGACGATGGAGCCAAAGGCCAGGCTGTCGGCACCGTTGGCGAACATAAAGTTCTCAAGCTCGTTGCGGACCTGCTTCTCGGTCATGCCGGGTTTAATAAAGCCGAGCATGTGTTGGAAGGCGGCATCGGTGATCGACTGCGCATGGCGCATGAGCTCAATCTCCTCGGCATCCTTGATGGCACGCATCTTGCGGATGTCGTCGTGCATCAGCGGCAGCATGCAGGCGACAGAGCGGTCCTCCAGACCACGCTGGATACCTTGGTAGAAGTTAATCTGCATGTCATCCTCGACGGCGCAGACGCGGCACTTGTTGACCGCGATCTTGCCGGCGACCCAGCCGGGAATGGTGCCCTCGTCCATGTCGTAGACCCAGGGGCTGCCGGCGGGCGTGTTCTCCTCAAAGCTGTTGAAATAGCGCGAGTCGGTGTGGAACAGGCACTGATCGGCCGTAATAAACGCGGCGTGCGGGAACTCGAAAGTGTAGTCGAAGACGCCCTTCACGCCCGTGAGCCAACGGAGATTGGCCTCGTCGCGCACCACGATAGCATCGTAGCCGCGCTCGACCATCAGGGTACGGACACGCTCGATACGACCGGCAGGACCGGCAGCAAACTCAGACATGCAGATTCCTTTCTTAATGTCCTCAATAAAAGCGGGACGGGCTCAATCAGCGCACGGAACCGCAAACGATCCGCAACCGATTGAAACCCGTTCCTCAAAATGATACGAAAGACGATGGATGTCAATAAAGTTAGAGAAGTTCCTTGCGAGAAGCCAAATACGCCTGCGCATGGCGCTCGAGCACATCGTCGTCCACGGCGTTAAGACGAATGGCGCCAAGTGCCGCGGGCAGCGGCAACATCGTGCGATTGGAGCGTACGAACTGCTGCTTGCGGAACTCCTCGATAAACACGGTGGGCTCCAGGTCGAAGGCAAGCTCCTCGATGCCGAAGTCCTCCAGGCAGTCATCGACCTCAAACACATAGTCGATATCGAAGTCGCAGGCATCATGTGCTAGGCGTGCCTCAAAGCGCATGCCCTCGGAAAGCAGCTGGTATGCGGGGACGCGTGCCGTAGTATCGCCCAAACAGGCGCGAAGGGTGCGCTCCCCCGTCTTGCCAAAATCGAGCGCATGGCGAGCACTGGGATTTGTGGCCATGAGCACGTCTTTGCGCGCGGTCTGGGACCACTGCACGGCATTGACGAGCGCGACCTCCTCACCGGCAAGAATCTCGGGAACCATCTCGGAGAACTGGTTCCAGCGCGACTTGCTGCTCGAGAGCATAGTGCCCACGAGCACCGCATAGCCAAGCTTAAGGTCCTCGGGGTTGGCCTCGCGAACAAGGTCCAGATTGCACACGACCAGTCCGGGCTCGGGACGAATCGCGATGGCGGGAAGCGCATTGGTCGCCGAGGCAACCAACGGCTCCATGGTCGTGGCAGCGGTTAGCATAGCATCGAAGGTCGTCGGCAGCAGAGCGCACTCCGTGCGTCCGCACCACTGATTGGCGCACCAGGCGACAACAGAGCACATCGAAGCGTCACCGACGGCGACAATCAGATCGTCGCAGGTAATACCGTTAGCCGACAGAGCGCCAAAGACGGCATCGGCGTCAGCCAAGGTCGTGCCGGCGGGCGAAACCTCAAGCGAAAGCTCCGACACAGCAAAGCCGGCATCGACCAGTGCGTGCTCAACGATCTCGCCAAAGCGATCGGACACAGCGCTGTTCCAGACAACCATCGCGCGCTTTGGTTTGCCCACGACCGAGGCAAACATACGCGACAGCTCGCTAAACGCGTCAAAGCCGACGCGAACATCGACGCTGCGGTTTTGGAAATTGATGAGTTGACGGCGAATCATAGCAGTCCACGCTCCAAAAGAATCTCGGCACAAACATAGGAAACGTCCTCAAAGGACTTATTGCGAATATCGAGGGTGATATCGGCCGCCTGGCGATACAGCGGTCGTCGATGCTCGAACAGTCGCGCCGCATGCTCAGGCGAGCGGAAATCGGGACGCGTGTCGGAGCGGCGAATCTGGCGCATCGAATCCTCAAAGTCACCCTCGAGATACACACAGGTACCCATCTGGTGCATGAGCTCGATATTGACTGGGGTCTCGACAATGCCACCACCGCACGAAACCAGCAGGCTGCGCTCGCTTTGGAGCGAACGGAGCGCCGAGGTTTCGAGCTCGCGAAAACGCTCCTCGCCCTCGGTCTCAAAAATCTCGGTAACCGATTTGCCGCAACGACGCACGACCAGGCGGTCGGTATCAATAAACCGACGCTTGAACATGGTGCCCACGTTGCGCGCGAGCGTCGATTTACCCGCACCCAAAAATCCGATAAAGAAGATATGGTCGCAGCCGTGCTTGGTGTGCTGGGACATGACGAAACCTATTCCTCGCAGGGAAGGTCGCGCAGGGCCCGGCGTTCAAAGATACGGAAGATCTGCGTATACCACAGGTCCTGAGTTGCCTGCGGCTTTACCAAGATCGTGTCGACACCGGCAAAGTTGCCGCTCCAGACGTCCGTGTACAGCTGATCACCGATCAGCACGGCCTCATCGGCCGTGGCACCTAGGCGCTTAAGTCCAGCCTTGAGAGCAAACGGCGCGGGCTTCATGGCATGGCTGATGGCCTCAAGACCCAGCTCGCGTGCGGAGCTCATGACCTGGTCGCGATGCCAGTTGTTCGACACCATACACAGCTTAAAGCCCTTAGAGCGAGCGGCGTCGAGCCAAGCCGAGACGGCAGCGGGAACCTGCTCGGTGTCACGCGGCACCAGGGTGTTATCGCGGTCGAGCAAAATGGCGCGCTTGCCGTCGGCCCAAAGGGTATCGAGGTCGATGCGGTCGACCGAGGCAACATATCGTTTGGGGCTAAAAATCCTCATGTTTAATTCCAAGACTGTTGGTGCTCTTCGTAGGTCTGAGAAAAATACTCCTCGTCCTGCGTAATGTAGAAATACAGGTCATCGGAGTCGGTGGGCTCAAGGGTTGCCTTGAGCGCCTCGAGCGACGGAGAGCAGATGGGCGTGGGCGGCAGCCCTTCATGCTTATAGGTGTTGTATGGACTATCGCTCTGCAGGTCGTCGGCGGTAACCTCGCCGCCGGTGACATACATCATGGTCGCATCGCTATTGAGGTAGCGAAGACCGTCGAGCTTGCCGGCAAGACGGTTGTAAAACACCGAGGCGACATGCGCGCGCTGCTCGGCGTTGAGGCCCTCGCGCTCAACGATGGAAGCGAGATTGATGATGTCGTAATCGGACATCTCCACGCCGTAGCGCTTCTTGATCTTGGCCTCGCAACCGGCAAAATCGAGCGACTTGTACTCGGTATTGAACTGATCAAGCATGGCACGGATGACGTCGTCGGCGCTCGGTTTCTTGCCCAGCGAATAAGTCTTGGGGAACAGGAAACCCTCGAGCGAATCGTTCGCAGCGCCTTTGAGGAACGGATAGTCGTTCACATAATTACTGGCTTTCGCCTGGTTGAGGAAGTCCTCTTTGGAGATGCTGTCGTACGCCTGGGCCACGCGGTCCGCAACCTGGTCATCCGTCAGGCCCTCGGGGATTGTCAGTGCATCGGAGCCGGCATTGGGCCCCTCCATGAGCTGCTGGACAACCTTGGTCGCATCCATTAGGGTCGTAAACGAGTAAGTGCCAGGCTTAAGCGACATATCCGCGTTAAGCTTTTTGACCGCCGCGTAGTAATCCTTGGGATTCTCAACAATATGGTTCTCGGAGAGAATCGAGGCGATCGTGTCGCCCGAGGCGCCCTCGGGAATCGTAACGGTAACCTGCTGGCCAGCGGTGACGTTTGCGTCCTCCCCGCCAAGCAAGCCCTTGACGGCCGGTACGGCGAAGAAGGCAATAGCAGCGAGAACGATCACCGTAACCACAGCGCCGATAATCATAGGCACCGGCGAGCTTTTCTTTTGGGTGCCGCGTCGAGCATACGTGTTATAGCTCGAACGCGCGGCCGGAGCCACGCCATGCGAGCCGCGTGCATGATGCGCGTGCGATTGAGGGGCCTGCGCGCGCTGGGTAGGTGTCTGCTGCTTAAAGCGGGCGCCGCCTGCGGGCTGGGCCGCACGAGCGGCGGACTGCTGGGCAGGACAACTAGCAGGCTGCTGGCCCGGACGCTGAGTGGACTGCACGGGGCGGGAGGAGGGCTGCGCCGAACGTGCGGCAGGTTGGGCCGCGCGCTGTGTCGGCTGTATCGGACGCTGACCGGACGGTACAGGGCGCGGCGCAGGCTGCCGTGTACGATTCGGCTGACGCGGATCGAAAGCACTAGGCATGCGAAACCTCCTCGTTTTTGCGATCGAGCCACGTCTGCAAGAACAGGCTGGCGGCGATCATGTCGATCTTGCCCCTCATCTGCTTTTCGTTGAGTCCCTGCTCGCGCAGGATGCGCTTGGCCTCTTGCGAGGACAGGCGCTCGTCCTCAAACTCCAGCGGAAGATCGAGCTCGTCGGCGATCTTTTGCGCCACGGCGGCAACGCGCTCAGCCTGGGGGCCGGGCTCGCCGGCCATGGTCAAGGGACGTCCGCTCACCAGGATGTCGGGCTCATAGTCCTCGACCAGGTAGCGGAACGTCTTGGCCATACCGGTGACCTCGGCGGCAGGGAGCACCTTGACGGGCATCGCCATCTTGCCATCACGGCTCGAGACGGCGATGCCAATCCTAGTCTCCCCTATGTCAAGCGCGAGCGCGACCACAGCGACTACTTAGGCGCCGAGCGCGGTCTTGGCGGCCGCGAGGGCATCGGCGATGCCGGCGGCATTCTTGCCACCGGCCTGGGCCATGTTGGGACGGCCACCACCGCGACCGTCAACCAGACCCGCGATCTGCTTGATCACGTTACCGGCGTGGAACCCGGCCTTGACGGCGTCATCGGAGCCGGCAGCGAGCAGGGCCGGAGTGCCCTTCTCAGTCACGCTGGCGATGACACAAGCGACAGGGCCGGCGACCTTCTGGTGCACGGTATCCCATACGTTGCGCAGGTCGGCAGCCTCAAGGCCCTGGAGCTCAGCAACGACGAGCTTGTAGCCATTCAGCTCGACAGCGCCGTCGATGGCGCTGGAGATCGCATCGGAAGAGCCACCGGTGAGCGCCTTCTTGAGCTTATTGGACGTCTCGCGCAGCTCG
>CABUXM010000075.1 GCA_902495545.1 uncultured Collinsella sp. | reverse complement strand
AGTCCTGGCTCGCACGGAGGCCACATTAAGTGGCCTCCGGCTCGTGCGGAACTCGCGACAAACTTAACCCCTGCGCCGCCCGGGCCGGGAATCCGACGTGCTCGTCGGGGCAACGTTACCTGCTAAATAGGGACAGGTTTATTTTGGTCGGTTTTATCTGGGGAAACAATAACCGCCCATTTAACGCAAAATAGGCCGCTTCCCCTCTTGGGAAGCGGCCCAGACCTTACGAATAGACGATGGTAAAGGGTACTTCTGTTTCGGTCTCTCCTGTTGATGTGTATCTCGTGCCCTCGAGGGTTACCGAGACCACTTGGTCGACATCAATCAACTTCGTTGGCACCCAGATGTTCTCTCCGCTATTGCGCGCATAAGAAAAATATAAGTTGAACACCCCTGCGTCGTCATCTTCGATAATCTGCTCCGATCCATCCTTGTAGCTGACGGTCAGCTTATTTTCAACTGCTTCATAGCCCAAATCATCGATGTGCGTCTGGATGGAAAACGGGCTAATCTCAAGAGGCGAGTCATCGGAGTGGAGTTCCTTTGTATCGACGTACGCTCCAACGCTAAACTCGGGCGTCGATGCCTCGAACGGCTTCGCATCCTCGCCTTCGCCCTCGGTCCACGAGATATTCCAGGTGACCGCATGTTGAAAACCTCGCTCGCGATCCATAGAAGCAAAGTACATCGTGCCATTAATGACCGTGTCGCTTGATGTGTCCTTATCAATGGTGCAGCGTGTATCAGCCCATTCCTCGCCGAAGTTCATGCTGGGCGTGCCGATGCCTTGTTCTTCTTCACCATAGAGAACAAGTTCGCCTGTCTCTGCTGCCGGCTTGTAGTAGTTAACACCATTTGGATTGGACAACGTAAACGTCACGGCACCGCAACCGTTTTTATCGATAGCCATATCATGAATGTCGAGTGTATAGCCGTTACCCTCGACGGACAGATTGACCTTCTGTACTGAACCCTCCAGGCTCTGGGGCGCGATGCCATCACCAAACTCTCTGGTGTAGGTGTATTTAGTCCCCGATGAGCCACCGTTGGTCCAGGTAATGGACTCTCCGTTGCCATGGTTTCCCCAGGCAGAGGCAAAATAACCGGAATTGACGACGGCGTAGGCGACCCCTCCGGTCGCCAGCACTCCGGCAAGGCATCCGATCACGGCAACATACAGAGGCTTCGCGTGACCCTTTCGGCGAAGCGGCTCACCAGCAGCGGCATAAAGAACACGGTCAGCAAGATCGCTATCGGCTTGGACGGACTCGAAGGCCTGCTTGATTTGATTGGATTTCACGGTCGCCCTCCTCTAGGATGAATTTGAGCTTCGATCGACCGCGAGCTAAACGCGTTCGAACGGTCGCGGCTGGTACATGCAACAACTCGGCAATCTCTGAGGTCGAAAAGCCCAGATAGTAATAGAGCACGATGGGGACACGGAATCGCTCCGGAAGTCGCATAACGTCTGACAGGACCGCCTTGGTCTCATCCTGCGCCGCCGAAAGCGAATCGGCCAGGTTCTCAATATCCTCTACACGCCTCCATGGCTTTCGAAAGAGCGATTTACATTCATTGATCGTGACCCGGATAAGCCAACGGCGAAGATGTTCCCAACTTTCAAAGTGTCCATCGCTTTTAAGCAACTTAAGAAAGACATCTTGGGCAATATCGTCGGCATCGGCACGATCGCGCAGGTACGTCAACGCGATCCGAAACACGACATCCCGGTGGTCTTCGACCGCCTGTCTAAATGCTTGTTCTTCCATAATCACCTCCCGGTGACGTTAATGATTATCGATGAGGCCCTCACCATAGATACGCTCTGGCCGGACGAATTGTTTCAAATTCAAGCAGGAAAAACCTACCAAAATAAACCTGTCCCTTTTTGGCAGGTTCTCTTCAAAAAAAGACCCGCTTCCCTGTTGGGAAACGGGTCTTTGGAAGGGCGGTTAACGTACTAGGAAATTACTCCTCGTCGTTGTCCTTGGCCTCTTCGGCGTCGTCGGTGTCCACGAGCTGGTTGAGCAGCTCATCGAGAGAAGCCATGTCCTCGTTGATCGCGCCGTTGGCGGGAGCCTTCTTGTCGTCGATCGGGGCGCCCAGGAGCTCCTCGTCGGCGTCGGCGTGATGCGTCGGAGCGGAGGTACCCAGCAGGATATCGTCCGGACCGTCGGGGCTAAAGACCATCTGCAGCAGCTGCGAGAGGTCTTCCTCGTCGGCAACGTCGTCGTTGTTCTCGAGGATGTAGAGCAAGTCGTGGGCCTCGAGGCCGTCACGGAGCTCCTCGATCGCCTTGGCACCGATGCCATCGATGCGCAGCAGATCCTCCTCGGACTTGCCAACCAGGTCGCCAACCGTCTCGATGCCGACCTCGCTGAACTTGTTGGTCCAGCGCTGCGACACGCCCAGGTCGTCGAACAGGTACAGGCGAGCCTTCTCGGCGGAGATGGTGTGGCCGTTGCGGGTGAACGAACCGTCAGCACCACCGAACTCGTCGTAGCCGGCCCAGTCGAGCTGCTGCGGGAGCTGCTCGTCCAGGTCCTTGAGCTCCACGGGAGCCCACTCGGGCAGCGACTTGGCGTTGGGCGAAGCCGGGCCGTCGATGTCCACGTAGCCGTCGGCCGTGCGATACGTCAGCTTGGCGTTGGCGTACGGCTTGAGGCCAGTACCAGCCGGGATCTTCTTACCGACGATGACGTTGGACTTAAGGTCGAGCAGGTGGTCAACCTTGCCCTCGATGGCAGCCTCGGTAAGGACGCCAGCGGTACGGATGAACGAAGCGCTCGACAGCCAGGAGTCGATGTTGGACGCGACCTTGAGCGTACCCAGGATGACGGGCTCGGCCACGGGAGCCTGACCGCCCAGACGGGCAACGCGCTCGACCTCGTCGGCGAACTCGTAGCGGTCGACGTACTGACCAAGCAGGTACTTAGAGTCGCCGGGGTTGGTGATCTGAACGCGACGCAGCATCTGACGTGCGAGCACCTCGATGTGCTTGTCGTTCAGGTCGACGCCCTGGCTGGTGTAGACGTCCTTGACGCTCTCAACAAAGGTGTGCATCGTCGACTCGATGTCGGTCAGCTTGCGCAGGTTGCGGAAGTTGACGAAGCCCTTGGTGATCTGGTCGCCGGCGCGAACCTCGCAGCCGTCCTCGATCTCGGGCATAAAGCGCACCGAAGCGGGGACGCGACGCTCGTCGAGGACACGGGTGTGATCCTCGGAATCGGTGAGCGTCAGCACGTACTCGGACTTCTCGGGCTTAATCGAGAGGTGGCCGGAGTACGGAGCCAGCTCGGCCTCGCGACCCAGAATCTTCTCGTTGACGTTGCCGACGATATCGAACATACGGCTGACCGTAGGCAGACCCTGCGTAATATCGTCGACGCCAGCGACGCCGCCGGAGTGAATGGTACGCATCGTAAGCTGCGTACCGGGCTCGCCGATGGACTGGGCGGCAATAATGCCGACCGCGGTACCGATGGCGACCGGACGACGGGTAGAAAGATCCCAGCCGTAGCACTTCTGGCACACGCCGTACTTGGAGCGGCAGGTGAGCAGCGCGCGAAGCTTGACCTTCTTAAGGCCAGCATCGACCATCTTCTGGATGTCGGCGACCTTCTCGATGTAGCCGTCCTGCTCAAAGAGCACGGTGCCATCGGGAGCCACGACGTCCTCAATGAAGCAACGGCCGACGAGGTCGGTGTTGAGGTCGGTGGTGCCGGGGATGATGAGGTTGTAGGTGACGCCCTCGTGCGTACCGCAGTCCTCCTCGCGAACGATGACGTCCTGGGCCACGTCGACCAGACGACGGGTCAGGTAACCAGAGTCCGAGGTGTGGGATGCGGTATCGACCAGGCCCTTACGGGCGCCGTAGGTCGAAATGAAGTACTCGAGCGGTAGCAGGCCCTCGCGGAAGTTCGCCTTAATGGGAAGGTCGATCGTCTCGCCGGACATGTCTGCCATCAGGCCACGCATGCCGCCGAGCTGACGCAGCTGGGTCTTAGAACCACGGGCGCCGGAGTCGGCCATCATGTAGAGCGGGTTTTCCTCGTCGAACATATCGAGCATGAGCGCTGCGACCTTGTCGGTACAAGCGGTCCACTCGTTAACGACTTCGATGTGGCGCTCCGTCTCGTTGATGAAGCCCTCCTCGAAGTACTCGTTGATCTGGTCGACGTTGGCCTGGGCGCGATCGAGCAGCTCCTGCTTCTCAGCAGGGATGAGAGCGTCCCACACCGAGATGGTAAGGCCGGCGCGGGTAGCGTAGTGGAAGCCGGAGTACTTGATGGCGTCGAGGATCGGGCCGACCTTGGCCTCGGGATAGCGATCGCAGCAGTCCGCAACCAGCTTGGCCACGTCGCCCTTGACCATCTTGTAGTTCATGAACTCATAGTCTTCGGGCAGGCACTGGCGGTTGAAGATGATGCGGCCGATGGAGGTCTCGAAGCGCGCGGTCTTGTTGCCGGTGACGTCGTAGTCGACAAACTCGTTCTTGCCGTTCTTGACGCGGAAGATACGGGTGCCGTCCTCGTTGATAACGTTGGCGTTCTCAGCAGACACGCGGACCTGAATCTTGGCCTGCATGTCGACCTCAGAGCGGCAGTCATAGGCGTGCAGCGCGTCGTCGAAGCTCGAGAACACGTGGTTCTCGCCCGGCAGACCGTCGCGGACCTGGGTCAGGTAGTACACACCGATGATCATGTCCTGCGAGGGGATGTTGACCGGCTTGCCGGATGCCGGCGAGCGCAGGTTGTTCGCAGAGAGCATGAGCACGCGGGCCTCGGCCTGAGCCTGGCTGGACAGCGGCACGTGGACAGACATCTGGTCGCCGTCGAAGTCGGCGTTGAAGGGCGAGCAGACCAGCGGATGCAGGTGGATAGCCTTGCCCTCGACCAGCACCGGCTCAAAGGCCTGGATGGACAGACGGTGCAGGGTCGGTGCACGGTTGAGCAGCACGACGCGGCCGTCGATGACCTCTTCGAGGATGTCCCACACAAAGGTGGCACCGCGGTCGATAGCGCGCTTGGCGCCCTTGATGTTTTCGACCTTGCCGAGCTCGACCAGGCGCTTCATGACGAAGGGCTTGAAGAGCTCCAGCGCCATGGTCTTGGGCAGACCGCACTGGTGCAGCAGCAGCTTGGGGTCGGTAACGATAACCGAACGGCCGGAGTAGTCAACACGCTTGCCCAGCAGGTTCTGACGGAAACGACCCTGCTTGCCCTTGAGGGCCTCGGCGAGCGACTTGAGCGGGCGACCGCCACGGCCAGAGACCGGGCGACCACGACGGCCGTTGTCGAACAGGGCGTCCACGGACTCCTGGAGCATGCGCTTCTCGTTGTTCACGATGATCGCAGGAGCGTCCAGGTCGAGCAGGCGCTTGAGTCGGTTGTTACGGTTGATCACGCGACGGTACAGGTCGTTGAGGTCGGACGCGGCAAAGCGGCCGCCGTCAAGCTGGACCATCGGGCGCAGATCGGGCGGAATGACCGGGATGACGTCCAGGATCATGTTCGCGGGGCTGTTGCCACCCTTCAGGAAGGCATCAACGACCTCGAGGCGCTTAACGGCCTTCTCGCGCTTCTGCTTCTGGGAGTCCTCGTCGGCGATGATGGCCTTGAGCTTCTCGGCCTCGGAAGGAAGGTCGATGGCAGCGAGCAGGTCGCGGACGGCCTCGGCACCCATACCACCCTTGAAGTACATGGAGTAGTAGCGGGTCATCTCGCGGAACAGCGGCTCATCGGAGATGAGGTCGCGCTCGGTGAGCTTCATGAAGGCGTTGAAGGCGTCCGTGCGGAGCTGCTTATCGTCCTTGCACTCTTCCTCGATGTCGACGATGCCGGAGGCGATCTCCTCGGGGGTCAGCGGCTCCTCGTCGGAGAACTCGTCAAAGTTCTCGGGGTTGCCCTGCTCCTTGAGGGACTCGATCTGGCGGGCGCACTCGGCATCGATCTCTTCCAGATCGGCGGCGAGCTCCTCGCGCAGGTCGTCGGCGTCGGCCTCGCGGGCCTCATAGTCGACCTCGGTGATGATGTAGCTGGCAAAGTACAGAACCTTCTCGAGGTCCTTGGACTTGATGTCGAGCATACGGCTCATCGGGAAGCTCGTGGGGCTCTTGAAGTACCAGATGTGGGACACGGGAGCGGCGAGCTCGATGTGACCCATGCGGTCGCGACGCACCTTGGCCGAGGTGACCTCGACGCCGCAGCGCTCGCAGACGATGCCCTTAAAGCGGATGCCCTTGTACTTGCCGCAGGAGCACTCCCAGTCCTTGGCGGGACCGAAGATCTTCTCGCAGAACAGGCCGTCCTTCTCGGGCTTGAGGGTACGGTAATTGATGGTCTCCGGCTTCTTGACCTCGCCGTGCGACCAGGAACGGATCTGGTCGGCGGAGGCAAGGGAGATCTTTACCGAGTCAAAATCAGTAGCTTCGAAATCTGCCACAGTCAACTACTCCTTATCAGTGGTCGTGGCGGCGACAGCCTCGGGCGCCTCGGCGGTCTCGGCATCCTCGGCCTCGACGTCGGCGTCAACGCCGGCGAGCGCAGCCAGGTCGTCGAGAGCGGAGGTCTCCTCGGCAGTCACAGGGGCGGAGGCGTCCTCGTCGGCATCGTGCATGGGCTCGATGTCCAGTGCGAGGGAGCGGATCTCCTTGACGAGAACCTTGAAGGACTCGGGGATACCCGGGACAGGAACGTTCTCGCCCTTGACGATGGACTCGTAGGTCTTGACGCGGCCCACGGTATCGTCGGACTTGACGGTCAGGATCTCCTGCAGGACGTTGGAAGCACCGTAAGCGTACAGTGCCCAAACTTCCATCTCGCCGAAGCGCTGGCCGCCGAACTGGGCCTTGCCGCCCAGAGGCTGCTGGGTAACCAAGCTGTAAGGGCCAGTCGAACGGGCGTGGATCTTGTCGTCGACCATGTGGCCGAGCTTGAGGATGTAGGACGTACCCACGGTAATGGGCTCGCGGAACTCCTCGCCGGTGCGGCCGTCGAACAGACGGGTCTTGCCACGCTCGTCAAGCTGGGTGACGAACTCGGGCCGCATGTGATCGCCAAAGGCAGCGGTGGCCTTGTTGAGCATGTTCTTGTTGGCACGGCGGATGACCTCGGCGATCTCGTCCTCCTTGGCGCCATCGAAGACGGGCGTGGCGGTGAAGAACGGACCGGGGACGTACTTGTCGGAGTCGGCCTGCTCGGTATCCCAACCGCAGGCAGCAGCCCAGCCAAGGTGGCATTCGAGCAGCTGGCCGACGTTCATACGCGAAGGAACGCCCAGTGGGTTGAGGATAACGTCGATCGGGGTACCGTCAGCCATGTAGGGCATGTCCTCGACCGGCAGAACGTTACAGATAACACCCTTGTTGCCGTGGCGGCCGGCGATCTTATCGCCCTGCTGGATCTTACGACGCTGGGCGACGTAGACGCGCACCTGCTCGTTGACGCCGGGGGCCAGGTCGTCGCCATTCTCGCGGCTAAAGCGGACGACGTCGATGACGCGGCCGTACGCGCCGTGAGGCATCTTAAGGGAAGTGTCGCGAACGTCGTGAGCCTTGGCACCGAAGATAGCGCGCAGCAGGCGCTCCTCGGCGGTCAGAGCGCTCTCGCCCTTAGGCGTGACCTTGCCGACCAGGATGTCGCCAGGGCCGACCTCGGCGCCGATGCGGATGATGCCGTCCTCGTCGAGGTTGGCAAGCATGTCCTCGGAGAGGTTCGGGATCTCGCGGGTGATCTCCTCGGGGCCGAGCTTGGTGTCGCGGGCGTCGATCTCGTGACGGGTGATATTGATGGTCGTCAGCAGGTCCTCGGCCACCAGGCGCTCGGACACGACGATACCGTCCTCGTAGTTAAAGCCTTCCCACGGCATGTAGGCCACGGTGAGGTTCTGGCCCAGTGCAAGCTCGCCGTGATCGGTCGAAGGACCGTCGGCCAGGGGCTCGCCCTGCTCAACGGTGTCACCGACGCGCACGAGCGGACGGTGGTTGATGCAGGTGGACTGGTTGGAGCGCTGGTACTTGGCCAGGTGATACTCGTCCATGCCGCCGGCATGCTTGACGATGATCTTGGCGGCGTCGGCAAAGATGACCTCGCCGGCGTTCTTGGCCAGGGTGACCTCGCCGGAGTCCAGGGCGGCGCGACGCTCCATGCCGGTACCGACATAGGGAGCGGCGGGGTGAACCAGCGGCACGGCCTGACGCTGCATGTTAGCGCCCATCAGCGTACGCTTGGCGTCGTCGTGCTCCAGGAACGGGATCAGCGTGGCTGCGACGGAGAGCATCTGACGCGGCGAAACGTCCATGTAGTCAACGTCCTCGACGGGCACGTCGGCGGGAGCGCCGAAGGAGCCGTCGAAGTCGCGGGTACGGGCGATCACGGCGTGCGGACGAACGATCTTGCCCTCGGCATCGGTCGTGATGAACTCGTTGGTCTTGGGATCGAGCGGCGTGTTGGCCGGCGCGATGACGTGCTTCTCTTCCTCGTCAGCGGTCATCCAGTCGATCTGGTCGGTGGCAACGCCGTTCTCGACGCGGCGGAACGGGGCCTCAATGAAGCCGTACTCGTTGACGCGGGCGTAGAGGGCGAGCGAGCCGATCAGGCCGATGTTGGGGCCTTCGGGGGTCTCGATCGGGCACATGCGGCTGTAGTGCGAATTGTGAACGTCGCGGACGGCCGTCGGCACGTTGGTGCGGCGGCTGGAGCCGGACTTGTGGCCGGCAAGACCACCAGGGCCGAGTGCGGACAGACGGCGCTTGTGGGTCAGACCGGTCAGGGGGTTCGCCTGGTCCATGAACTGCGAGAGCTGCGAGGAACCGAAGAACTCCTTGATGGAGGCCACGATCGGGCGGATGTTGATGAGCGACTGCGGGGTGATCTCGTCGATGTCCTGGGAGCTCATGCGCTCACGGACAACGCGCTCCATACGGCTCATGCCGATACGGAACTGGTTGGCGACGAGCTCACCGACGGTACGGATGCGGCGGTTGCCGAAGTGGTCGATGTCGTCGACCTTGAAGCCCTGCTCGCCGGCAGCGAGGGACAGCAGGTAGCGCAGCGTCGCGACGATATCCTCGTCGGTGAGCACCGTGACCTCTTCCTCGGTGGTGAGGTTGAGCTTCTTGTTGACCTTGTAACGACCGACGCGAGCCAGGTCGTAGCGCTGCGGGTTAAAGAGCAGGCCCTCGAGCAGGCTGCGGGAAGCGTCCACGGTGGGAGGCTCGCCCGGGCGCAGGCGACGGTAGATCTCGATGAGGGCGTCCTCGCGAGTGAGGGCGGTGTCGCGCTCCAGGGTGCGCTTGATCACATCGGAGTTGCCGAGCAGCTCGATGATGTCGTCGTTGGTGACGGCGATACCAAGGGCGCGCAGGAACATCGTGGCGCTCTGCTTGCGCTTACGGTCGATGGAGACCATGAGCTGGTCGCGCTTGTCGACCTCAAACTCAAGCCAGGCACCGCGGGACGGGATGATCTGGGCCTTGTAGATCTGCTTACCCGAATCCATCTCGGAGCTGTAGTACACGCCCGGGGAGCGGACGAGCTGCGAGACGACGATGCGCTCGGTACCGTTGATGATGAAGGTGCCCTGATCGGTCATCATGGGGAAGTCGCCCATGAAGACGAGCTGCTCCTTGATCTCGCCGGTCTCCTTGTTGGTAAGACGGACGTCGGTCAGAAGCGGAGCCTGATAGGTCATATCCTTCTCGCGGCACTCCTCGACGGTGTGCGCGGGGTCGCCGAACTGATGCTCGCCGAAGGTAACCTCGAGAACATGGTTCTGGCTCTGGATGGGGCTGGATTCCTTGAACGCCTCACGAAGGCCCTCGTCCTTAAAACGCTCAAAGGATTCCCTTTGAACAGAGATAAGGTTGGGGAGCTCCATGGCCTCCGGGATTTTCCCGAAGCTGACGCGCTTGCGCTCAGTGGCAGTGTATGCGTAGGTCACCAGGTTTTTCCTCCTTCACGGAAATGCTCGGTGGGTTGGCGAGGCATAGCTTCGCCAGTTATCGCAACCTAATAGTTTATCAGGTACCGACCGTTGGGCAAGAAAAGCCTTGACGCGATTGAGTTTTT
>CABUXM010000074.1 GCA_902495545.1 uncultured Collinsella sp. | reverse complement strand
TCACCCTCGCGAGCAGCATCGAGCGCTGCAAGCAGATCGGTCTGGGCGTCACCTGCGTATGCGACGATCTCGAATCCAACCATCGAGATTTCTTCTTTGGTTGCCATGTTGCGTTCCTTTCACATATGAACCAATGGAGAGCATCGCGTCCGGGCATACGCGCTGCGTTGTGTATGACAGAAACAATAACATTCAAACAAAAAAGAACAGCGCAAAACGTAATTTCGAGCTATGAACGGTCACTTTTCGACCGTGAACGGTTTTTAAACCAATTTAAACAATATCGAACACAATTAGCGGAAACCCAAACAGACCCGCGCCCTAGCGTACATCGCGCACCGTATCGCCCTCGACGAGCACGCCCGGAAACAGCATGTGCTCCACACCGGGTTCAACGCCCTCGGCGCCGGCAATCTTGTCAACCGCCCACATGCCGACGCGCTTGTTGTCAAAGCGCACCGTGGTCAAGCGACAATCGGGCACGATATCGCCCAGGCTGTCATCAACACCCACCACGCTCACGTCCTGGGGCACGCACTTCCCGCGCGACTCGAGCCCACGGATGCAGCCATATGCCATGGCATCGTTGGAGGCATAAATGGCCGTGCAGGTCGGATCATCCGCAAGCGCCTGGCCGGCAGCATATCCACTCTGCGCCGTCCAGTCGCCACGCACGAGCTGCGGGGGCTCAATGCCATGCGCACGCAATGTCTCACGCCAGCCTTCCTCGCGCCGCATGCCCGAAAGCGAGCGCTCGGGACACGAGATAAAGTGCACAGTCTTGTGTCCCTGCCCCAGCAAATACTCGACCACCTGGCGCGAACAATCGAACTGGTCGTTATCGACCGTTGAACAGAGCGGGTGCTCCAACATCGTAACGAGCACCGTCTGCATGCCGGGCAGCGGCTCGAAGGTTCCAAAGTCCGCCGGCATGCGGTTCATGATCACGACCATGCCGTCTACCGGCAGCGCGCTCATACGCGACGATGCGCTCTCGAGGGTATAGGGATGTCCATCTACTTTAGTGAGGGTGATGGCATAGCCATGTTTGTCGGCCGCTGCGGCAAAGCCCTCCATACGGTCGAGATTGCCGGTGCCGGTAATGTTGAACATGGCGACGCCGACGGTCTTAAACTTGCCACGGCGCAACGATCGACCGGCAAAATTGGGGCGATACCCCAGCTCGCGCATGGCGGCACGCACGCGTTCCTTGGTCTCGGGGCGCACGCTGGGCGAATCGTGCACCGTACGCGAGACTGTCTGCTCCGAGACGCCCGCGAGGCGCGCTACGTCTTTGACGGATACCGATTTTTTAACAGCGGCCATAGGTCGATCTTTCTATGTCAACGATGCCATTGGTGGCACCTTGCGCAGTCATTTTTAACGCCTTCAAGTATATCCAACGCCTCCCCCACCATACGCTCACCACCCAAAACCTACCGTTCACCGACATTTTTGCTTCCCCAAACTGCTTTTGGCGCCTAAATGTTAACGTTGCCATTGCGCAAACACAGAGCCACCGGGCGGCTCAAACGTTTACGCATAAGGAATCGACGGTTCGCAGGCACAGGAACCACCGGTTCGCGTCTTTTCTTGTGTCGCAAAATGGCAACGTCAACATTTTGGCAACTGAACGCCAAAAGCTACCATCGTTGCTAACCCACCGACTCTTAGGAGCATTGCATGGAGCAACTCATCGCCACCATCGAAAAAGGCCAGCCCTTTTTCAACGCGATCGCCCGCAACAAGTACCTCAAGGCGATCCGCGACGGCTTTATCTCCGTCATCCCCATCATCATCTTCTCGTCCATCTTCTGCCTGGTAGCCTCGGTCCCCAACATATGGGGTTTCTACTGGCCCGATGACATCAACAACGCCCTGTGGAAGTGCTACAACTACTCCATGGGCATCCTGGCCATCGCCTGCGCCGCCACCACGGCCAAGCACTTCGCCGACGCGCAGAACCGCGACCTGCCCAAGAACAACCAGATCAACTTCATCTCGTGCATGTGCGCGGCCATCATCGGCTTCTTGCTCCTTTCGAGCGACACGATCGCCACGGACGCTGCCAGCGGCTTCAACACCACCTACCTTGGTTCCAAAGGCCTGCTGACCGCCTTTATCGCTGCGTTTGTGACCGGCATCATCTACAAGTTCTTCATTAAGCGCAACATCACCGTCAAGATGCCCGAGCAGGTTCCGCCCAACATCTCGCAGACCTTTAAGGACATCATCCCCTTCTCCGTCTGCATCACCGTCTTTTGGGTTTTTGACATCGTCTTCCGCGCTGCTTTTGGCTTCTGCTTTGCCCAGGGCGTCATCCAAGTGTTCCAGCCCCTGTTCACCGCTGCCGATGGCTACATCGGCCTCGCTGTGATCTACGGCGCTATGAGCCTCTTCTGGTTCGTGGGCGTCCACGGCCCCTCGATCGTCGAGCCCGCCATCGCCGCCGCCCTCGTTGCCAACATGACCGACAACCTGGCTGCGTTCCAGGCCGGCCAGCACGCTTCCGCTGTCCTGACCCAGGGTGCCCAGTACTTCGTCGTCTGCATGGGCGGCACCGGCGCCACGCTCGTCCTGGTCTTTATGTTCTGCTTCCTGGCCAAGTCCCAGGAGATGCGCGCCGTCGGTAAGGCCGCTATCGTTCCCGTGTGCTTTGCCGTCAACGAGCCGCTGCTGTTCGCCGCACCCATCGTGCTCAACCCCGTCTTCTTTGTCCCGTTTGTCTTTGCCCCGATCGCCAACATCTGGATCCTCAAGATCTTTATCGACTTCTTGGGCATGAACGGCTTTATGTACACCCTGCCTTGGACCGTCCCCGGCCCCATCGGCACCATCATGGGCCTGGGCTTCCAGCCGCTCGCTTTTGTGATGCTCGCCCTTATCCTGGTCGTCGACTTCGTTCTGTACTACCCGTTCTTCCGTGCCTATGACGCCCAGAAGTGCGCCGAGGAGGCCGAGATCTCCCAAGAGGAGCTCGCCGCCAAGAACGCCGAGAAGGCCGCCAAGCTCAACGATGCCTTCCAGGGCAAGGCTGACGCCAAGAGCGTTGCCGCCGGCGCTGCCGCCGAGGCCGTGAAGGCCGACTCCCCCGCCGCTTCCGCAGCACCCGCTGCCGAGACAACGACCGCCAGCGACCTCAACGGCAAGCGCGTGCTCGTGCTCTGCCAGGGCGGCGGAACCTCGGGCCTGCTCGCCAACGCGCTGGCCAAGGCCGCCAAGGAGCGCGGCATTAACCTCGAGACCGCTGCCGAGGCCTATGGCAACCACGTGGACATGCTCCCCGACTTTGACCTGGTCGTCCTGGCCCCGCAGGCCGCAAGCTACCTGGCCGACCTGCAGAAGGACTGTGAGCGCGTGGGCAACAAGTGCGTCGCCTGCCGTGGCAAGCAGTACATCGAGCTCTCCCAGAACGGCGACAAGTCTCTCGCCTTCGTGAGTGAGCAACTTTCGAAGTAAGTAACGCCCAGGGCCAGCCGACCATCCAAGACCGGCTGGCCCTTCGATTTAGACGATTGGATCATCATGTCCGTTAATCCTGCTAGCGTCACCAACCCGCCCGCGCAGTTTCCCGAGGACTTTGTCTTTGGCGGCGCCACCGCTGCCTACCAGGTAGAGGGCGAGACCCGCACTCACGGTAAGGGCAAGGTTGCCTGGGACGACTTTCTGGAGGCCCAGGGGCGCTTCTCCCCCGATCCCGCTTCGGACTTCTACAACCAGTACCCCGTCGACCTGGAGCTGTGCGAGGAGTTCGGCATCAACGGCATTCGCCTCTCCATCGCCTGGAGCCGCATCTTCCCCAACGGCACCGGCGAAATCAACCCCGAGGGCGTCCAGTTCTACCACGATCTCTTCGCCGAGTGCCACAAGCACCACGTTGAGCCGTTCGTCACGCTGCATCACTTTGACACGCCGCTTCCCCTCTTTGAGAAGGGCGACTTCCTCAACCGCGAGACCATCGACGCCTTTGTGGACTTTGCCACCTTCTGCTTTAAGGAGTACGCCGACCAGGTGACCTACTGGTTCACCTTTAACGAGATCTGGGCCGACGCCTCCAACACCTACATCGAGGGCACCTTCCCCGGTGGCGTCAAGGCGCATCTGGCCGAGGCCTTCCAGTGCGAGCACAACATGATGCTCGCCCACGCCAAGGCCGTGCTGGCCTTCCACAACGGCGGCTTTAAGGGCAAAATCGGCGTCATCCAGTCGCTGGAGTTTAAGTACCCGCTCAACGAGAACGACCCCGCCGACATCAAAGCCGCCAACAACGAGCACGTGCTGCAAAACCAGTTCTTGCTCGACGCCACCTTCCGCGGCGACTATGCGCCCGACACCCTCGAGTGCGCCAACCGCCTGGCTGCCGTCTCGGGCGGCACCATCGAGATCCTAGACGAGGATCTGGAAATCATGCGCGAGGCCGCGCTCTACAACGACTACCTGGGCGTTAACAACTACCAGTGCCGCTTCTTGAAGGCTTACGACGGCGAGAACGACCTGCACCACAACGGTACGGGCGAGAAGGGCACTGGCCGCTGGCGCGTTAAGGGTATTGGCGAGCATGTGAACAAGCCTGGCATCCCCACCACCGACTGGGACTGGATCATCTATCCCGAGGGTCTGTTCGATCTGCTCGTCTACATTAAGCAGCGCTACCCCAACTATAAGCAGATCTTCATCACCGAGAACGGCATGGGCTACAAGGACCCCTACAAGGACGGTTTTGTGGACGACCAGCCGCGCATCGACTACATCGAGCAGCACCTGCGTTGGCTGCTCAAGGCCATGGAGGTGGGCGTCAACGTGGGCGGCTACTTCCTGTGGAGCCTGCAGGATCAGTTCTCCTGGACCAATGGCTACAACAAGCGTTACGGCTTCTTTTACGTTGACTTTGAAACCCAGAAGCGCACGCCCAAGGCAAGCGCCTACTGGTACAAGCACGTGGCGCAGACCCGTCGTCTGGACTAGTGGCTGGCGGGGTTGCCCGCTCACACAACCTGTCCCCATTTCTCAGCCGGGGGCGGCACGTCACACGGCGCGCCGCCCCCGGTCTTTTTGTTTTTGGGCTGGTCGGGAGCCGTTTGTCTCGATCTGTAACATCTAGCCGAGTTTTTTGGTCCTAGCTGTTACAGATTGAGACGAACAGGATTGCTCTTTCCGAAGAATCTAAATCTGTAACACGTAGCCCGCTTTTGACCGTCTACCTGTTACAAATCGAGACAAACGGAGTAGGACCTAACCCCGTATGTCCCTAACAGTCGAGCGTTCGACCAGCGTACTCGGCACATGAATCGCCTCGATAGACGAGCTCTCTCCAATCGCCGCCTCAAACGCAAGCTTACCGACACCGCGCAAATCAAATCGCAGCGTCGTCAGTCGATTGTGAGGAACAAGTCCCTCGAGTGCGTCGTCGATACCAACCACGCTCACGTCGTCGGGCACGGACAGGCCCGCGTTCTCGAGCGCGGCGATAACGCCCAGCGCCATCTGGTCATTTGCCGCAAGCACGGCAGTCGGCGCCTGCGACCCGCCGGCAAGCACCTCGGCCGCAATCCGCTCGCCCATGGCGTACCCACTGTCCGCACTCCAATCGCCACGCAGCATCGGAGCGGCATCGACATGAGCACGACCCAGCGTATCGCGCCAACCGGCCTCACGAAAACGCGAGGAAATCGAGTTTTCCGGACCCGCCACAAACCGCATATTCGAGTGACCATGTTCCAGCAGATAATTGGTCAACAGCTCGCACGAACCATACTGGTCGGAGTCGATCGTCGTGCAGCGCGGATGCGCATACATGGACAGGATGACCGTTCGCACTCCCGGCTGGGGAACAAACTCCTCAAAATCGGGAGCCATGCGGTTCATGTTGAGAATCATGCCGTCGACGGGTCGCTCGACCATGCGGCGCGAGGCATCGGCAAGTGCATAGGGCTTGTCGCCGCCCATCTCGATCATAGTGACGGCAAAATCGTGCTCGCGCGCCGCTTGCATGATACCCTCGAGCGTCGCCAGGTTACCGACACGTGTGATGTTGTACATGCACAGGCCAATAGAACGATACGACCCGCCGCGCAACGCCGCTCCAGCAAAATTGGGACGAAAGCCCAGCTCTTCCATGGCGGCCAGCACACGCTTGCGCGTCTTTTCCGTCACGTTGGGCATACCGTTGACCACGCGAGACACAGTCTGGCGGCTCACGCCAGCGAGCGCCGCAACCTCTGCCGCGCTCGCCGAACGACCATTCCTTGTCTGCTGATCCATGCCTTCCACGCTAACCTGCTTCCCAACTATTCCCCGCGCCCATGGCGCATCGTACATACATTGATAACGTGCTCATGATACCCGAGCCATATACCACAACATGAAAACTTCTGTCAATCAAAACCGCTTACCGAACAAATACAACCGTTCGCGGCTGTTTGAAGTTGTTTTGTTTCTATACATCCCAGCCGGATGTTAACGTGCTCATTGTCAAATGATCACGTGCTCATTTTGGTTCTAATCATTTTAAGATAGTGTTTATCGGGCTTTTTCACCGCTGAACGCTAACCAGGGAGCCTCCTGAGCGCAAACGCACAATATCGAACAGCGAGACGAGAGGGTGTATGCATATGTCTTTGCTAAACCGCGTACAGCAGCTGCCGAAGGGCTTTGTTTGGGGCGCCGCAACCGCCGCGTACCAAACGGAAGGTTCCACGAAGGTGGCAGGCAAGGGTAAGACCATGTGGGACGATTACCTTGTCGCCCAGGGTCGCTTTTTGCCCGACCCGGCCAGTGATTTCTACAACCGCTACGAGGAGGATATCCGCCTTTCTGCCGAGCATGGACTCAACGCCATTCGTGTGTCCATCGCCTGGACCCGCATCTTCCCCAACGGCGACGATGCCGAACCCCTCGCCGAGGGCGTTAAGCACTACCACGAGCTGTTCGCCTGCTGCAAAAAGTATGGCGTCGAGCCCTATGTGTCCCTGCATCACTTTGACTCCCCCGCCGCCCTGTTCAACCAGGGCGACTGGCTCAACCGCAAGACCGTCGACGCCTATGTGCGCTATGCCGAGTTCTGCTTCCGCGAGTTCCGCGAGGTCAAGAATTGGTTCACCATCAACGAGCTCATCAGCCTCTCGCACTCCCAATACATCCAAGGCAACTTCCCGCCCAACCATCACTTTGATGTGACGAGCGGCATCCAGAGCCAGCACAACGAGCTCGTTGCCCACGCCCGCGCCGTCAACCTGTATAAGGATCTTGACGAGACCGAGCACCTGGGCGGCCGCATTGGCATGGTCAACGTCCTGACGCCGGCATATCCTGCCACCGACTCGCCCGCCGACCAGCACGCCGCCGACCTGTACAACGCCTTCTACACCGACTTCATCATGGACGGCGCCTTCCTGGGTCACTACTCCGCGCGCACCCTCTCACTCATCAACGAGATTCTGCGTGCCAACAACGCCACACTTACGGTTGAGGACAGCGACATGGAGGAGCTCGCCAAGGCGGCGCCCCGCAACGATATGTTCGGCCTCAACTACTATCAGTCGGCGTTTATCGCCGCCTACGATGGCGAGTCCACCAACAGCTTTAACGGCACCGGAGACAAGGGCACCTCGTGCTTTAAGTTTAAGGGCGTCGGGCAGCAGGTCGATATGCCGGGTATCCCCACCACCGACTGGGATTGGCTCATCTACCCTCAAGGCCTCTACGACACGCTCAAGCACATCAGCGCCACCTATCCCAACCTCCCCGTCATCTATATCACCGAAAACGGCCTGGGCCACAAGGACCCCGAGCCCGACGCAAACGGCATCGTCGCCGATCCCGAGCGCATCGACTTTGTCGACCAGCACATGGAGAAGGTGCTCCAGGCGCGCGCCGAGGGCGTCGACGTCCAGGGCTACTTTATCTGGAGCCTGCAGGACCAGTTCTCGTGGGCCAATGGCTATAACAAGCGCTACGGCCTGTTCTACATCGACTTCGACACGCAAAAACGCTACATCAAGCAGTCGGCACTCTGGTACAAGGAGCTCGCCGACACTATGGCGGACGCGCAGTAGCGCATCGCCTCGCTTTCCCCCGAGAAGGGAGCGGCCCTATGCGATACAAACCCAGCCGCTCCCCTCTCTCCCCCTGGGACCGGCCCCGCCTGCACCCGGGCTTTTAGCAAGCGGGAGACCATATAGGTTTTCAACGTCCATGCCATTAAGATTTCATGCAAAGAGGAGCGTGAACTATGGAATCGATCGTTAAGTTCTTGGAGAAAGGTCAGCCGTACTTCGACAAGGTCTCTAAGAACATCTACCTTCAGGCCATTAAAGACGGCTTTTTGGCAGCAATGCCCATTATCCTGTCTTCTTCTGTCTTCCTGCTTATTTCGACCCTGCCGGGCGTTGTCGCCACGGTCGGCGGCTTTACGCTGCCCGACTGGTGGAACGTCGACGTCGTGAACTTCTGCAACAAGGTTTACAACTTCACGATGGGCGTCGTGGGCATCATGGTCGCCGGCACCACCGCAAGCGCGCTGACCGGCTCCAAGAACCGCCGCATGCCTGCCGGCAAGGCCATCAACGCCACGAGCACCATGGTCGCCGCCATGTGCGCTATGCTCATCTTGGCCGTTACCCAGACGAGTGCCAAGATCGACGGTGCCGATGTCTCGGTGTTCTTTACCGACAACATGGGCACCAAGGGCCTGCTGAGCTCCTTTGTCGCCGCATTTGCCACGGTCAACATCTATGCCTTCTGCATTAAGCGAGACATCACCATCAAGCTGCCCAAAGAAGTCCCCGGCGCCATCGCCCAGAACTTCCGCGACATCTTCGCCTTCAGCTTCTCCATCCTGTTTGTCGCCGTCATCGACGTTATCTGCCGCACCTGCTTGGCCGTCCCGTTTGCCAACGTCATCTCCACGCTGGTGAGCCCGCTGTTCGCCGCTGCCGATTCCTACGCCGGCCTCGCCCTCATCTGGTTCATGATCCCGCTGTTCTGGTTCATGGGCATCCACGGCCCCTCGGTCGTTAAGCCTGCCCTCAACGCCGCGCTGTTTGGCAACATCACCACCAACCTCGCCACGCTGCAGGCCGGCGGTCACCCCGCCCTCGCCCTGACCGAAAACTTCGGTAACTACATCGGCGAACTCGGCGGCACCGGCGCCACGTTCATTGTCCCGATCATCTTCCTGCTCTTTATGCGCTCCAAGCAGCTCAAGGCCGTCGGCAAAGCCTCTGTCGTGCCCGTGATGTTCGCCGTCAACGAGCCGCTGCTGTTCGCCGCGCCCATCATCCTCAACCCGTACTTCCTGATCCCGTTCCTGTTTGCCCCCGTGGCCAACGTCCTCATTGGTAAGTTCTTCATCGACTTTTTGGGCATGAACGGCTTTATCTATGCCATGCCGTGGGCACTCCCCGGACCGATCGGCACCTTCATCGACACCAACTTCCAGCCGATCTCTCTGGTCCTGGTTGTCGTCCTGCTGGTCGTTGACTTCTTGATCTACTACCCGTTCTGCAAGGCCTACGACAACGTCCTGTGCAAGCAGGAGGCCGAGACCCTGGCCGAAGAAGAGGCCGAGGAGACCAAGGCCGTCAAGACCGCTGCCGCCCCCGCCGTTGAGGCTCCTGTTGTCGAGACCGCTTCTGCCACTGAGGCCTCCGCAGCTCCGTCCGCCCTTAAGGGCAAGGATCTGAGGGTTCTGGTTCTGTGCGCTGGCGCCGGCACCTCTGCACTGCTCGCCAACGCGCTTAAGGAAGGCGCCGACGAGCTGGGCATCGACATTACCGCCAACGCCGGTGCCTACGGCAGCCACTACGCCATCATGGACCAGTACAACGTCATCGTCCTGGCTCCGCAGGTTCGCACCTATTACAACGAGATGAAGGCCGACACCGACCGCCTGGGCATCACGCTGCTGTCGCCCAAGGGCAAACAGTACATCGACCTCACTAAGGATCCCAAGGGTGCCGTCGCCTGGATCGAGGAAAACCTCGAGGCATAAGACGCTGACACCACCTGCCGCTTGCAGACAATAAATGGCCCGTGCATCGATGTGTGATGCGCGGGCCATTTTGTTTAGACCGCACCCGTCCTCCTGTTCATCTCAATCTGTAACATCTAGCCGAGTTTTTCGGTCCTAGCTGTTACAGATCGAG
>CABUXM010000073.1 GCA_902495545.1 uncultured Collinsella sp. | reverse complement strand
GTCATGATGATCACGGTGTTGCGGAAGTCGACCGTCTTGCCCTGGCTATCGGTCAGACGACCCTCCTCCAGCACCTGCAGCAAGATGTTAAAGATATCGGGGTGCGCCTTCTCGATCTCGTCGAACAGCACGACCGAGTACGGGTGGCGACGAACGGCCTTGGTGAGCTGGCCGCCCTCGTCGTGACCGACGTAGCCCGGAGGGCTACCGATGAGCTTGGAGACCTCGAACTCGCTACCGAACTCAGACATGTCGAAGCTGATGAGCGCATCCTTGCTGCCAAAGAGGTACTCGGCGAGCGTCTTGGCGAGCTCGGTCTTGCCCGTGCCGGTGGGGCCCAGGAAGATAAAGCTGCCGCCGGGGCGACGCGGATCCTTGAGCGGCGAGCGGCTGCGGCGCACGGCCTTGGCAACTGCCTCGACAGCCTCATCCTGACCGATGATGCGCGTCTTGAGCACGCTTTCGGCCTGCAGCAGGCGACGGCTCTCGCTCTCAGTAAGCGAGGACACCGGCACGCCCGAAGTCACGGAAACGATGTCGGCAATCTGACTCACATCGATGGTGAGCGGGCTGGCGTCGAGCTCGGCGGTCCAGGCGGCCTTGGCCTCGGCGAGCTCAATCTCGGCGGCCTTCTGCTGCTCGGTGATCTCGGCGGCCTTGTTCATGTCGTCGCTCTCGGTGGCCTCCTGCGCGGCGGCCTTGAGCTCCTCGATGCGATGCTCGGCCTCGCGCACCGGCTCGGGCGCGCGATTCGCGGCGATGCGAGCGCGGGCACCGGCCTCGTCGATGAGGTCGATGGCCTTATCGGGCAGGAAGCGATCCTGGATGTAGCGGTTGGAAAGGTTCGCAGCGGCCTCGATGGCACCCTGCGTATAGCGCACATGGTGGTGCTCCTCGTAGCGCGGCTTGAGCGCGGTCAGGATCTTGATCGTGTCCTCGACGCTCGGCTCCTCGACATCGATGGTCTGGAAGCGACGCTCGAAGGCCGGGTCCTTGGTGAGGTACTTGCGGAATTCCTCGGCCGTGGTGGCGCCGATAATCTGGAAGGCACCGCGCGCGAGCACGGGCTTGAGCATGGAGCTCGCATCGATGGAGCCCTCGGCAGAACCGGCACCGATGATGGTGTGCATCTCGTCGATAAACAAGATGACGTCGTCGGCTTCGGTCGCCTCCTGGATCACGTTCTTGAGGCGCTCCTCAAACTCACCGCGATACTTGGCACCCGCGACAAGACCCGGCAGATCGAGCGTCCAGATATTCTGGTTCATAAGATTCTCGGGCACATTGCCAGCAGCAATCTGCTGCGCCAGGCCCTCGACGATAGCCGTCTTGCCCACGCCGGGATCGCCCAGGATAAGCGGATTGTTCTTGGTGCGGCGCGAAAGGATCTCCATCATGCGCTGGACTTCCTTTTCGCGGCCAATCACGGGATCGAGCTCGCCGTCGCGCGCCTTTTGCGTGAGGTTGGTGGCGAACTGCTTGAGCGTGTCGGTGCCGCCCCCCTTTTGCTGAGAGGCATCCGAGCCGCTAAAGAACGGCAGGCCCGCACCGGGACGACCAGCGCCAGCGCCAGCGAGCGGACGCTTCTTGTCCTGATCCTTGGCAGTGAGCTTTTCGATGGCCTTTTTAATGGAAGCAGACGACACGCCCAGGCGCATGAGGATGTCCATGGCCATGCCGTTGCCCTCTTCGACGATGCCGATCAGCAAGTGCTCGGTCGAAACGTAGGTCTGGTTGTTCTCGCGTGCCACGCGGAAGGAGCGCTCCATCACGCTGATGACGAGCGGCGTAAAGGCGAGCTTGGCAGCCTCGGTCTCCTCGCTGGGCTCGGGAACCGTGGTCTGGACCTCTTTGAGGGTATCCATGATGTCATCATAGGAGATGTCGAGCGAACGCAGCGCCTCGGCGGCAATGCCCTCGTCCTCCTTGGCAAGCGCGAGCAGCAGGTGCTCGGTGCCCACCTTATTTGAATGAAGATCGAGCGCTTCTTGCTTGGCCATGGACATGACCTTACGCGCACGATCGGTAAAACGGTCTAACATGCTAGTTCCTCTTAGACGAGCTAGTTTTTTCAAACGCAAAGCGCCGCCCCGCGGCAGCGCTTTGGTCTCTTTACCCATATGGAGTATATGTTAACAGCTGGAGGAATATCTATAAACCCGGCTCACATGAATGCAGGTTATGACCGCATCGCGGGACTCACCGCGCGATGCGCGACAGGCGCCCCGCAAGAGAAACCCTAGGCGTCTTTCACCACGTCGGGACTCGTCGCACGCGATGCGCGATAGGCATCGGCCTCCTTGGAGACGCGTTCGAGCAGCTCGGATGTATCGACGCCCTCGACTTGCGCGACCGTTTCAACCGTCTGCATGGCGACCGCCCTCAGGTACGCGCACGCGCTGTCCCCCAGCTGCTCGAGGTCTATCTCCTCGCCGCCCTCCCGGGCAAAGCCGACCGCCATCACAAAGCCCATGATGCCCGAGACCAGAAAGCCCACCGCAAAGCTCGAATCTGCCTTGAGCTCTTCTCCGTCGGGGTGGACGATCTCTCTCACGCGGTCGATGATGATCGTATGGATGCCCTGCTCGACCTGCTCGGCGGCACCCGCCCTCATGGTGATGACGATGCGCCGCAGCAGGCAGCGGACGTCGCGCCGGTCGAACGCCGAAAGGTCGCCCTCGCTCGAAAAATGCCAGAGGGCATCGGTGATGAGCTCGTTATCCTGCAGCAGCTGGGCTATGGCGATGGCGACGAGTTCATCGAAATCGTGAAAATAGTAGTAAAACGTTCCGCGATTGCACTGGGCGGCGCGGGTCACCTCGCCAACCGACAGCTCGAAGATGCTGTTGTTCTCGATGAGCTCCCAAAACGCCTCGATGATACGGGTGCGTGCATCGGGCGCATCGGCGTCCTTACGCGGTCTCGCCATGCGCCTCACCGCACCCCTGCGCCTTGGCGTTCATGATGAGCATCTGAAGACGGTTCTCCACGTTGGCGAAGCTCACGTCGGGATCGTAGTCGAGCGGCAGGAACTGCGCCGTGGGATACTGCTCCTTGAGCGCATGGATGAGCCCGCGCCCCACGACATGGTTGGGCAGACACCCGAACGGCTGCAGGATCACGAAGTTGCGGCAGCCGCGCTTGGCGTGCTCGAGGATCTCCGCCGGAATCAGCACGCCCTCGCCCGCATCGAACGTATGGTGCAGGATCTTATCGCTCGCGCGCACGAGCTCGGGCATGCGCGTCGGCGGCTCGTAGAGCGGGCTCGCCGCGCCCAGGCGGTCGCAACGGTCGTGCGCGAGCTCGAACAGGTTGTCCGCCGTGGCGTACCAGGCCTTTTCGGGCAGCGACAGGTCGACGTGGAACTCGCGCGACTGCGCATGCTTGTAGAAATAGGTCTTGCGGATCACGTCGGTCATGCGCGCCTCGATGACCTCGAGCCCGTTGTCCTCGAGGTAGCGCTCGATCTCGTGGTTGGCGCCGAGATGGAAATTGAGCAGGTACTCGCCCACGATGAGAACGGTCGGATGCGGGTTCGAGCGGTCGTACGGAACGGCGTCCATGATCGCAAGCGCGCGTTTGAAGCCCGTCGCCTGGCCTCTCAGCCCCGAGCGCTCCATGCCCTCGATAACCTCATCGAGCGCGCGGTCGAACGCAGCGTCCGCCGCGCCCTTCTCGAGCTCATAGGGACGGATGCGCCTAAGCATGGCCTCGAGGGCATCGATCATGGGAAGACCGTAGGCGATCTGGATGCTCGGGCCAAGGCCGAGCTTGAAGCCCGGATGCGCATTGTGGGCATCGACGTCGTCGTTGGTGAGCACCGGGACATAGTCGTATCCCGCGTCGTCGAGCGCGCGGCGCAGCAGGGGCATGTAGTGCGTCAGGCGGCAGTCGCCGATATACTTGCCAGTCACCACGGCGACGTCGTGCGGGTCGTACTTACCGCTCTTGAGTGCCGCGAGCGCCTCGCCGATCACGATTTGCGCGGGGAAGCAGATGTCGTTGTGCACATAGCGTTTGCCCAGGCGGATGGCATCCTCGCGCCCGATATCAAGGGCCTCGGCGCGCACGCCCTGATTGCGCATCGCCGCGGTCATGAGCCTGCAGAACGCATGGGAGGTGTTGGGGACCAGCGCGATCTTGTCGTGCCGGTCGCGCTTGGTGTACTTGACCTTATACGGGTCGTCGAGCGGATGGACCGCGTGCACCCGGGCGCCCTCGGCACGCTCCTCCGCGCGACGACGGTTGACCGACTCGATAAACGAACGCACGCGAATGCCCATGGGACCGGCGACGTCGCTCTCATCGAGCTTGATCATCATCGGAACCTTGGAGCCCATCTCGCCCATCATGCGCGCGATCTCGTCGGTGAGATACGCATCGTGGCCGCAGCCGAAGCTGCCCATCTGCACGAGCTCGAGCTCGGGCGTCGATGCGACGATGACCGCGCACGACAGCATGCGCGCATGGTAGTTGTTCACGATGTCGATGCGGCTGTTGGAAAGATCGACGTTGCAGACCCCCGGCACCGCATCGGGCGTCAGCACGGGGATGCCGCGCTCAGAGAAGAGCTTGGGCAGCCCGTGGTTGACCAGCGGGTCGTTGTGGTACGGGCGCGAAGCGATCACCACCGCGTAGCCGCCGTCCTCGCGCACGTTCTCGAGCACCTGCCTGCCGCGCAGCTGCAGCTGGTTCTCAAACGTCTCCTGCGCGCGGTCCGCCTGCTCGGTCGCCTTGGCAACCAGGTCGGCATCGATATCGAAGGTCTCCTTGCACCACGCCTTGAGCTGGCGGTTTCGGTCGCCCTCGTCGTACCAGTGGAACAGCGGCGTATCGAACGGAACGCCGAAACGCTCCTCCGGGTTATCGGAATTGCGCATCACGTAGGGGTATCCCTTTACGACGGCGCACATCCACTCGCTGGTAGAGGCGGTGTTTTCGGTGGGCACCGTCGTGATGATGGGCATGAAGATGCGGTCGACGCCGGCGTCGACGAGATTGCGGATGTGCCCGTGGACGAGCTTGGCCGGGAAGCACACGGTGTCGGATGTGACGTGCGCCAGACCGCGCTCGTACATCGCCTTGGTGCTGCGTCCCGAGACGCGCACCTTAAAGCCGAGCGTGCTGAAGAACGTCGACCAGAACGGCATGGTGTCCCAGAACTCGAGCACACGGGGAATGCCGATCGTGACATCGCGCCCCCCGCAGACGGGAACCGTGGGGTACGACTCGAACAGCAGCTTCTCGCGGTCGACAAAGAGATTGGGGGCAGCCGCGGTCCGGTCGCGCCCCGTGCCGGGTGCCTGTGCCTCGCAAGCACCCTGCGGACGCAGCTCCTCCGCCGCGGGAACCTCGCGCACGAGCTCATCCCATGAGATGGCGCCGCCGCGCGGGCAGCGATTGCCCGTGACGTAAAGCGAGCCGTCGCCAAATGCCACGACCGCGCGCTGGCAGCGGTTGTTGCACCGACGGCAGGTAACGCCGCCGAACTCGCGATGCTCGAAGCGCTCCACGGCATCGAGCCCGATAAACGACGTGCCGGCGTCGCCCTTGCGGCATTCCTCGCGCGCGAGCAGGGCGATACCGATAGCGCCCATCAGCCCCGGGTGGGGCGCACGCGTGACGGGTTTGCCCAGATACTGCTCGAATGCGCGCAGCACCGCGTCGTTTCGGAACGTGCCGCCCTGGACGACGACTTTGTCGCCCAGACGGTTGAGATTTGAAACGCGAATGACCTTGGTGAACACGTTCTCGATAATCGAACGGCAGAGACCGGCCATGATGTCGCCCGGACCCTTACCGCGCCGCTGCTCGGAAACGACGCTGCTGTTCATGAACACCGTGCAGCGGCTGCCGAGAACGGCGGGGGCTTTGGACGAAAATGCCTCGGTCGCGATATCCTCAACGGCTATTCCGAGGTTTTTGGCAAAACCCTCGAGGAACGAGCCGCAGCCCGCAGAGCACGCCTCGTTGACGACGATATCGGTCAGCACGCCGTGGTTGAGCCAGATGGCCTTCATATCCTGTCCGCCGATGTCGAGCACGAAGGTCGCATCGGGAACGCATGCGCACGCGGCGCGGGCGTGCGCGACCGTCTCGACCGTATGGTATTCGGCGTGGAACGCGCGCGCGAAAAGCTCCTCGCCGTATCCCGTGGTGCCCACGGCATCGATCGCAAGCGTGACTCCCGCTGTCTCCCAGCGGTTCTTCAAGCTGACAAGACCCTGTTGGGCGACGTCGAGCGGTCTGCCGTTATTAGACGCGTAGAACGAATCGACAAGCTCACCCGCCTCATCGACCAGGGCGAACTTGGTCGTCGTGCTCCCCGAATCGATACCGAGCGCCACACGCACCGTCTCTCCGGGCGCATACGCATCCGGACCCTTTGCCGGCGTCTCTTTGCCATGGCGTGCCGTAAAATCCGCCTGCTCGGCAGGTGTGGCAAAAAAGGGCTGGGCAAGACGTCCCTCCCCGCTTGCGGGCGCGACCGTCTCGAGCTTATCCAGCCGGACAAAAGCGTCGGGAAGGTCGATCGGTTGGGACGATGCGAACATGTCGGTCAGCGACAGGGCGGCACCGCGCGCGACCATGATCTGCGGATCGCGCGGGACGATAACCTGATCGTCCGATAGATTCAGTTGCTCCCGGAACACGCGGACCAGTGTGGGGTTGTAGGCGAGCGTACCGCCCTCGAAGATTACCGGCGGCTCGATGTCGATACCCTGGGCCAGACCGCCGATCGTTTGGCGGGCGACCGCGTGAAGCGCCGAAAGCGCCAGGTCGGTGGCAGGAATGCCCTCGTTGAGCAGCGGCTGGATATCGGTCTTTGCGTACACGCCGCAGCGGCCCGAGACCTCGTGGACGGTCGTTCCCCGGCTTGTGAGCTGCTCGAACTCGCCCGATTCGGTGCCGACCCCCATGAGCTTTGCCATCTCGTCGATAAATGCACCGGTACCGCCTGCGCACGAGCCGTTCATGCGCATGTCGGCAACCTCGATGTCTCCCTTATCGTTGGTGCGGAAGAAGATCATCTTGGCGTCTTGGCCGCCCAGCTCGATGGCGCAGCGCGTCTGCGGATAGAACCTGCTGATCGCGAGCGCGTTGGCGACCACCTCCTGAACGTACGAGGCGCCCAGCGCGGTCGCGATATCGCGCGCACCCGAGCCGGTCACCGCAACGCGCAGCGACTCATGGGGAAAGCGCTCGGCGAGCTCGCCGAGCATGGCGCGCACGCTCGCTGTCTGACACGCCCCGTGGCGGCGATATCCCCACCACGCCTCGGTCATATCCTCGTGCATCGCGTAAACTTTGGTCGTCGTCGACCCTACGTCCAGTCCTACTAGCAACGCCATAATGCTCCGTCTCTCGCATTTTTCCCGCTAGAGATATACCACTCTACGTAATACAACAGACTGTTGTATTTAAACTCCGTATAAAAAGCGGCTGCCGAAACGCTTCAGCAGCCGCCGAATGCACCAACAGATTGTTCTGCGCGCTAGCACGTCGGGCAACGGAGCAGCACGGGCCCTCCGGTCATGCGCACCGCTCACGCCCGCGATGTCGCCGAGAGAGCTATCCACGCTTAGGGCTCCAACCAAGCAAGTCGCCCGCGCTCAGCAGATCCCTAAGCGAGCTACTCGCACTCAGGAGCCATAGCCTGCTCCAAGAGCTCGGCATGCTCCTCCTCGAAAACCGTCCCCACAGGGAAGGCGCGACGGAAGACGAAGCGGGAAATCGGACCGGCTACCAAAAGGTTCCACGGCAGCGCCATCACAAAATTATGCGGGATGTTGATCATCCAGATCGCGGGCACGGAATACAGGTTCGCAAGGATGCCGCCGGGCATGTGCGTCAGACCCTCACAGGCACCGTACAGCGACATGATGATGACCATGGGAACGACCATGCAGGAGCTGACGGCGAGCGTCATGGCAAGTGGCGAGCTCTTGCCCGGCGTGACCAAGTACTTAAAGGCGAAACCCTTGGCGAGCGGGCTGGCGACGAACCAGTCGCAGCACATGGCAAAAATGTAGGCAACGGGGAAGCCGAGCCACGCAGTGGCAACGACCTCGCCGTTGATGGCCCCGTGCTGCAGGGCAACGTTGTAGATGCTCATCCAGAGCACCATGCAAAAGCACATGATAAAGGTGAACAGCAGGCTCTCTCGTTTGTTGATAGGCATAAAGGGCAGATTCCTCTCTGTGTTGTACCGCGGCGCCACGCAACAAAAACGGGCGGGCAAGATGGAGCTGTTGGGACTTCATCTCGCCCGCCCGTGTTACGCGCGTCTGCGACTACTTATGTGGTGGAACTACCCTAACACGAACGGCGCGCGCTTCGTAAGCGTTGAGTTTGTGGAGATGCAGGGCACCAAAACCCCCGACCCCATAAGTTGCGGTGGAATACGGACTGTTTTGACCCTTTAAGCAACAATTCAGTCCCTATTTCACCGCAACTCATTTGGTGCAAAGTAACCTGTCCCCCTTGTACCAATTAGCTGGTGTGGCGCCAGCGAGGGTCGGTGAGCGTACGCGCCACACCCAGTCCAACGGGCAGAAACGCTACGATGAGCACTGCGCGCACAAACCAGCCGAGCATATTGACCGTGTCGAAGGTGCACATGTAATACATCGAGCGATACAGATACAAGCCCGGCACCATAATGACAATCGAAGGCACCGTGAGGGCGATGCGCGGGTAGGTGAGCTTGACTTCAGCCAAGCTTGCGAGCAGCCCCGATACCAGCGCGCCGATAAACGCTGCTGCCTCGGGAGGCATTCCCGTGCTGAGGCCCAGGAAGGGAATCATCGTCGGCGCATCGACAAGGGTCAGACGCAGGGTATTGGACACGGCGCCGATCAACCCAGCTGCCGCGGCCATCTTTACCGGGCTGTTGAACATCACCGAGAAGCCGAATACGCCAACGAAGCTCATCACCACGCGCAGGAGCGTAAGGGCAAGCGGCGAAAGGCCCAGTGGGGCAAAGTCGTCCGGCGCCAGGCCAACACACTCGGCAACCATCCAACCTACGAGGGTCGCCATCACAATAATCGATACGGCATATGAAAGGCGCTCGATACCGCTTCGCATGTCGAGCTTAGCGATGTCGAGGCCTGCCGTAATGAGTGGAAAGCCGGGAATCACAAAGAGCATGGCGCCGATATAGCCTTCTTGGTGCGACATTGCCCCCGGTATGACCTGGCCAAGGCCGAGCAATGCCAGCAGATACGAAACGCAAGCGAGCGCAACGCCGGTCGTCAGCGCGCTGAACTGACCAAGGCCTTGCTTGAGAATATGGGAGCGGGCAAAGTTGCCGACACCCGCGCCCACGAACGCGCAGGCCATCTCGATAGGGCCGCCGCCGAGCAAAAAGACGAAGGCGCCGCAAGCACAGGCTGCCGCAAGGCCCTGTTGCCAGGGAGAGTAATCAGGCTTTGAGCTCTCAACGGTCCTGAGCATCTCGTGATACTCGTGTACCGTGAAGCGACGACCATAGGTCTCGATTTCCTTGAGGAAACTCTCCATCATCCAAATGCGATGGGTATTGACTCCCGTTGTGGGCAGGCTGACAACCTCGTTAAAGCAGTGGCCATCTTCGATGCAAGTGCACTCAAACGACAGAAGACTCAGGTCGACGTGAATCGTGACGCCGAGTACGGCAGCAACACGATTCATGGTATCGCGCACGCGCCAGGCACCTGTTCCGCTTGCCAGCATAAGCATGCCGGTGCGGCAGATGATGGATGACTTATCGGTGAGTGGCGCATCGACGGCAAGCTCATCGCCTGCCGTCACGATCTGGTGCCAGTCAGTTTTCATATGGAGCGCGCCGGCACGAACGCCGTGGTGCATGGGGGCTCTCGAAAGCAGCGAGTCAAGGCGCGAAGGCTGTGGGGGCTCCGCTGATCCGACCTCGTCCTCGTCGGGCTCTTCATCAATAAGGTCGAAAGTATCGAGCGCCGCCGGCTCGCGATGGTCGATCAATTCCTCGTCCTCATCATCAAAGTAGTTGAACTGATCGAGCATGTCCTCTTCGATTGCACGCTCGCTCGCGTCGTCCATCCCGGTGCTCCCTTCCTGTCGACTAACCCCCATCCTAGGCAGCAACGGCTAAAGGAAACATAAAAGAGACGACTGTCATGCGAGCCATGTGCGCAATATCCGTTGGGTAGTCGTTTAAGAACGTCCCCAATGACTACATCGATGTATTGGCAACGTCAGCGAGCGGGCCGCATTTGAGACAAGGTGACGTGAAACGAAAGGGCGCTGACCTTCTGGTCGCGCCCTTGAAGTTGAACGTCAGATTGTCCAAATGCGGCCCGCGCAGCGTCGAGCCG
>CABUXM010000072.1 GCA_902495545.1 uncultured Collinsella sp. | reverse complement strand
CAAAGAAGCGCTAAAGAAAGGCTTAACCTGGTTTGGTGTTACGATGAAACCGCAGGTCAAGGCTATTGAGTAACACTCTTGAAAGGTTTTGAGCTTAAGGGCTTTCTAAGGTTTGTGGCGTAGACGTGGCGCGGACGTGCGGAGCGTGTGAATGCTCGCTGTTAGCGTTGCGGTGCCGCGGCACGCACCTGCTCGATGACCTTTTCCATCGTGGCGTCGATGCGGTCCTTTTTGAGTTCGCATTCCCAGATGGTTATGGGCGTCCAGCCCATTTCGGTGAGCGCTGCCACGGCGGCACGGTCGCGCTCGACGTTGCGACGGAACTTTGCCTCCCAAAACTCAACATTGCGCTTGGGCTGGCTGGGGTTGCACTTGGGGCAGCGGTGCCAAAAGCAGCCGTTGACGAAGATGGCGATCTTGCGGCCGGGGAAGGCGATGTCGGGCTTGCCGGGAACCTTCCATTCCAAGCGATAGCCGGTAAGACCTGCTGCCCGCAGGCGCTGGCGAACGAGCAGCTCGGGTTTGGTGTTGGCGCGCTTGTTGCCCTTCATGGACTTTTTGATGGCGGCGCGACGGCGCACCAGTTCGCGCTCGTCGGCGGAAAGGTCCGAGGTGTCGATGCCGTCGAGCAGGCCGGGCTTGGCGCGCTTTTTGCTGCGGCGTTTAGGTGCGCGATTGGGCTTGGTGGCGGGCTCGTCGGTCGCGGCGGCCTCGGCGTCGTTGGCAGTGCCGTCGGCCTCAAGCCGATCTTCCTTCAACTCAATCAGAGCATTAATGAGCCCCTTGTCGGCGGGCATCCATTCCACCGTGGCAAGTGAGGTGCGTGGAATCCAGCGGATATCGAGCTGGCGGTCGTGCTTCTGGGGCTCATCGGATTCATCGGCGAGCGAGCAGTAGTAGCACTCCATGGAGAGATGGAAATCGGGGTAGTCGTACTCAACGGTATAGAAATCGCGCAGGTTGGTGACTTTTACCTGCAGCTCCTCCATAAGCTCGCGGCGTACGGCGTCCTCGGGCGTCTCGCCGCGCATGAGCTTGCCGCCGGGGAATTCCCAAAGTCCCTGCATGTCGCCATAGCCGCGCTGCACGGCAAGCAGCTCATCAGATCCTTCCTTGCGAATGATCCCAGCGGCAACATGAACAGTCTTCAACAGGAGTCCTCTCTCAATATCAACACGTGGCAGGCTGGCTACCCGTACCTTACACAACGGTAAGGCAAGCGTAAGCCATATCGATGGTAGCCGACTCGTCTTCTTGCGACTATAGATGCCGTAGACTAATCGCAAGAAAGGACTCGGTATGCAAACCACGCACATGGCGACCCCGGTACTGGAGGTCGCGCATCTCGAAAAGGTATACGGCGCGTTGAGCAACGTGACCCGCGCGCTCAACGACGTCAGCTTTACCGTCAACCGCGGCGAGTTCGTTGGCATCATGGGCGCTTCGGGCTCGGGCAAGTCGACGTTGCTCAACTGCGTGTCGACCATCGATAGCGCCACAAGTGGCACGATCCGCATTAACGGGCAGGACGTGACGCGCATGAAGCAGGCTAAGCTTTCGCAGTTCCGTCGCGAGGAGCTCGGCTTTATCTTCCAGGACTCCAACCTGCTCGATACGCTCACGGCACGCGAGAACATCGCCCTGCCGCTCACCATCGCCCGCACAAACTCGGCAGAAATCTCGACTCGCGTGCAGGATGTGGCAGCGCGCCTGTCCATCAGTCAGGTGCTCGACAAGTATCCCTACCAGATGTCCGGCGGTCAGCAGCAGCGCGTTGCCGCGGCTCGCGCGCTCGTCACCGACCCCACCATGATCATGGCCGACGAGCCCACCGGCGCCCTCGATTCCAAGAGCGCCCGCCTGCTGCTCGAGAGCCTGGAGGCCCTCAATCGCCGCCTGCGCGCCACCGTGCTCATGGTCACGCATGACAGCTTTGCCGCCAGCTACACGAGCCGCGTGCTGTTCATTCGCGACGGCAAGATCTTCACCGAGCTGCGCCGCGGCGACACCGACCGCCGAGAGTTCTTCGACCGCATTATGGAGGTCGTTGCCATGATGGGCGGTGAGGGCTCCGATGCTCTGTAAACTCGCTTGGGGCAACGTCCGCCGCGCCGGCCGCGACTACCTCGTCTACCTTTTGACGCTCACCCTGGGCGTTACGGTCTTCTATGCCTTTAACACCATCTCGATGCAGGTCGACATCGCCGGAATCGATGAAAAGGGCTTGGCGCAGGTAGTGGGCAGCATGCTCGGCGACCTGACGTACTTTTTGGCCGGTGTTATGGCCTTTTTGATGGTGTATGCCAATAACTTCATCATGAAACGCCGCAAGAAGGAGTTTGGCCTGTACCAGGTGCTCGGCATGGGGCGTGGGCGCGTCGCCACGATCATGGCGCTCGAGACCGTGATAGTGTCGGTCGTGGCCTTTGTCGCCGGCATTGTGCTAGGTGTGGGACTCTCCCAGCTCATGACGTTCTTTACGGCCTCGCTCTTTAAGACGCAAATCGCCAATTTCCACTTCTTTTTCTCGGTGCATGCGTTCAATCTGACCCTTGCCTGCATGCTCGTAATGTTTGTGCTCACGCTACTGCTGAACCTTCGCGCCGTGCGTCGTACCAAACTCATCGAGCTTATGGGTGCCGAGCGCCGCAACGAGAGCATCAAGACACGCAACCCCTGGATCGCGATTGCCATCTTTGCCGTGGGCGTGGTGCTTGTGGGCGTGGCCTATTACCGTCTGCTACGTGATGGGTTCCCGCTAACCGCGACGGACAGCAAGCTGCAAGAGGCCATGAACCAGTTTGGTATTACGACCGCTATGGTTACAGTTGGCACCTTTGCCCTGTTCTGGGGACTCTCGGGCATGCTCATCAAGCTGCTGCAGAGCCTGCGCGGCGTGTATTGGCGCGGACTTAACATGTTTACCGTGCGCCAGCTTGCGGCCAAGGTCAACACGGTGTGCTTTTCGATGGGCGTTATCGCGATGATCCTGTTTTTGGCCATCACCTCGGTGACCTGTGGTATGTCGATTGCCAACGTGATGAACGAAAACCTGGAGCGCTATAACCCTGTTGACGTGTCTCAGACGTATGTCTATTACACGCCCGAAACGCTCGACTACTACAAAGAGTATGTCAATCCGTCTGAGGCCGATCGCATGGTGCTGGCCGATGCAACGGTCGATTTGTACGCTGCATGGCATGGCGAGCGCAAGTCGGCGGACAACAGCGTCGAGACCGGCAAGAATGTCAATATTGCCGATGTTGCTGGTGAGCATGTGCAGATCGATTCGTATCTGAGTTACCCGCTTGGCGGCTCGGGCCCCTCGGTGGTGGCGGGTGAGATGTGCAAGGCCATGGGCGAAAAGCTTCCCAAGGCGCTCGAGGGAAGCAACGCCGATGCGATGGGTCTGTATGTGACGCCGGCGAGCCAGTACAACAAACTGCGCCAGATGATGGGCGAGGAGCCGGTGAGCATTGGCCGCGACCAGTATCTGCTCACGTGTGATATGGGCGGTGAGCTGGGCGACCTGTACACCAAGTATATGGCTGGCGGCCATGCCCTAACCTTGGGCGGGCATACGCTCAAGCCCGCAACCGATAAGTCGGACGAGGACATGGCGGCCATCGCCAACTCGGCGATGGGCAGCAATCCCGGTACCGTGGTCGTAGCCGATGAACTGCTGTCCCAGCTTAATCTGCAGCCGTATTCCAGTAATCTGCTCGTTAACTACAAGCAGGGGATGGATGTGACCAAGGCAGACGAGAGCATTAAATACACCATGCTCGACATTCTGCTCGTTGACGGCAAGGAGCCGGGGGGATGGGGAGTCTTCATCACGCGTTCCGAGATGTACACGCAAGCAGCGCAGATGAACGGCATGATTAGCTATCTGGCCATCTACATTGGCTTTGTACTGGTCGTTGCGTGCGCGGCAATCCTATCGATCCAGCAGCTCTCTAATGTGGCCGACGGCAGCCGCAGCTATCGTGTGCTGGCACAGATCGGCTGTGACGACCGCCAGATTCGCCATTCGGTGATGGCGCAGCAAGCGGTATTCTTCCTGTTCCCGCTGACAGTGGGCCTGGCGCACTCCTTTGTGGCGCTCAAGGTGATCATTGAGCTGGTGAGCGTGTTCGGCAACATGAGCATCGCCGGTACCGTGGGCCTCACCTGTGCAATCTTCCTGGCGGCCTATGGTGGTTACTTCCTGGTGACCTACCTCATGAGCACCGGCATGGTACAAGCCGCCATCGCCACCCGCTACAGCGAGTAGCAAGCGGGCAAAACCGTCGCAAAACCAGTGCGAACAACCGCCGCGAAGGGAGTCCAGCCCCCTTCGCGGCGTTTTTTTTGTCTGACTGATGAGTCTTAAGGCCAAGTGAGTAGACTTTTTTGGATCTGTCGAGCACATCGCGGGTGGCGCCCAATAAAACCGCAGGTCAGGGCTGTGGCGTTTTGGGGCGTGCTTGGCCTCCTGCAAAAAGCCTACTCACTTAGTTTTTTCTGTTAGAAGATCGCCGCGAGGGAAAGCAGCTCTCCTGCGGCTGTTGACGTTTGCCCAGATAAAACCTGCCAAAATAAACCTGTCCCTTTTTGGTAGGTTGGCGCTTCCAAAAGTGGAGGATGAGCGTGGTGCCTTTTAGCGGAAGGGGCATATTGATTAATTCGGGTAACAGTTTTTTAACGCCGGGGACGATGCTAAAATAGCCAAAATGCTATCTAGGAGCTTTGATTTTATGGCAACCGAGGCGGCTACTCTACAAAACGTGACGCGCTCGTTCCTCTGGCATTCAATTATGTTGTTTGTAGGGGCGGCTGGTCTGTATTGTGTGGCGCCAAGTATTTATGCGGGCCTTTCTGGCACCGTTCTTATCGGTCTGCATCTGCTTTCGGGCTTCTGTGTGGGCCTCATCTCTCGCCCTGTGAGACAGGGTATTTCCAAAAGGCTTTTTGGACTTATGCTCGTAGACATTGCACTTCTTGTGATGTACACGATATCTCTTAATGTCTTTCATCAATTTCATGTTGTGGTTTCGGCGCTCGCGTTCATTTTGTTGTTACTAGCCCCCTTGCTTGTCGCTTGCTGTTCTTGGGCGCTTGGCGGTGAATTCGCAAACATACGTGCGGGATTAAAGGGGAAACATGTGGCCGATGGCTCTGCTCTCCACGGGTATCCTGAGCTCGCACTTTACAGCCCCGTTGTGCTCTTGATTGCTTTGCTTGTTGGCCTTCAGTTTCTTCTCGTCCCGTTGATGGACTCCATCGGTTCTTTCCTTTCCGTTAACGCCGAGATGGGGGTTGCTGCCTTGCTCGTCGAACCTCTTGCGTTTGGTAATGCCGCCGTTATTCTCGATACGGATTGTTTGTTTTCGCGCAATATAAACATCGGAGCCGTGCTCCTGAGCTTTGGTGGGCATCAAGAGATCGTATTGCTTCTGGTTACCGTTTTGGGCAGTATCCTTGCCAGGGCCATAACGCGATTTTTCCCCGACTTAACGAGCGCTTTTTCTGCGGCCGCCAAATTAGGAGGAAAACACTCTGCAGTTGCCGATATCCCTACGGCTTCGGGTTTTTCTCAAAGGGAGTCCGCGGTTTTCTCTATGAGGATAGAGGGAAAAACGTACGAGGAGATTGCTTCTGCCTTGGACATTTCCCCGTCTACTGCCCGTACCTATTTGTCGCGGGCCTTGACTAAAACCGGATATAAAAGCATTTCAGAGGCGACGGCTGGACTTCTCTTGTCAAAGGATGCGTGGCATCTTGACGCAACAAAAGGCCATGATCACCGTTCAGAATCGCTGGGGTCCTCATCGTTCAATCAGAACTGCAGGATAGTCTTCGTCTGCTTCCTGTTTATGTATGCGTCTGGAATGGGCATCGAGGAAATCCTCGTATGCTTCGGCTTTGAGCATGATGCGATAATCCTATCGATAGCTATAGTGCTTGTGGCCCTGTGTTGCCGTGCGGCTATACGGTGGATGTCTGAAATGCACTTGTGCCTTTCGCCTGAACTCATCCTTTCTTCGGTGTCTGTGGGTGCTGGAGCAGCGTTCTGGGTTCACGATGTGGTAAGTCGACTGTACATTTTCTTTGAGTCCGTTGGGAGCGGTGAGGCCGTTGGCGGCCTTATGCCTGCCTTACGCGTGACTGCGTTCCTTGTCGTACTTATCCTTATGGCTAATTCGCTGCTATTCTTGCGTTCGAAAGATACGGTTCGGGTGGGTGATCGACGCGATACCGTGCGTGAGGCCTTCTTGAGGCTTGGTTTCACGCCGCTTTATGCCGATATCATGACATGCGTTTTTGATGGCAATAGAACCACCGAGATTTGCGCGCATCTTAACGTTGCTCGGGGAACCGTCAAAGAGGCCAAGAGCAAGAGCTATGCCTTGCTTGGAGTTCACTCGGAGCGTGAACTTAGAGATAGGGTTTTTAGTCTTATGGCAGATGTTATAGAAAATAGCAGGTAGAAGCCTGTAGACAAATAAGATTGTAAATCCATCCTACACGTCTACAGACAGTTCTGACGATGAAGGCGATACTTCCGGACAACGGGTCTGACGACTCGTGTGTTGCGAACCGGAGGTGCTTGCCGTGAAGACCTGTGATTGCCTCACATATGTACGGCTTAATTTAGAAGTTCTTGCGCGCAACCGGGGAATTATGTTGCTGACGGCGCTGCTCGCGCTCGTATTCTGCATCCCGGTATTTCTATCCGTTCCAACGGGAGCAGATTATCTATATGGTAGAGCTTCCATCGAAGACCAGAGAGCCCTTTTGGTCTCTCAAGTCTCTGACGGCGTTTATGACACTGCCCCACAGGAGCTCAACAGCATCATTGCCGACGAAAGGGCATGCCTTGATCGGGCGCTTGAAAGCAAGGCGGACTCCAGAGAGTATTACGATGCGATTGCCGATTACGACAATCTATTGCTCAAGGAATACCGACTCGGTTATTTGAATGGTGTTGATTCGGAGTTATCGCTTGAAGCCCAAGAACGTCTTCCCCGAGCCATATCGATGCTGGCTCATCCGGAATCGTACGACTCAACAACAAAAATGCCCGGGATGATTCTTCTCGCATATTATTGCGGCGCTGTTCCTGCAATAGCGTGGCTTTTGGTCCCGGTCCTCGTCCTCTATATGTCGCTTGAGGGGGACGGAAAGCGGTTCTACGATCGAGCGTTGTTGTCGAAGTTAGAGATGAATGCATGCCGCGTTCTCGTCTCTGGTATTGCATCGATGCTGGTTTTGGTTCTGGCGTTGGCTCCCTGTTTTGTATTGGCAACGGTGTTTAACGGTGTAGGTCAGACAGAGTACCCAGTCGTATTCATTCAGTATGGTGACGTAGTCGAAAGAACTGTGTTAGTTCAGCTAGGGCTATTTGCCGTCTTTGAAGCTGTGCTGTCGATGATGTTTGCTTGCTTGGGCGTGTGCGTGTACGCCGGAAGCAGAAACAGGGCCATTTCGTCCATGGTGATCGCTCTTGTGGGGGGCATAAGCCAGCTTCCGTTTTATGCGAGCAAAGATGCTCCATGGCATGCGTTGCTGCCGTATATGGTGTCGAGCTATTCTGCCTCTTCGTTTGCGCTCGGCGGCGCATCTTACGCCAATGGAGCGGAGGTATCTCTCGTTCCTGAAGCCAGTGCATCGCACTGCCTCTTTGCCGTGATGGGCGCGTTTGCTGTTTGCGCGTTGGGGGTCATTTCGTTTTCGTGTCTAAAAAGCAAGAATCGCTGGGCCTGGAACCATATTCGCCCGGATAGTTTGGGCGAGAAAAGCTTGCTCTCTCTGTCGCTGGATGCGTTGACGGTTGGAAAAAACCAGCTGGTAAAGGGATTGCAGTTTGATATGCCCGCTGGCCAGATATGGGGTCTTGTCGCGCCAAATGGACATGGCAAGACTACGCTACTGAATACTCTTTGGGGAGATGCTGGGCCATCAGTGCGCGTGTCAGGTTCTCTCTGTTTTCATGCAAAAGTATGCGTCGACCGTGAGGAAATGAGAAAGGTATTCTTTTTGGTTCCGAATAGGCCGTCGCTATTGATTCCATACATGACCGTCGCTTTTCATCTCGACCGATGCAGGAGAATTTGGCATTCACCTCGCACTTTGGACCAAGTGCTTGATCGCTTTGACTTGACTGGGTTGAAGAATACGCCCGTATCTAGGCTGTCTGATGGAAATAGACAATTACTTAATGTCGCGATGGCGTATATGTCCTATTGCGAAGTCGTCCTTTTGGATGAGCCCATGAATGCACTTGATGTGAGACACGTTGCGATTGTTTCGAATGCTCTTAGAGATGAAGCGGGTAGAGGAGCACATGTCATTATCTCTTCTCATCTTATCGGAAACCTCGAATCGCTCTGCGATGCCTCCGTATTGCTCACAGGGGATGACTCGCGTGTCGTTACCAGAGAAATGGGAGGTGATTCGAAGTGGATCGGTAATGTATACGCGCAGCTTTTCAAGACGAACGACAGTAAAACTAGGAAAGGAAGATAACCATGAAACGCCATGTAACGAAGAACTTTGTGAAGGCAATGTTCGCATGTTTTATGCTTACCCTGTCGATGGTCACAATTCCCGTTTGTGCGACGGCGAAACCAGATGCAGGTTCTGTCGCGCCTTGTCGTCTTGTGACAGCGGACGTCTTGGACACTTACAAGTCGTTCTCCACTGCGAACCACCCGAGCGAGAATGTTGATTGTTTCGACCAGACATACAAGAGGCTGTCTTTCAAAACTTCGTATTCTCGTACGGGGCAAACGATTCTCTATACGGGTGCAGCGTTAAGCCCACGCGGCAACGGGATGCCCGGGTTTGAGACAAGATATCAGTGCACATATCGTACCTGGTAGACAACTCTAGGATCGGATCTCTCCGAATACCTTTGTGGCGGACTTGTTTAACGCTACCGGTCCTTCGTTTATCTCAATCTGTAACATCTGACTGGCAAAAACGCTTCTACCTGTTACAGATTGAGATTATTCGACGCGCGTTCTGTAACTCGTCTCGATCTGTAACAGTAAGACGGCGATTTGGTCTCCATATGTTACAGATTGAGACGAAAGAAAGCGTGAGCTAGAAAACCGCCGCGAGGGAAAGCAGCTCCCTCGCGGCGGTTGGCGTTTGCCCAGATAAAACCTGCCAAAATAAACCTGTCCCTTTTTGGCAGGTTATCGCTTCCAAAAGTGGAGGATCAACGTCGTGCGGTTTTGCTGCTCGGTTTTGACCAGGATGTTGTGGATGTGGGTCTTGACGGTGCCCACGGCAAGGAATAGCTCGTCAGCGATCTCTTGGTTCGACTTGCCCAGCACAACCAAGCGCATGACTTCGGTCTCGCGGTTGGAGAGCTTGTAGGCGTTGCGATAGAAGGGCATCTGCTCTTCGATATGCCGGTCAAGATCGCTGACGTTCTTTTCCTCGGGCGCCTCCTGCATGCGAATCGAGAGCACGTGATAGGCGTAGATGATCAGCAGAATCGCAAAGTAGCACGCAAAGACGTTTTCGCTAAAGTTGCGCTCGGATAGGTACAGCTTCAGCCAAGAGGGCGCCAGACTCATGGGGACAACAAGGATGTTGTAGAAATCCTCGGCAACGATGCAACCGACCAGAATAGCGCCGATAATCAGGTGCTTTCGTTGGTTGTTAACGCGTGCCTTCAACTCAACTTTCGTGCTTTTATGCGCCGTCCAAAAGATATACAGTCCCACAAAGACAAGGAATACCTGACGCATCGTGTAGTAGAGCCACTGATGCATGGGGCCGGAGGGGACAGCGACGATAATCAGCGACTCGCACAGCAAAAACGTTAAGACGGGGATAGCGAACTGCTTTTTAGAATGTTTGTCGAGCAGGTCCATGGCAATGAGCCAAATAAAAGCCTGCGAAGCGGTCGCCACAAGGGTCCGCAATACAGGCATGGTAATTGTGTAATAGTCGCTGGCCGGAAAACTCTGGTTTTGCAGCGTGTATTCAAAAAAGAAGATCTCGGTCATCTCGATGGCATAGCAGATAAATACGCCGCTGCCATAGATAAAGAAGCGTCGACGAGACGAGGCATAGGCGGCAAGCGAAAGCACTGCCGTCACAATACAGATTACGAGTATTGCTAGGGTATAGAAGAACATCAGAGTGTTCATCTGTCACCGTCCCATCTCATTTAATCTATGGCCGAACCCTGTATATCCTGTGGGGTATAGACGTCTCGACCCTTCGTTCCATTGCGGATTAGGCGCCGAGATACAGGATAGCCGCATACCGTTCACGGTTCTAGATAGTAAACCCCCTGCAAGCCAGCTACCTGCGGGTTTATATTGGTTTAGAGGGGGTGTAACTCCGTGAACGGTCTTTAATCCCGAATAAACTAGGTAAAAATTGCATACGGGTGAATGATGGTCTTGTCAACACGAGGCGTGAT
>CABUXM010000071.1 GCA_902495545.1 uncultured Collinsella sp. | reverse complement strand
GTCCCCTGCTCTGCCAGCTGAGCTAACGGCCCGCGGGTGGCATTGTACCACGGTCTGGGACTATTCCCAACTCCATTGGCCGTTCTGGAAAATCACAACTTCACGTCCATCAGGCGTAACGCCCGTAATATCGATGTCGTCCGTGCCGATCATAAAATCGACGTGCGTGCTCGAGACGTTAACGCCATGCTCCAGGAGCTCCTCCTTGGACATGTCATATCCACCCTCGATGCACTCAGGGAAGCCGACGCCCAGCGCAAGGTGGCAGCTGGCGTTCTCGTCATAGAGCGTGTCATAGAACAGAACGCCACTTTCACGGATCGGCGTGTTCTTGGAGATAAGCGCGACCTCACCCAGATGAGCGGCACCTTCATCGGTGTCAATAATGCTCGCAAGCGTCGCCTTACCCACGCGGGCATCGTAGTCCACTACGCGGCCCGCCTCGAACTTAATCCAAAAATCGTCAACCTTGTTACCGTGGTGAATGAGCGGCATAGCCGAATACACGATACCGTCGGCACGCATACGATCAGGCGAGGTGAAGACTTCCTCGGTGGGAATGTTGGGGAAGAAGGGGTGCCCATCGGGCGTCTTGCCCTTGCCGCCGGCCCACTCGTGACCTTTCGTCATGCCAATCGTCAGATCGGTTCCATTTGCCGAAGTGTAATGCAGGTAGTCGAAACGATTGTCGTTCAGGAAACGCAGGTTCTTTTCGAATGCGGCGTCATGGAGTTCCCAGTCGCTCTCCGGGTCCTGGCCATCGGCGCGAGCGGTGTGCAGAATCGCATTCCACAGCTTATAGATTGCAACCTCATCGGCGTCTCCCGGGAACACCTCGCGCGCCCAGGCAACGACCGGCGCGCCGGCGATGCACCACGGGTTGATGTTGTAGTCCAGTCCGCGGCGGAAGACCTTGCACTGCGTGTTCCTTGCCTTAGAAGCTGCAGCAGGCTTAGCGGGATCGATGCCCTTAAGGGCGGCAGGGTCCGCGCCCTCGATAAAGATAAAGCAGGCGCCGTCCTGGGCCAACGAATCCAGCTGCATGCGCTTCCACTCGGGCGTCTGCTCAAAATAGCTTTTCTCGACATGCTCGTACGTGAGCCTCGTCACGGCATCATCGGCCCAAATGACCGTCACGTGGCCGGCGCCGGCAGCATAGGCCTCCGCGACCACCACGCGCGCAAACGGCGCGCACTCGACCGGAGACTGAACGACGACCTCCTGGCCGAGCTTGACGTTTACGCCCTTGCGGACAACCAGGCGTGCATAGTTTTTAATCTTGGGCTCCAGGGCCTTCATGCCCTCCAGAGCCTCTTCGACCGTCAGGGCAGCTCGAATCATGTGCCACTCCATCTATCTATAGAACAGTAAAAAGGCGCGCCGCAAAAACGACGCGCCTTATATCTTAGCGATAAGTATGCATGCAAACGCTACTTCTTCTTGGAGTCCTTCTTGTCCTCCTCGGCAGCTGCGCGCTCGATAAGGGCGTTGAGCTTGTTCTCGGACATGCCCTCGGCCTGCGTGCGGTACATGTTGCGCAGGGGACGAATACGAACGAAGTCGTAGATAAAGTCACCCAAAATGACGACGTAGGACAAAACGATGCCGACCATCTGGACGGGGCTGGACACCATGCCAGCGGGAGCGAAGTACAGCGAAGCCCAAATGGCCACGACGAGCACCATGCCGATAGTGAGCACGGCCCACCAGATGCGGCGGCGCTTGGTGTAGTCCTCATCCTGCTTGAGAAGGATATTCGACACCGTGTAGATGCGGTCCTCCTTGGCGCGCTGCTTAGCCTTGCGGGCGCGCTTCTCCTCTTTAGAGAGGCCCTCGAGGTTCTCGCCCTTCTCGAGCTCTTTGCGGCGTGCCTTAGACGAAGCCGGCACGACGCGGACAGAGCTCGCTGCCTGACGGGCGGGCTTGGCGGATGCGGCGGACTTGCGCGCAACCCCGGTAACCTCGTGGGATTGCGTGCGCTTGTTCGTGGCGCTACGGGTACTCACTTATGCGTTCTCCTTCATGCTTGTGAACTGGGAGCCCGTGATGATTTGGAAGGCCTCGCGATAGCGCTCGGACGTGCCATCGATGACCTCGGCGGGCAGGTGCGGGGTCTCCCCCGTCATATCCCAGTTGGCTTTGAGCCAATTGCGGACGAATTGCTTGTCGTAGCTGGGCTGAATCTTGCCCTCCTCGTAGCTGGCGGCAGGCCAGAAACGGCTGGAGTCAGGCGTGAGGCACTCGTCGATCAGCGTGACCTTGCCATCGATGACACCAAACTCGAACTTGGTGTCGGCAATGATGATGCCACGGGTCGCTGCATACTCGGCGGCAGCCTTGTAGATCTTGAGGGAAAGGTCGCGAATCTGCGTGGCAATGTCCTCGCCCACGATCTCGCAGCAACGCTCGAACGAAATGTTCTCGTCGTGGTCACCGATCTCGGCCTTCGTGGACGGCGTGAACAGCGGTTCGGGAAGCTTGGAAGCCTCGGTCAGGCCCTCAGGCAGTTGGATGCCGCAGACGGTGCCGTTCTCGTCGTAGGTCTTCTTGCCCGAACCGGTCAGATAGCCGCGGACGATGCACTCGATAGGAATCGTCTGGGCCTTCTTGACCAGCATGGCGCGGCCAGCGAGGTAGTCACGATACTCAGCAAACTCCTCGGGGAAATCCGCCGGGTCGATGGAAACGAGGTGGTTGGGAACGATGTCGGCAAACTTATCGAACCAGAATGCCGAGATGCGGTTGAGCACCTCTCCCTTAAACGGAATCTCGTCGGGAAGAATGAAGTCGAACGCAGAAATGCGGTCGGTGGCGACCATCAGCAGGTTTTCACCGGCATCATAGATATCACGAACCTTGCCACGGGAATCCGGACGACGCTCCATCGTTGTCACGTGAGTCACTCCTTACCTAAATACGACAGAAATGCGGGTTCTTTCCCGCATGTTTTCGCAAACTCGGAGCGGCAGGGACGCGGCCCCTCCTTCACCGAATAGCGAAAAGCTAGTGCTCCATTGTAGTAGATGCCGCGTCTGCCGTGTGCTCGCGGGGCAGATGAATTGTAAAAGTCGTACCCTTTCCAAGCTCCGACTCCACGGATATGTAGCCATGGTGACGCTCGACGATCTGCTTGGTCACGGCGAGGCCAACGCCCAGGCCGCCAGCTTCGCGGGCGCGGCTGGCATCGGCGCGCCAAAACCGCCCGAAGATGCGCGACAGATCGTCCTTGGCAATACCGATGCCGGTATCAGAAACGGCAATGCTGACGTGTTTGCGGTCACTGAGCACCGACACCACGACCCAACCGCCCTCGGGGGTGTAGCGCATGGCGTTGCTCATGAGATTGATAACACATTGCGTGATCATGTCGGGATCGGCCTCAACGACATCGTCGTGACCTTGGGTCTCGTCAGCAAAGCGCAGGCGCAGATCGCGGTCGACGAACAGGCGCTCCTGGGCATTGACGATGGAACGCACGAAAGGAACCATGTCCACCGGCTCAAGGTTGAGCGGAGCCGTGCTGTTTTCCATGCGCGACAGGTCGAGCATCTGCTGCACCAGACGAGCCAGGCGACGCGTCTCGGAAGCAACGGTCTCCAAATGCTCATCGTCGGTGGGATACACGCCATCCTGCATGGCCTCGACCGTTGCGAGCATGGCCATAAGCGGCGTGCGAAGCTCGTGTGCAACGTCTGAGGTCAGGCGTTTCTCATGTTTCATATCCTTCTCGAGCGAAGTGGCCATCTCATCGAAGGTCTCACCCAGCTGATCGATCTCGTCATCACCGCGCAGTCCCGTGCGAGCCGACAGGTCGCCGTCACGGATTTGCTTTGCGGTACTGGTGATGCGATGAATCGGCTTGGTGAGCATGCGCGACACGAGCGATCCGATAACGACCGAAATGCAGATTGCAACAACCGCGGCGAGGGCCATGGCGTTAAAGGTCTTCTCCCTAAACGCAGAGTCCGCCTTGGTGAGCAGAGCGTCGGAGCCGATGGCCCACAGCTTTACCTGTCCGACATGCTCGCCGGAAGACGTTACAATCTCGACGTTAGCAACGCTATCGGAGTCGGTTGGAGCAGACGAGACCGGGCTATGCGATGCCCTCTTGCCGCTCGTGTCGTCGGTCGTAGCCTGGTTTTCGCGCACATCGGCGGTGGCGCTTGCCGAAGGCCAGGAATCGTCATAAACGATCACGCCCTTTTTATTGACGACCTGCATACCCAGATCGTCGGAAACCAAACTCGACGTTGCGACCGTGCGCAGTTCTCCCGCGGTCCAAGAGCCGTTTTCCTCATATGAGGTTGCCAACTTCTCGGCAGCGGAATTTGCGATTTCGACGATATTGGAGCGTGTGTAATCCGAAAAGACCGTGCCCCACACAACGGAGACAACACCCACCAGCACCAATACCGTCATGAGCGATGTCAGAGCAAAAGCAAGTGCCATGCGCGAGGGATAGCTCATCGTTGGCCGTGAATCGGAACGAGGCGTGTTCCAACTAGCCTTGGAACCCGCCTCGCTCTCCTGCTTGTGCTTTTGTCCGATTTCAAAGCGCGCAGGTGTCATATGTGATTTCCCTATTTCTCGTCCGACTTATCGGTCTTGGCCGGAGCCTCGAAACGATAGCCGACACCATGGACGGTGTAGAGCCACTTGGGCTTCTTGGGATCATCGCCCAGCTTGGCGCGAAGGTTCTTCACGTGGCTGTCGATGGTGCGCTCGTAACCCTCAAAGTCATACCCGAGCACTTTCTCGACCAGCTCCATGCGGTTATACACACGGCCAGGATGGCGGGCAAGCGTGGTGAGCAGCTTGAACTCGGAAGCCGTCAGATCGACTTCCTTGCCCTCGACCAAGATCTTGTGGCCCGAGATATCGATGACCAGATCGCCGAAGTCGAGTACCTCGACGGCGGGCTCGTCGGCCTGATGGGCACGGCGGAACAGAGCACGAACGCGGGCGACGAGCTCGCGCGGCGAGAACGGCTTAATCAGATAGTCGTCGGCGCCGAGCTCAAGACCGATAATACGGTCCTCGATTTCGCCCTTAGCCGTCAGCATGATGATAGGGACATCCGAGGTATCGCGAATGGTGCGGCAAACGCGCTCGCCGGGGATCTTGGGGAGCATAAGGTCGAGCACGACCAGGTCGAACTGATGCTTCTCGAACTCCTCGATCGCGGACTGGCCGTCGCCGACGCCCACAACCCAGTAGCCTTCGCGCTCGAGATAGGCAGCGACGGCGTCACGGATTGCCTTCTCATCCTCGACCAGCAGAATCTTTTTTGCATCTGAAGCCATAACACGGCCCCCCTGTCTCAATTAGCTAAGAACAAGCCCATTTTAACGCACCTGAGCCCGCCGGATGCCGCTATGACGCGGCAGCTCGGCGGGCGGTACTCACAATTACAACGCGTTTATTCCCCTGTTGGCGCCTTTTTAACCCCTCTAAGCTTAAAGAGAGAATAGGCGTGCAGTGACTGTCTCTGGTATACCCTGGCTGTTGCGCACCGTGGCGTACGTAAGGAATGAGTCCGACTTTCCCGCCGTAGCTGGATAATCGCCATACTCCAAAGCGCGGTCGGGCGACAGCAGCGAACCATAGGTCTTGGCAGAGGTGTCGATCAGGAAATGCGATGCCTGGACCTTAACAAGGTATTTATTCTTCTTGCCAGCCACACATGCGAGAGGTTCGCGTGACAGGAAGAGATACGGCCCTCCCTCATTACCGATATACGTGCCCATGTTGCCCAGGCTGCCCACGCCACTATAGGTCGCCTCGATAGAAAACACGAAGGTATCGCCCATATATACGGCCTCGAAAGGCGAGACTGACGAGGGAAGAACTAGCTGGGCACGTTTGGTGTTGTTGCCGTCGGTCAGGTCGATCGCCGTCATACCGTAATAGACGCCCTCATCATTGTGCACGCGGGGCGAGATGGTCAGGATGCCGTCGCTCACACGCGGGGCGGATGCGAAGCGGCCCGTCGACTTCCAAATAGTCTCAGGCTTGGACTCGCTGGGCGACTGACGGTAGCAGTACGAATCGTTACTCGTCTTGCTGCCGCCGGACGAAGGCATCTTATACCAGATGACCGACGACCCATACGCTGTGAAGAGCGGCGGATCGTAGTTTTCGCCACCGCGGTCGAGCTCGACAGCGTTGCCGGTAAGGGAGGAGCCTGCAAGGTTTTGCGCATAGAGTTTCCAAGACGCATTGGCAAAGTTCATCTCGACCCACGCGAACACGCCATCACCCGCGCGGACGTCGTAAAACGCATAACCGGTTCCCTCAACGGGATCCTCGATAAGTGTGGTAAGCGAGCCATCGCCCAGGTTGAGCACACCAAGCGTATTGGCATGCAGGGCAGAAGCAGGCGCCATCATCGCGGCAGCGTAGTCGCCATCGCAGTAGTACAGCAGCGTGCCCAGCGGCAGCGTCCACGAGGCCGTGGGCTCAAGATCGATATCAACAGCTTCGTACTCATCAGTGATCGAGACAATCTTCGAATCGTCCTTGATAACCTGCGGCTCGCCAGCGGCATCATCACTGGTGCCTGTTTTTTTCGAACATCCGGCAAACACCGTGGTAGCGCCCACGGCAGCTCCACCGAGCACAAAGCCGCGGCGCGATATTCCGTTCTTGATGTGGTCGGCGATACCCATTAGGCGATCTCGGCGCGGGCGGCCTCGATAGCGCGCGTAAGCTGATCGGCGCAAGAGGTCTTCTTCATGCCGCAGGTATTGCCGGCAAGAACCTCGATCACACGGTCGGCAGGAGCGCCCTCGACCAGTTTGGAGATGGCCTTAAGGTTGCCATCGCAGCCGCCGGTAAACTCGACGCCCAGTACCTTGCTGCCGTCATCGGAAAGATTGAGATGAATATTGTGAGAGCACACGCCCTGAGGCTTGTAGTCAAAGCTAATCATTGAGATCCCCTCTCAGAAAGAAATTTCAGACGTCTATTATCCCCGCCTGGGCCGACTTATTATCGCAAGCACCGATTCAACATCCTACGATGCTTGGACTAGTGGGGCAAGATTAGCAGTCCGTACCCTGTGCGTGAACCACGCGCTTCTCCCGATACATATCGTGGTCGGCGACACGATATACATCGGCCAGCGTATTTCCAGCCGTCTCGACGGTCGCCACGCCAATCGACGCGCTGACCGTCAGGGCCTCATCACTTACTGCGGCAAGACCGAGACGAAGATCCTGTTCCAGCCCGAGCGCAGACTCGTTGTCAGTATGGGGGCAAACCAGCAAAAACTCGTCGCCGCCAACGCGCATCGGCAGGTAATCCGCACCAGCCACCCGCCGCAGCACGGACGCCGTCCGTCGCAGCAGTTCATCCCCCATCTCGTGACCATAGATGTCGTTGGTCCGCTTGAGATAATTGCAGTCCACCATAATCACGCTCACTGGCAAGCCCTCGTTTACCAGGCTATCTCCGCGCGATTCAAGATAGTTACGGTTGCGAAGCCCCGTCAGTTTATCTTGGTATGACAGCTCCTCGGCATGCTTGACCATCGATATGTTGTGCGTCGCCACGACGACCGACTCCAGCCGGCCTTGCTCATCGCGATGCTGGGGGACAACCTGTAGCGAGTACCAAGCACCTCGACAATCTCGCACCTCGGCAGCCAAGTACGGTACGCCCTCCATACGTTCACGAAGCGTACTTATATCTACGAGTCCCACAACCGCTTCGCGGCTTTCGGGGCTCACGATATCCCGGCAGACCGTGTCCATAAAGTCATATGCCTCGTTGTGCTCGGCAAATATCTTCGCTATCGCCGGCGACATATTGATTCCCTCGATCTCGAGGGTGTCGAGATGCAAAAGGAAGGTCGAATCGTAGATGGCGCTTATGGCATTGATAATGCCGAGTTGTTTATCCTTTTCGACCAAATTGCGGTGGTCAACGATATTTCGAGCCAACAGCACCACGACCCAAAACGCAAGGCACACCAAGACGCCGACGGCGACAAATGAAATCCTGTCAGACATGACCTCAGATTTGGGATATAGCGCAAACAGGCGGTAGTCCTTATATGCCGCACGCACGGCATACCATTCGTCTCCTCGATATTCGATGCGCGTCAGGCCGTCGTCTTTCCACTCAACTCCTACGCTGGTGAGGAGTCGGGCGAGCGACACGTCAGCATCGGCACTGTTGGATGAGACAATCTCCGCATCCTCCATAACAAGCACCGTGGGACCCTGGTGGAAGGTACTGTTCGAAAGCACGTCGGCTATGGCATATGAATAGTCGTCCGCCGTATCGGAAACAAGTGAGCGGTATGCCAGGGCAACGCCGTCGCCATACGGAACAGCACAGACGGCAAAAACGACACCACGGCGCTCATCGACAGTTGAGTAGGTCACTTTGGAACCTTGATACATCGATGCGACCGGCGAACAGGCCAACTCATCTCGCCACAACATGAGCGGATCGCGACCATCGATGTCGTAGTGGGCAGCCATATGGCCATCGGAGTCCATGACCATCAGCCCCGAAAGGTTCTCGGCATGGACAAATTGCTCGATAAGGTCGTCGTTAACCTCAACGCGATCAGAGGACAGGAACGTTGCAAATGATTCGACCGCGGCGAGCAAATCGTGCGTCTCCTCGGTTTTTCTCCCCTGTTCGTAGCGGTCATATTTTTCGCAAGCGTTTTCCAAAAACACCATGGTTTCTTGGCCAAACCCAAGCGTTTTTTCGAGGCAGCGATGGGTTCCAACCGTATACAACAGGCCTAACAAGACAGCGCTGACAATAACGCCGACAGCTATGACGGTCAGAGACTTTCGATGCAAGCGGTGCTCATCAGTTGTCATGAATTTGCTCCTTGCCCGCCCGTCGTCGCTCCTGTCTTGTAATTGCCCACAATACGGTCAATCGTGCCATCTCGATCCATGGCAAACAATGCGGTATTGAGCTCCTTTACGATCGGTCCTTCATAGCTGTCATCAAACGCGACGCCCAGATCAACTGTCATAACGTTGTCAGCGAACACGCGGTAAAGGCCGGGATGCTGGGCAACAAGTCGGTCAAGCTGCTGAACGTCCGCCATCCAACAGTCGACATACCCTTTGGCGAGGGCGGCTTTGCAGAGCTCGGCAGAACCATACGATTTGATTTGCACGTCCGGCGAGATTTCCAGATCCCCTGCGAGCAATCGGCGTTCGCTCACCGAGCCCGCAATCACCGCAATGGTCTTGCTTCCGTCGAGAGACGTCAAACCCTTGATACCACTCGTTTTCTTGGCGGCGACCGAGACTGTCACGGTCAGATACGGCTCAGTCCAGTAATAATCGTCTTCGCGATAATTGGGCGAATAGTCGCACCACAGACAATCGATATCGCCGTTTTTGAGCAGGCGATCGCGATCATTCCAAGATATGTCAACAAATTGCGGTTTGGTTCCAGCACGCTTGCAGGCCTCGCGGGCGATATCGATATCGATACCGGCGTAATCGCCTGTGGTATCGACATACACATAGGGGTCATTATCCGTAACGCCAATCTTGAGCACCGGGAGATCTTTATCGGCTTCATTCGAGGAGGAAGGACTGCGTCGAACGGTATACGTCAGGGCGCCCGCACAGACGGCAACAAAGAGCATGAGCACAAGCGAGACGATAGCGCCTCGTTTAATACGTCTGGGCACGTGCCTCCTTTCATCAAAACAGCAGCCGAATTTTCATTCTATTACCGGAGCCTGCGGCAGCAACGAAAAAAAGCGCCTCGCCCAAGACGGGCAAGGCGCCAATGGTTGAAATGTATCCGCAAGCGGTCGAATAAAGCCAGCCTACTCGAAGCTCAGCTGCTCCAGACGATCAAAGACCGTGTCGATACGGGTGAGGAAGTCCCACGGATCAAAGATCTCGTCGAGCTTCTCCTGGCTGACGGTGCAGCGCGGGTCGGCCTCGAGACGCTCCTTAAAGGTGGGGCCGGAGACACAATCCTGTACCTCGTGCCAGGTTGCCATAGCGTTCTCCTGCACAATGGCGTACGCGTCCTCGCGGGTGATGCCCGTGTCGACGAGGGCGAGCAGTACCTTGGAAGAGAAGATGAGGCCGCGGGTCTTATTGAGGTTGGCCATCATGCGGGCGGGATACAGCTGCAGGCCGTCGATAACGCGGATGAGGCACTGGAACATGTGGTCGAGGGCGATGAAGCTATCGGCCTGGGCGACGCGCTCGGCAGAGGAGTGCGAAATGTCACGCTCGTGCCACAGGGCGACGTTATCGAAGGCAACCTGGGCGTTGGACTTCACGACGCGCGACAGACCGCAGACTTTCTCCATGGTGATGGGGTTGCGCTTGTGCGGCATGGCTGAGCTGCCCTTTTGGCCCTTACGGAACGGCTCCTCGGCCTCGAGCGTATCAGTCTTCTGCAGATTGCGGACCTCGGTAGCGATGCGCTCACAGGTGGCCGCTGTAGTGGCAAGCACGCCGGCAAGGTAGGCATGGTGATCGCGGCTGATGACCTGCGTGGACAGAGGATCGTGGACCAGGCCCAGGTGCTCGCAGACGTACTCCTCGACGAACGGCTCGATGGAGCTGTACGTGCCG
>CABUXM010000070.1 GCA_902495545.1 uncultured Collinsella sp. | reverse complement strand
GCGCGCGGCCTATCTGGCCGATTGCGTGCCTGTCGCCAAGGATCTTGAGAGCATGGACATGGACGATATGCCGTGCAAGCGTGTGCTTGAGGCGTATGAGTCAACCGCTCCGGAGACGATTGAGCCTGCGGAGGTTCATGTTCGTCCGCGTGATGACCATCGCACGCTGCCGCCGGCGCTGCGCGATCTGCTGCTTGCCGATACGGCTGACGAGTTGGAGGTCATGGAAGAGGACGACGACCCATACGTGGCCCGTGTTGTTGAATTGCGCGAGCAGGCAAAAGTCGACCGTACAGGTGCTTTTGAAGGCTTTTCCCGTCTTGTCGAGGAGTTGGAGGCCAAGTGCGCCGTCGCCGAGCTTTTGGCGACAGGTCCGGTTCAAACGCAGTTTTGCGATAACCAGCTGGTGCGCATGGTGCTACCGGTGTTGGAAGAAGACCGCTCTGTGCGGATCCTTCGTGCGCCCGATGCGCTGTACTTTGCCCAGCACGAGATCTGCAGCTTTTACGCCGAGCAAGAGGACTTTGAACGAGCACTGCCCGAGGTGCGCCATCTTTACGATCTGGCGCGCTCGTCCATGCAATCGCACTTTGCGCTCATCAACGTGCTTGCGCGTCTAGAGCGCTTTGACGAGATTATCGAAGTGGCGCGCCACGGTCTACGTATTGCCAGCGATCGTTCTGCAATCGGCTACCTGTTCTATCGTTTGGCGTTTGCCTATTGGAATTGCGATCAGCTCGACCTGGCGCTGGCTTGTTACCGTCTGGTGCCGCGCGGCGAGGAGTCGGGCGGCAGCGCGCTGGAAGAAATGCAGGGCCTTATGAACGAGATGGGTGTCAGCGAGCCTCCGACGTTCGAGGAAGCGGTCGAGACCATCCGCAAGGCTGGACTCGAGTTGCCGCCAGTGTCCGCCGTGACGAATCAGCTTGCAGATGCCGCTGTGCAACTGGTCGACAACGGCTTCTTTTTCCTGGCGCGCGGTTGCATCTTCCAAATGTGGCGCACCATGGGTAACGACGAGCTCGGCTCCCTCAACCGCTCGCTGGGGTAGGGGCGAAAGCTGCAAGGAGGAAAGGCCGCTAGGCAATTAGAAAATTCCCTCTTGCTCAACTTCGGCTGTTTGGTTACTATAGAACGGCTGTTACGGAGAGCTGACCGAGAGGCCGAAGGTGCTCGCCTGCTAAGCGAGTATGCCCCAAAAGGGCATCTGGGGTTCGAATCCCCAGCTCTCCGCCAGTAAGACTTTAAAGAAGGGTTCCGAAAGGGGCCCTTTTTTAGTTGAACCACGTTAGCTGGGGATTCGAACCCTCAAAAATGAGGCGCCCCGTTGGACGCCTCATTTGGTTCGATGTGATATCGCTCCGGCCCTACACCTCGGGTGCCTTGGCTACGGTCTCGCTTTCTGCCGTGAGTGGGCGGTTGTCGATGCGGCGGCCCAGGCGGTCGAGCTTCACAAGGAGCCATTCAATGGGATTCGGCCCTGTGCCTTCCTCGTCGGCAACCAGGTCCATGACGGCGACCTTGGTGCCGTCCTGCTTGAGCGTAACGCTGCCTACCTTGTCGCCAACATGCACCGTGCCCGAAAGGTCATCGTAGCTAACTTTTTCGGTCACTTCGCCGGCGAGTGAGAACACCGTTGCCTGTGCGGCGGGGTCGGCGAGCGTGGCGTCGATCGTCTTGTCCGTCCAATCTGTCTGGCTAATGCGTGCCATAAGCGGGTTGCCGTTGGCGGTCTTTTCCTGCGTGTTGGCGATTGCGACCGTCACCTTGTGACCGTAGTACCAACTGGCAAGGGTTGCGGTATCGGTAAAGCGCTGGTCGGTGGTGGTGGAGTTCAAAACGACGGTGTAGATCTCGTCGCCATCGCGGTTGTAGGCACCCGTAAAACAATAGCCTGCATCGTCGGTGGTGCCGGTCTTGCCGCCGATGTTGCCATCTTGGCCCAGCAAATAGTTATGCGTGTCCATGGAATGCGAATGATCGGTGCCGTCGGCGCCCGTGACCTCGATCCAGGAATCCTCGCTCGCTACGACCTCGCGGATCGTGTCGTTTTTCATGGCCTCCTGCATCATCAGCGCTACGTCGTGTGCGGTTGAGTGCATATCGCCAGCCCACTCATCAAAGTCCAGACCATGCGGGTTTTCAAAAAGCGTACCGGTGCAGCCGAGTTTCTTGGCACGCTCGTTCATGGCCTTCACAAATGTGGCCTCGGCGTCTTTGGTCTTAGGGTCGATCTTCTTGCCCACATATTCGGCGAGCACGATGGCGGCGTCGTTGCCCGAGGGAATCATCAGGCCGCGCAGTGCCTGCTCCACGGTAAGCTCGTCGCCTTCGAGCAAGCTGGCGGTCGAATTACCTACGGTGGCTGCGGCGTTGCTCACCGTGACCTTCTCGTCCATCTTGCAATTCTCGACGGTTAGGATTGCGGTCATGACCTTGGTGATCGAGGCAATCTTGACCTGCTCATCGGCGCTGCGGGCATAGTAGACGGTGCCGTCTTTGCCCATGACGAGGGCATTGGTCGCATCGATATCGGGCAGGTTTTCGGCCGTGATGCCGCGCGCATCAGCGGTTTTGCCGCAAACATTGTCGGTCGTGAGCACTTGGGCGCCGGCGACGGTGGGCACGCCAGCGGCAAGGGCGATAGCGCAGACAAGGCCGGCGGCAAGCTGGGCTGAGCGCTTTGCAAAAGAGGTGAGGGACTTCACGGATTTCGCTTTCGACGGGATGGTCTCTTCTGGAACTAGAGTATATCGTTTGCCGGCGTCGGCGATCATCGCGTGCGCGTGTGGCCCACATCCGCACCCGAACGGGCACAAGGGTGCTTAAGGCCGACTTAATCACCCACGCTTGTTGCGTGTGGCGTGCGTCGCCTCGGGCATAATGGAGCGCGAGAGGAGCACGCATGAACGAGCGCATTTTGGTAGTTGATGACGAGAAGGCCATCGCCGACTTGGTTGGCATCTACCTTACAAAAGAGGGCTTTGATGTCCAGATTGCCTATAGCGGGGCCGATGCTGCCAAGGCGATTTTGGAGCAGGAGTTTGATTTGGCGCTGCTGGATGTCATGCTGCCCGATATCGATGGGTTTGAGCTGCTGCGTACGATCCGTTCCAGCCATACCTATCCCGTGATCATGCTGACGGCGCGCGATGCCCAGCAAGACAAGATCGGGGGCCTTTCGCTTGGCGCGGACGATTACGTGGTTAAGCCGTTCCGTCCGCTGGAGCTCATCGCGCGTGTGCACGCTCAGCTTCGCCGCTACACCAGCTACGGTAGCCGTGCACAGGCGGCCGAATCGCCGACCATTCAGCTCGACGGCTTGGAGATCAACCGCGACGCTCGTTCCGTGACGGTGGACGGTGCACCGGTACGCCTCACACCCACCGAGTATTCAATCTTGCTGTATCTGGTCGAGCATCGCGGCAGCGTGGTGGCCGTGGAGGACCTGTTCCGCGCGGTGTGGAACGAGGACTTTATGCCCGGCTCCAACAATACGGTGATGGTGCACATTCGCCACTTGCGCGAAAAGATCGGCGACGACGCACAAAAGCCGCGCTTTATCAAAAACGTCTGGGGCGTCGGCTACATCATCGAATAACGCTTTTCGCTTGTGAGGATCTTGATATGACAAAAGACGATAGACAAGCGTTCGAGGTGCCCGATCGACTCTTTGAATACGTGAGGTCGGTCGTCGACAATCGCGCGCTTGCAACGGTGCTGCTCTTTTTGCTGAGCCTGCTGCTGATTGGCATCGACAACATCGTCGGAATCTTGGCGGTGCTGCTTGTCGGCTTTTTGCTGATCGATCGATTTGAGATCGTGTGCCGCTGCGTGGTGATTGGCGGCGCCGCGTGGGCCATGACGTTGGCGATTGGCGCCATGGCGCTCGGCGGCATCGAAGGGCCGGTGCTGTTCGATGCCGGCTTTGTATTCAACATGCTTGGCTTTGTGCTGGCGCTTGCCGTGTGCGTGCTGTTCTTGTGTGGTCGCGCCCTGTACTACCAGGGCTACGAACAGGGCGAGCAGCATGCCGATTGTGTGCTGGCCGCTCGTATTCAAGATCGCCTGATCGATCACCCCGACACCTGGGACAACATCGACGGCGACTTCTTGGAGGTCGAGGGCGCCCTTAACCGCGTGCGTGACCGTGAGCGCAAGGTGCAGCAAGCTCTGCGTGACGAGTCGCATCGCAAGGACGATCTGGTCACGTACTTGGCACATGACCTACGCACCCCGCTTGCCAGTGTGGTGGGCTATCTTTCGCTGCTGCAAGAGGCTCCTGAGCTGCCGGTTGAGCAACGTGCGCACTTTACGGGCGTGGCTCTCGACAAGGCGCACCGGCTCGATGCGCTCATCGAAGAGTTCTTCGATATCACGCGCTTTGACTTCCACGATATCGTGCTCACGCGCGGCTATGTTGATTTGGGGTTGCTGCTGGCTCAGGTGACTGACGAGTTCTATCCCATCCTCAACGAGCAGCATAAGGAAGCCCAAGTTGATATTCGCGAGGACCTGACGGTGCTCGTGGATGGCGACAAGATGGCCCGCGTGTTCAACAACATCATGAAAAACGCCGTCGCCTATAGCTATGAGGGCTCGACTATCACGATTGAGGCCGGGCGCCAAGACGATGGCGGCGTGCGCGTGCGCTTTATCAATCAGGGCGATCCTATCCCTGCGGCTAAGCTCAAGGTGATCTTTGAGAAGTTCTATCGCTTGGATGCGGCGCGTGCGACCAATCGCGGTGGTGCCGGTCTGGGCCTTGCTATTGCCAAGGAGATCATCGCGGCACACGGCGGTACCGTTGCATGTGAATCGACGCCCGAACACACGATATTCACCATCGAGCTGCCCGCCGCATAGCCAGCGTGCCCTTACAAACACTTGACAATGCGCTCACGTGCATATGAGCCGCGATTCCTACTATCGATACTGCTGAATTGATATCGATGTGGAGGTATGCGGTATGACGGCTGCTGCGGCTGTGGAGCCCACGGAGCTTGAAGAACTCATGAAAGCGCAGGCCGAGGCCGCGCGCGAGCGCGAGGTTGGGGATGCGACTCGCCCCACGGCAGAGGATCTTGCCGCCTCGCCGACGCGCATCGATGTCGAGGGCCTCGACCTGTTCTATGGCGACCATCATGCGCTCAAGGACGTGAATATCAAGATCCGCGACAAGCAGATCACCTCGTTTATCGGGCCTTCGGGCTGCGGAAAGTCCACGTTGCTGCGCTGCTTTAACCGCATGAACGACGGCATCAAGGATTGCCGCATCGAGGGTAAGATTGCGCTCGATGGTCAAGATATCCTGGGCGACTACGACATCTGCCGCCTTCGCCAGCGCGTGGGCATGGTGTTCCAGCGCCCCAACCCGTTTCCCATGAGCATCTACGACAACGTCGCCTATGGGCCGCGCGGTATGGGCGTGCGCGACCGCGTCGTGCTCGATGAGCTGGTCGAGGACTCCCTGCGTCGCGCTGCCCTGTGGGACGAGGTCAAGGACAAGCTCAAAGAGTCGGGCCTGGGTCTTTCGGGTGGACAGCAGCAGCGCCTGTGCATCGCCCGCGCACTTGCCGTGCAGCCCGACATTCTGCTGATGGACGAGCCGACCTCGGCACTCGACCCTGTGTCGACGCTCGTGGTGGAGCAGCTGGCCTGCGAGCTCAAAGAGACCTGTACGCTCGTGGTCGTTACGCACAATATGCAGCAGGCGGCGCGCATCTCCGACTCGGTCGCGTTTTTCTTGCTGGGTGAGTTGGTGGAGCACGCGCCCACCGCGCAACTCTTCAAAAATCCTACCGACCCGCGTACGGCGGATTATTTGACGGGACGTTTTGGCTGATACCATCTAGTAAAGGTACCTTTAGGGTTAAGATGCGGTCATGCCGGCCGCAAAGGGGTTCAACATGATCTATTACGTCGAGGACGATGACAACATCAGGGATTTGACGGTCTATGCACTGCGCAAGCAGGGGATCGAGGCCGAAGGCTTTTCGTGCGACGGCGAGTTTAAGGCCGCCGTGGCGCGACGGGTACCCGATGCCGTCCTGCTCGATATCATGCTGCCCGATACCGATGGTTTGGCGATTATGCGTCGCCTGCGCGCCGACCGCCTGACGGCGACGGTGCCCATCATGATGCTTACCGCCAAGGACACCGAGCTCGACAAGGTGATGGCGCTCGATGGCGGCGCCGACGATTACCTGACTAAACCCTTCTCGCTCATGGAGCTCGCCAGCCGCTGCCGCGCACTGCTGCGTCGTGGCGGCATGGTCAAGCAGGCGAGCGATGTGCTCAGCGTGGGCGACATCGTGCTCTCGCCCAGCCATCGCGAGGTGACCGTTGCCGGTGAGCCGCTTAAGCTCACCCTGCGCGAGTTCGACCTGCTCGAGTACCTCATGCGCAAGCCCGGCGTGGTCTTTTCCCGCGAGTCGTTGCTGCAGAGCGTGTGGGGTTGGGACTTCGACGGCGGTTCGCGCACCGTTGACGTGCACGTGCAGACGCTTCGCCAAAAATTGGGCGAGCATGCCGGCGCCATCGAGACCGTGCGCGGCGTGGGCTACCGCTTGGCCGAGCCTTCTGCCGGTGATGGTGCCGAAGGCGACGACACTGTGGCCACCGCATCGGAGGAGTAACCCGTGGTCTTCGCCCCCCAGGGAAAACATACGCTGTCGCACCGCGTTTTTGTGACGATCTTTGTCTGCGCCATGGCGGTTATCGTGGCGTTTACGGTGCTGGGTGCGTTCTTTGTGCAAAACACCTTGGCGGATGCCACGAGTGCCAATCTGGCGCAGGAAACCGAGCTCATTGCTGCCGCCCTCGACGAGCAGCAGGAGCCCATCCCGTTCTTGCGTAGCCTCGATCGCGAGGACTTGCGCATCACGCTGATTAACAAGGATGGATCGGTTGCCTACGACAACGAGGCGTCGCCTTCCACACTGCCCAACCATGGCGATCGCCCCGAGGTCATCGAGGCCTTTGAGAGTGGTTTGGGTTCCGCGGAGCGCGCAAGCTCTACGCTCGACGAGATTATGCTGTATCGCGCTGTCGCCCTTGATAACGGCCAGGTTGTCCGCTTGTCGCAGGCCCAGCCTGGCGTTGCGGCGATTTTGCTGTCGATGGTGGCGCCGATGCTGCTTATCGCAGCAGCGGGTGCGGTACTCTCGTTTTTTATGGCGCGCCGCGAGTCCCGTGCCATCATCGCGCCGTTGCAAGAGGTGGATTTGGACCACCCACGCCGTAGCTATGAGCACGCCTATGCCGAGATGGTCCCCATGCTTGAGCGTATCGAGTCGCAGCGCCAGGAACTCAAGCGCCAAATGGCGGTGCTAGCAGACAACGACCGTATGCGCCGCGAGTTCACGGCGAATATCACCCATGAGCTCAAGACGCCGCTTACGGCGATTTCGGGCTATGCCGAGCTCATCGCAAACGGCATGGTCGAGGGCGAGGACGACCTGCGCAACTTTGGCGGTCGCATCTATCGTGAGGCGGGCCGTTTGGCGGCGCTTGTCAACGACATCCTTACGCTGTCTAACTTGGACGAGGCCGAGCGTGCAACTGAGGGCGAGGCGGTGCCCATTGGGTCCACGGAGCCTATTGAGCTCTCGCGTGCCATCTACGCGGTTGAGCAGCGTCTTGAACAGGTCGCCCGTCAGGCGAATGTGACGATAAGTCATGAGACCAAGCCTGTGGTCATCGAAGGCGTGTCGCGCTTGATCGACGAACTCATCTATAATTTGGCAAGCAACGCCATCCGCTACAATCGACCCGGAGGTACGGTTACGCTGCGGTGCGGCACCAACGACGAAGGCCATCCGTTCCTCGCGGTCGCCGACACGGGAATCGGTATCGCGCCTGAAGAACAGGGCAAGGTATTTGAGCGGTTCTATCGCGTGGACAAGAGTAGGTCCAAGGCACGCGGCGGAACCGGTCTGGGGCTTGCCATTGTCAAGCATGCGGCCCTGTATCATCACGCCACACTCGATCTGTCGAGTGAGTTGGGCGTGGGAACCACCATTACGGTGACGTTTCCCATACAGCAGGACGAGCCATTCGCATAGCGATACAACATAGATATTGATGTAGACGCCGCATTTGACTTTCGGGTGCGGCGTTGTTGTGCAATTTTACGATTGCTTCCGACATTTTTACAGGAGAGCCTGTTTCTTATGTATAGAGTTTGGTCTCGGTAAAAAGATGCGATAACATACGGACAGTTTTGTCAATCCGAACTGGGGAAATGAAAGGCAAGCTGCATGACCCTTCTCGAACTGTTCCAGCTGCTCAAAAAGCACCTTAAGCTGGTCATCACCCTTCCGGTGGTCTGCGCGATCGCCATGGGCATCGTGTCCTTTGTTGCGATGGACAACACCTACACCGCGACGACGAGCATGTACATTCTCGCCAAGACCGACGATAGCGGTCAGATGAGCTACAACGATCTCTCGGCGAGCCAGATGCTTTCCAACGATATCGCCACGCTGCTGGATAGCGATAGCGTCAAGAGCGGCGCAGCCAATGAACTGGGCCTCACCGATCTGGATGACTACAAGGTGTCTGTTTCCTCCGAGACCACCACGCGTGTCATTACGCTTTCGGTTACCGGCACCGATGCCAAGGAGACGGCTAAGGTCGCAAAGGCCATGGCCAGCTCGGTGAGTACGGTCGCTCAGAACGTCGGCGCTGCCCAGAGCATCAACGTTATCGACGAGGCTAAGACCCCCGAAGCCCCCAGCGGCCCCAAGCGCACGCTGTATATTGCCGTCGCGTTCCTCGCCGGTATCTTTATCGCAGTTGCCTATGTCGTTTTGGCAGACATGCTCAATACCCGCATCCGCGGTGCCGAAGAGGCAGAAGAGCTCCTGGGCATTCCCGTTGTTGGCCGAATTCCGGCTATGAAAGGTGGTAAATAGGCATGGCTAAGGCAAAGAACACCGACAAGCTCGTTGTACAGAATGCCGCCAAGACCCTTCTGGCCAACATCCGCTTTGCGAGCGTGGACGACCCCATCCGCACCATCACCGTTACCTCCTCGATTCCCAACGAGGGCAAGTCTACGGTTTCCATTAACCTTGCTCAGGCAATCGCCACGAGCGGCAAGTCCGTGCTTCTGGTCGAGGCCGATATGCGCCGCAGGTCCCTTTCCGATATGCTCGGCGTTCGTTCGCGCGGCGGACTCTATGCGGTCCTTTCCGAGCAGATCTCCATTGACCAGGCAATTGTCGAGACGGGTCAGAAGAACTTCTACTTCCTCGATGCCGAGCCGCATATTCCCAATCCTGCCGACATCATCGTCTCTCACCGCTTTGCCAAGCTGGTAAAGGCGCTGTCCGCCAAGTTCCAGTACGTCATCTTTGATGCTCCCCCGGTCGGCACCTTCATCGATGCTGCCGAGATCGCAAGTCTGACCGACGGCACGCTGTTCGTGGTGCGTGAGGATTTCACCAAGCGCGAGGAGGCGCTCAACGCCATCGGTCAGCTTAAAAAGTCCGAGAAGGTCAAGCTCATCGGTACCGTTATGAACTACTGCGAGACCGAGACCAGCGAGTACTACTACTCCTACTACACCAAGGACGGTAAGAAGGTGAAGAAGGGCTCCGATGATCAGGGGACTTCCAAAAAGGGCATCTTCACCAACCGAGCAAACGTTTAGTTGATTAAGGCTGACCTATGCGTGACATTCATTGCCATATCTTGCCGGGTGTAGACGACGGCGCCGCCGATCTCGATGAGAGCTTGGCGATGCTCGAGGCTGCCAAGCGGGCCGGTGTAACCAGAATCGTTTGCACCCCGCACTGTCGTGATCCCTATTTTGATTACGACAAGATGTGGGATGCCTTTGAGCTGCTGCGCGATAACGCTGACGGTTTTCCGCTCCAGATGGGCTTCGAGGTCAACCATCGAAAGCTCGTTGAGCTTGGTATCGATGCCGCGGAGCACTTGCATTTCGATGGGACCAATGAGTTCCTGCTTGAGCTTTCGACGCATGCCGATGCGTATGCGTTTAGAGAGTACGAGAACACGATTTACGATTTGCAGTGCCGTGGCTACCAGGTGATCATCGCTCATCCTGAGCGCTATCGTGCGGTTCAAAAGGATGTAAGCGTGGCGGAGCGCCTAGTCGATATGGGCTGCAAGCTGCAGGCTTCGGCGGACTTTATTGCCGGCGGTCGCTTTGGTCGCGAGAAAAAGCCGGCCCAGCGCCTGTTTGATCAGAACCTGTACAGCTTCATCGCGAGCGATGCCCATAACGTGGGTCATTACGACTGCCTGGCGAAGGCTCGCGCGAAGTTTAGCGTGCGCGGAGCTCATTTTCGTTAAAATCTGTCCCTAACGTTCGCATTGAATGAAAGGGCAGCCATGGATATCCAACTTAAGACGGGATGCTTTGATGACGCGGCGTTGGTGCGCCGCGTCGTTTTTATGGACGAGCAGGGCTACGAGAATGAGTTCGACGCTATCGACGAGGATCCGAACTGCCTTCATGTGACGCTCTATGTAGACGGCGAGCTTGCCGGTTGCTCGCGCGTGTTTCCCGAAGAGCTTGAGCGCGCGGCTGACGCAGAGGCTCCGGTGTCGCCGGCGTGCGACTTGGACGAAGG
>CABUXM010000069.1 GCA_902495545.1 uncultured Collinsella sp. | reverse complement strand
GCGGCGAGCAGACGGGTCATACGATCTTTGGCGATATCGAGCGCACGGGCGACGGCATTATGACCTCGCTGCGCGTGATGGAAGTGATTCGTGCCGAGCGCGAGACGCTCTCGCAGCTCGCGGCTCCATGCAAGCTGCTGCCGCAAGCGCAGGTTGCCGTGCGCGTGGCGGATAAGGACGCCGCGCTGGGCAACATGGGCGTGCAGGCCGCCATCGCCGAGGCCGAGGCGTCGCTGGCGGGCGAGGGCCGCGTGCTGGTGCGCAAGAGCGGAACCGAGTCGGTGATTCGCGTGCTGGCTGAGGCTCCGGACCAATCGGCCGCCGACGCCGCCATGAAGCGCATCGCTAGCGCACTCGAGGCTCTGTAGTTACGCGGTTTTACCAAACCGCGTAACGGCTCGACGCTGCAAACGTCCCTAAGCGGCAATCTGACGTTCAATTTCAAGGGCGCGACCAGAAGGTCAGCGCCCTTTCATTTCACGTCACCTTGCTCGCTTAGGGTCGTTTTCGCTGACGTTGCCAAGACATTGGCGTCAACATGGTTGGCGTTGGCGATGGCGTGCTGGTCAATCCTTACAGCTCGTACAGCGTGGTGAACTTGTCCTGCAGGTAGCTGCAGTAGTAGCGGGCGTCAAAGGCCATGCCGCAGGCGCCCTTGATGAGTTCCGGCGCGTCTTTGGCGCGGCCCCACTGCCAAATGTGCTCGCCCAGCCAGGTGCGGACGGGTGCCAGGTCGCCGCTCGCACAGGCGCCATTGAGGTCGACGCCGTCGCGGCACATGGCCGGCACGAACATGGCGTCGTAGGCGCTGCCCAGCGCATAGGTGGGGAAGTAGCCAAACGATCCGCCGCTCCAGTGCGTATCCTGCAGACAGCCGCGCGTGTCGTCGGGAACGGGAATGCCCAGGTACTCGTTCATAAAGCGATTCCAAAGTGCGGGGATGTCCTTGGCCGTGGCCTCGCCGGCAAACAGCATGCGCTCGATCTCGTAGCGCACCATAACGTGCAGCGGATAGGTGAGCTCGTCGGCCTCGGTGCGGATCAACGACGGCTGCGCGATGTTCACGGCGCGGTAGAGCGTGTCCTCGTCGACGTTGCCGTAGACCTCGGGTGCGTGGCGGCGCAGCACCTCGAGCAGCGGTCCCATAAAGGCGCGGCTGCGACCCACGGTGTTCTCGAAGAAGCGGCTCTGGCTCTCGTGGATGCCCATGGAGGTGCCACCCTCAAGACAGGTGCGCGCATAGGCAGGATTGACGCCCAGCTCGTACATGGCGTGTCCCGCCTCGTGGATGATGCTGTAGACGTTGGAGATGCAATCGTCCTCGTAGATGTGTGTCGCGATGCGCGCGTCACCCACGGCAAAGCCCTCGCTAAACGGGTGCTCGGTAAAGGCAAGCGTGGTGTCGTCCAGGTTCAGGCCGACAAGCTTCATAAGGTCGAAGCTCATGGCGCGCTGGGCGGCCTCGGGCACGCGGGCGTGCAAAAAGTCTGCAGCGGGTTGCTGACCGCGTTCGCCGATGGCGTGCACGAGCGGCACGACCGTCGCCTTGACCTCATCGCAAAACGCGTCGAAGCTCTTGGCCGAAAGGTCGCGCTCGTACTGGTCGAGCCAAACGTCGTATGGGTCGCGCTTGGGGTCCATAAGCTCGGCCTGATGCTTGAGCTGGCCCACAATCTTGTCCACATAGGGCTCAAAGCTTGCCCAGTCGTTGGCCGCCTTTGCTTTATGCCACACGGCGTCGGCCTCGCAGGTGAGCCTGGTCCAGGCCTCGGCCTCCTCGGTAGGAATAACGCTTGCCTCGCGCTGGTCGCGGCCGAGCACGCGGATCTCGTCGAGCAGCTGCGGGTCGTCGATTTTGCCGCCGGCGACGGTCTCGCGCGCTAACGAGCGTACGAGCTCAACGGACTTCTCGCTGGTCAGCAGCTTGTGATGCTCACCGGCAAGCGTGCCCATGGCGTCGGCACGCGCTGCTGCGCCGTTGGCAGGAGCAATCGTCGCTCCATCGAACTCGGCAATCTTGAGCAGGTACTCGCGAGTCCACAGCTTGCCCTCGAGTTTGCGGAACTTTTTGACGGCCTTGTCGACTTTAGCAGCCTTGACGCCCTTGGCAGCCTTTGCCACGGCGGCCTTGGCCTTCTTATCGAGTTTCTTTCCCATACCGTATCCTTAATCTCGCAGGCCGAGCGCCGCAGGCGGGTGCTCGGCCAGTTTGCACAGCTACCTGCCTTGTACCCAGCACGAACAAAACGGAACGCGGCGATACGCTCACACAATGTGGTATCCTATAGCCCAATGCGTTGACGGAGAGGGTTTTGCCCGCCGCGTCGCCGGCAAGAGAGGGAAGGTCATGGGCTGCAAGCCTTCCTGCGGTGGCAAGGGCCAAGCGTTCACTCCCGAGCAGCGACCTCAACGGGCGCGCGGCTAGCGGCGGCGAAGCCCCAGTAGGGAAGCCGTGAGCCTCGCGATAAGGGGCGCAGAGTGGGCACGGCGGGCCAGACATCCGCCGGGTCAAACAAGGTGGTACCGCGGAATTCAACCGTCCTTGGGCAATGCACATGCCCGAGGGCGGTTTTTTTGTTACCGAACCGGGCCGCGTTTTCGCAACGCTGGGCGGCGGCAGTCGTCCCGGCGAGCGGGGAGCGCGAGAGACGAAAGGGAAGACATGAGTCTGATTGATGATCTGGTCAAACTCGAGGAAGAGGCCAAGGAGCTCGTCGCAGGCGCCGACGACGCCGCCAAGCTCGAGGCTGCGCGCGTTGAGCTGCTCGGCCGCAAGGGTCGCATTACCGGCCTGATGCGCATGATGGGCAAGCTCGCCCCCGAGGATCGTCCCGTGATGGGTAAGCGCGCCAACGAGATGCGCCAGCTGATCGAGGGCATGCTCGACGAGCGCAACACCGAGATGAAGGCCGCCGCCCTCAGGCACGCACTGGAGCACGAGGCCGTCGACATCACGCTGCCGGGTATCCGTCCGCAGATCGGTCACCAGCACCTGATCAAGCAGATCATTGAGGAGGCCGAGGACATCTTCTGCGGCATCGGCTACACCGTCGAGTCCGGCCCCATGGTCGACACCTCCTACTACAACTTCACCGCGCTCAACGCGCCCATGGATCACCCGAGCCGCTCGGCTCGCGACACGTTCTATGTGGTCGACAACAACCCCGGCAGCGTCGCGCATCCCGAGGCTCACGCTCACGGCGAGTCCGACGTGCTGCTGCGCACCCAGACCTCGGGCGTGCAGATCCACACAATGGAGTCACAGAAGCCGCCCATCTACATGATCTGCCCGGGCACCGTTTACCGTCCCGATACGGCCGACGCTTGCCACCTGCCGCAGTTCAACCAGATCGAGGGCCTGGTCGTCGACGAGGGTATCACCTTTGGCGACCTTAAGGGCACGCTCGACTACTTTGTTAAGTGCATGTTTGGCGAGGACCGTAAGACGCGCTACCGCCCGCACTTCTTCCCCTTCACCGAGCCCAGCTGCGAGGTGGACGTGAGCTGCCACGTCTGCGGCGGCAAGGGTTGCAACTTCTGCAAGCACAGCGGCTGGATCGAGATCCTGGGCTGCGGCATGGTCGACCCCAACGTTCTTATCAACTGTGGCATCGACCCCGAGAAGTATACCGGCTTCGCCTTTGGCATTGGCGCCGAACGCGTCGCGGCCCTGCGCTACGACCTGCCCGACCTCAGAACGCTGATGACGGGCGATATGCGCTTCTTAAATCAGTTCTAGTCCCGGCGGCTTTCCCAAGCACCGCACCTTGCCTTTCAATCGTCGGTTGCGTACCTAAGTACGCGGCCCTCCTCTTTCAAGGCAATCTGCGGCACTTGGAAAACCCGTCTCCGTTGCAGTTTTCCGGCTCAAAGCCGCATTTATGAAAGGAGACCAGTTAGATGCGTGTTTCTTACGACTGGCTCAAGACCATGATCGATATTCCGGAGGATCCCAAGACCCTTTCGGACGAATATATCCGTACCGGCACCGAGGTCGAGGCGATCGACACCGTGGGCGAGTCCTTCGACCATGTGGTGACTGCCAAGGTGCTCACCAAGACCCCGCACCCCGATAGCGACCACATGTATGTGTGCTCGGTCGACGTGGGCGACAAGAACCTCGACACCGACGGCAATCCCGCTCCGCTGCAGATCGTCTGCGGCGCGCAGAACTTCGAGGCCGGCGACCACATCGTCACGGCAATGATCGGCGCCGTGCTTCCCGGCGACGTCAAGATCAAGAAGAGCAAGCTTCGCGGCGTTGTGTCCATGGGCATGAACTGCTCCGCGCGCGAGCTCGGCCTGGGTGGCGACCACTCCGGCATCATGATCCTGCCCGAGGATACGCCCTGCGGCATGCCGTTTGCCGAGTACGTGGGCTCGAGTGATACCGTGCTCGACTGCGAGATCACGCCCAACCGCCCCGACTGCCTGTCCATGATCGGCATGGCCCGCGAGACCGGCGCCATCTTCGACCGCGATTTCCACGTTGAGCTGCCCGCCATCAAGGCCGAGACCGGCCGCGCGACCGACGACGAGCTTTCCGTCGAGATTGCCGACGAGGGCCTGTGCGACCGCTACGTTGCCCGCATCGTGCGCAACGTCAAGGTCGGCCCGTCGCCCGACTGGATGGTCAAACGCCTCAACGCCCTGGGCGTGCGCCCGCACAACAACATCGTCGACATCACCAACTACGTGATGATGCTCACCGGTCAGCCGCTGCACGCCTTTGACCTGGACACCTTTGCCGAGCGCGATGGCAGGCGTTGCGTGGTGGTTCGCGCCGCCCAGCAGGATGAGAAATTCACGACGCTCGACGGCGAGGAGCGCGTGCTCGACGCCGGCATGGGCCTTATCACCGACGGCGAGCGCCCCGTGGCGTTGGCCGGCGTTATGGGCGGCATGGATTCCGAGATCGAGGACGACACCGTCGACGTGATGGTCGAGAGCGCCTGCTTCAACGCCGGCCGCACCTCGCACACCAGCCGCGACCTGTCGCTGATCTCCGATGCCTCCATCCGTTTTGAGCGCCAGGTCGACGAGACCGGCTGCGTGGATGTCGCCAACGTTACCTGCGCGCTCATCGAGGAGATCGCCAGCGGCGAGGTCGCTCCCGGCTATGTCGACGTGTTCCCCGCGCCTAAGTCCATCGACAGCATTAAGCTGCGCCTGGCCCGCGTGCATGCCATCTGCGGTGCCGACATCGAGCCCGACTTTATCGAGCGTTCGCTCACCCGTCTGGGCTGCACCGTCGAGCGCGACGGTGAGGACTTCATGGTCACGCCGCCGAGCTTCCGTCCCGACCTGCCGCGTGAGATCGACCTGATCGAGGAGGTCCTGCGCCTGTGGGGCATGGGTCGCGTCACGGCGACCATTCCGGCTGCCAAGAACCATATCGGCGGCCTGACGCGCGAGCAGAAGCTTACCCGCAAGGTCGGCGAGATCCTGCGCGCCTGTGGCCTCAACGAGACCACAACCTTTGGCTTTGCCGCCCCGGGCGACCTGGAGAAGATTGGCATGTCCACCGAAGGCCGCGGCTGCCCCGTGGTGCTCATGAACCCGCTGGTGGCCGAGCAGACCGAGATGCGTCGTTCGCTGCTGCCGGGCCTGCTGCAGTCCGTGGCCTACAACGAGGCGCACGGTACGCCCAACGTGCACCTGTACGAGGTCGGCAACCTGTTCCACGGTCGCGAGAACGCCAGCCTGCCCAAGGAGACCAAGTCCGTGGCGGGTGTGCTCTCGGGTCAGTGGAGCGAGCAGTCCTGGAACATGAAGTACCGCAAGCTGCGCTTCTTCTTTGGCAAGGGCATTGTCGAGGAGCTGCTCGCCCAGCTGCGCATCGAGAAGGTTCGCTTCCGTCCCGTCGAGGGCGAGGGCTACGCTTTCTTGCAGCCGGGTCGTGCGGCCGAGGTTCTGTCCGGCGGAACTGTGCTGGGCTGGGTCGGCGAGATTCACCCCGAGGCGCGCGAGGCTATGGGCATCGATGAGGTCGTCGTTGCCTTTGAGCTCGACTTGGACAAGCTGATTAAGGGCGCCCGCAACCAGGAGAACTATCGCGAGTTCTCGCAGTACCCGGCTGTTGAGCATGACCTTGCCATTGTGGTCGACAACACTGTGACCTGCGAGGATCTTGAGCGTCGCATTACCAGTGCCGGCGGCAAGCTGCTCGAGGGCGTGCGCCTGTTCGATGTCTACCGCGATCCGGTCCGCATCGGTGCGGGCAAGAAGTCCATGGCCTTTGCGCTTACGTATCGCTCCGACGACCACACGCTCACCAGCGAAGAGGTCGAGAAGGCGCATCAGAAGATCGTCACCAAGGTGTGCAAGGGCGTAAACGGCGAGGTTCGCTCGTAATCTTTGCCGTTCGGAACCCGCCCCCTGCGGGGTTTTCACGGCAACGTCCTCCCCGCTTCGCGGCTGCGGGATGTTGCCTTAGAAAACCCCTCTCGGGGGCGGGTTCCTGCGTTAACCTTGTTGCGAGCGGACTGCACCTTCTTCCGGGTGACCGGAAAGTTGGGAGTGCATGGGCCTTTATTGGACGGTGCGTGGACCTGGGTTAATAACGTACGTATTGCAAGGGCGTGCTGCGTTGTGGGCGGTGCGCCTTTTTGTTAGTATGCAGAGTCGGTGTTACGGATTGTTGGAAACGTAACACGCAACGTTCTGATTGAGAGGGCTCATGCATATTCCCGATAATTATCTGTCCCCGCAGACCGATGCCGTTATGGCGGTGGCGATGGTGCCCGTTTGGGTCCATTGCATCAAAAAGGTACACGCCACGCTCGATCGCGAGCATATGGCCTTTCTGGGTATTTGCGCTGCGTTCTCCTTTTTGCTCATGATGTTCAACGTGCCGCTGCCTGGCGGCACCACTGGTCACGCTGTTGGTGGCGCGCTCATCACGCTGCTGCTAGGCCCCGAGGCTGCTGCCATTGCAGTCTCGGTTGCACTCGCGCTGCAGGCGCTGCTGTTTGGCGACGGCGGCGTTCTGTCCTTTGGCGCCAACTGCTTTAACATGGCCTTTGTGCTGCCGTTTACCGCTGCTATCGTGTTCCGTGCGCTCAACAGCCGTCTGCACGACAAGAGCTGGGGCACCTCGGCTTCTGCCATCGTGAGCGGTTGGGTCGGTCTGTGTCTGGCGGCCCTGTGCGCGGCGATCGAGTTCGGTATTCAGCCGATGCTCTTCACCAACGCTTCGGGCGCGCCGCTGTACTGCCCCTTCCCGCTGTCCGTGGCTATTCCGGCCATGTTGATCCCGCATATGCTGGTTGCCGGCGTGATCGAGGGCGTTGCGACGGCCGCCATCTACGGTTTCATTAAGAAGACGGCGCCGAGCATTATCGTCGGGCCCGAGGCCGTCGATGGCCAGCTTGCTGCCGAGGGCGCTGCTGCCAAGAAGACCTCGCTGGTCCCCACGCTCATTCTGGTCGCCGTGCTCGTGGCGGCCACGCCGCTCGGCTTGCTTGCCACCGGTGACGCTTGGGGCGAGTGGGACGCCGAAGGCGCCGCGACCGCCGTTCAGGAGGCTGGCGACGACAGTCTGCAGGCTTCGGTCGGCCTCGATACCCCGACCTTTGCCGATGCCCTGCCCACGGGCGATTATCTGCAGGCCTATTCCGAGGAGCAGGGCCTTGGCTTTGCCGGCCAGGCCGCGATGTATATTCTTTCGGGCGTGATTGGCGTGGCGGTGCTCACTATCGCATTCCGCCTGGTCTCGCTGACGGTCAAGGAAAGCGGTGCTCATGGCAATAGCCGAGCTGCCTAGCTGGCTTGCGGCTGAGGAGCGATACGAGCCCGTGGGGGCTCGGCATCGTGTGATGCAAAAGAATGTCCTGCACCTGGCGAGCCTGCTTGAACGGGTTCGCCTGGGCGGCGGCTCACACAAGGGCGGGTCGATAATCGACCGCGCCCTTTCTTCCGTTTCGGCCCCGGTGCGTTTGGTAGGGATGTTCGTTTGCGTTCTGTGCGTGTGCCTGACGCAGAGCCCGCTGTACCTCATGTTGATGGCGGCTATCGCGCTGGTGCTCGTTGCCGTGCGCCCCGTACGCGGGCTGCGGGCAACCTTTGTGCCGGCGCTTGGCGCTGCGGGGCTCGCGGTGGTTCTGGCACTGCCTGCCCTGCTGCTGGGCGCGTCTGCCACGGGTGCCATGCTCAAGATCGCGCTCAAGACGTTTATTAATGTGTCGATGGTGCTGGGTGTTTCGTGGACCCTCACGTGGAGCCGCATGTCGGCGGCGCTCAAGATGCTACATCTACCCGACGAAGTTATCTTTACGTTTGATATGGCGTTCAAGCATATCGAGGTGCTGGGACGCACGGCGCACGATCTGTGCGAATCGGTCATGCTGCGCAGCGTTGGCCGTGCACCTGCGGGTTTTTCGCGCACCGACTCGCTGGCGGGTATCATGGGCATGACCTTTATCAAGGCGATGGAATGCAGCCGCGCGATGGATGAGGCTATGCTTTGCCGCGGCTTTGCCGGTGCGTATCCGGCGCCCGCGCGCGCCGGGTTTGGCTGGCGTGATGCGGTCTATGCGGCCGGCGTGGCGCTGCTGGCAGTGTTGTGCGCCGTGCTGTAGGCGCTGCTGGTTCTGGCTGGGGATGCAAATAGGGAAGGGCGACGTTTTGACGATCGATATGAATAGTGCGGCGGGCACGAACGGTGCGGGCGGCGCCGAGGTCGTGCCGCTCATCGAGCTGCGCGACGTGGTGTTCTCCTATGCGGGGCATACGGTTGTCGATGGTGTGTCGCTGCAGGTCGATCGTGGTGAACTCGTTGCCTTGCTCGGTCCCAACGGCTGCGGCAAGACGACGATTATGCGCCTTATCAACGGCCTTGAGCTCGCGGACGCGGGTGCGTACCTGTTTGACGGGCACGTGATCGATGCGGCATATCTCAAGGATTCCGCAGCCGCTCAGCGTTTTCATCAGCGCGTGGGCTTTGTGTTCCAGAATGCCGACGCCCAGCTGTTCTGCGCTACGGTGGGCGAGGAAGTTGCTTTTGGTCCCGCGCAGATGGGGCTGCCGACAGACGAGCTCGAGCGCCGCGTGCGCGATGCCATGGAGCTGTTCCAGGTTGCCGATCTGGTCGATGCCTCGCCCTATCAGCTTTCGGGCGGGCAAAAGAAGCGCGTTGCGCTGGCTGCGGTGGTGTCGATGAACCCGGATATCTTGGTGCTCGACGAGCCCACCAACGGTCTCGACGAGGATTCATGCGACATCGTGGTCAACTTCTTGCTGGCCTACGTCGCGGCGGGTAAGACGGTCTTGATGAGTACGCACCATCAAGATTTGGTGCGCCGCCTGGGGGCCCGTGCCATCTATATCGATCGATATCACCATGTGGTCGAGGCGCCCGTGCCGTCGTATGGAACCGAAAGCGGTGCTACGGACTAGTTGCTGCGTAGAGGATGCGTAGCCGCCCGCGCGGCTTTGCCGTGATGGTATAGTTATCCAGGTTTTTTATGGGGGTGGCTATGCCAAGTTGGAACATTCATATCGCTCAGACGGAGCGTTTGCTGGAGCGCACCAGTGCGCTTGCCGATAGCGTGCGCGACCGCAATGCCTTTTTGTTTGGCTGCGTGGTTCCGGACATTTTTGTGGGCTATATGGTTCCCGGTATCGCCGATCCCATTCCGTATCGCATTACGCACTTTGCAAAGCCCGAGCCTATCCCTAAGCCTCGTGAGCATGAGTTCTGGGATACCTATGTGGCACCGCTGCTTAAAAGTTCTCCCACCGGTGCGCCGGCCGCGGCGACCTCGATTATCGAGGAGCGCGAGCGACTGAATCGTGTGCACTATCCCCAGCGCTACAGGGATGCCGAGCCGGTTGTCGGTCCCGGCGCTAGTGAGTTCTCGCTTGCGTCCGAAGATGTGGCGCAGTCGCTGCTCGATTTAACGCTGGGCGTCTGGTCGCATCTGGTGGCCGATACCGTATGGAATACGCGCGTGAATCAGTACCTGGAGGCGCACGGCGGCAAGCCGTGCGAGGAATTCCGCATTAAAAAGCAAGGTGACTTTGACTGGTTTGGTAAGACGCTCGGCATTGTTTCGATTCCGCGCGCGACCGATCGCCTGTATACTGCGGCGACGCGTTTTGGGCAGTATCCCATCCATAAGGAGTATGTGCTCAAGGCCATCGGCGTCATGCACGAGATTGTGCGCGAAAACCCCGGTGAGCCCGATCATCCGCCGTATCGCCTGCTAACCGAGGAGTTCTTCGATGCAACATTTACCGAGGTCATCGAGCTAACCGAGGCGGGATTTGCGGCTCGCGTTGCTGCTTCTGACGTTCCCGCAGTCCCCCTGATCGCTAGCTGCTAGCCGGCCGGCTTGACGGCGAACAGCTCATCCCAATCGACCAATAGCTCCCGTCGCAGGGCATCTTCGGTGGTGCGCTCGGCATCGGAGAGGCTTGCGACTGAACGCAAATCGATGATGCGGCATACGAAGAAGGTCTAAAAAAGGGCCCGGAAGGCAATGCCTTCCGGGCCCTTTGCAATGCAAGCGTGCTTGCAAGTACGATTTAGCGCACCTGAGCGACGTAAGCGACGTTGGTCGAGGAGACCTTGTCCTCGAGCTGGACGCTCATGCGGGGATCGCCGGCGGTGGCGACGGTCAGATCGCCGGCCTCGACGTAG
>CABUXM010000068.1 GCA_902495545.1 uncultured Collinsella sp. | reverse complement strand
TCTCGATGACGCGCAATAGTGGAGAGAACATCTCGGTGCCGACAAAACTGATCAATGTCGATCAAGTGGTCTCGGTAACCCTTGAGGGCACGAGGTACACATCAACAGGAGAGACCGAAACAGAAGTACCCTTTACCATCGTCTATTCGTAAGATTTGGGGCCGCTTCCTACTAGGGGAGGCGGCCCATTTTGCGTTAAATGGGCGGTTAAAGCGAGCGACATTCGTCCGATTTTCGGAAGTATGCGGCAAAATCCCGATAGGCCGACCACACCGCATATGCTCAAGCGTTCTACCTGCCGGTTTGTTATCGCAAAACCCTTGTGCGCTCAGCAAGTTCAAAATTTGCCGCATACTTCCGAAAACGCCGCCGATTTCCATGCGACAGATGAGAGCAGATCACCGCTGGAGCGCGACGTTTCCCCAGATAAAACCGACCAAAATAAATCTGTCCCTTTTTGGAAGGTAACGTTGCCCCGACGAGCACGTCGGATTCCCGGGCCGGGCGGCACAGGGGTTAAGTTTGTCGCGAGTTCCGCACGAGCCGGAGGCCACTTAATGTGGCCTCCGTGCGAGCCAGGACTGTAGAGCAGCAAACTTAACCCCTGCGCCGCCCGGCCCGGGAATCTGTCCCCGCGTACAGAAGGGGATTCCATTTGTGTAGGCTTTGCGGAAATGTGCCAATTTTGGGATACGCCCGGCGGCGTGGTCTGTTGACGACACAGCTAACGCCACGTATCCTATCGAACTGCGTGTTTCGTAGGGGGATGCTGACCCCTCGATTCAAGCCGTTGCACTTTACAGAAAGCTGGAATCATTCGAGAAGGAGTACGCTTTGCCTACTATTAACCAGCTGGTTCGCCAGGGCCGTCGTTCCGTGCCCAAGAAGTCCAAGAACGCTGCTCTGCAGCACAACTCCCAGAAGCGCGGCGTGTGCACCCGCGTCTTCACCACGAGCCCCAAGAAGCCGAACTCGGCTCTTCGTAAGGTTGCCCGTGTTCGCCTCGTCAACGGCATCGAAGTTACTGCTTACATCCCGGGTGAGGGCCACAACCTGCAGGAGCACTCCATCGTGCTCGTCCGCGGCGGTCGTGTCCGTGACCTCCCTGGTGTCCGTTATCACGTCATCCGTGGCGCCTACGACGCTGCTCCGGTCCAGAACCGTATGCAGGCCCGTTCCAAGTACGGTGCTAAGCGCCCCAAGGCTAAATAAGCCAGATAACGTTTTGATACTTTCGCCGTGTGCCGCCTAAGCGCCGCACGGTAGACACTTAAGGAGATTTCACATGCCGCGTCGTGCAGCAGCTAATCGTCGTGAGGTTCAGCCTGACGCCGTTTACAACAACCGCCTGGTGACTCAGCTCATCAACAAGGTCCTTCTTGACGGCAAGAAGGCCACCGCTGAGCGCATCGTTTACACCGCTTTCGAGATCGTTGCCGAGAAGTCCGAGGGTGGCGACGCTCTCGCTACCTTCAAGAAGGCTATGGACAACGTCAAGCCCACGCTCGAGGTTAAGCCCAAGCGTGTCGGTGGCGCTACCTATCAGGTCCCGATGGAGGTCAACTCCCGTCGTTCCACCGCTCTGGGTATCCGCTGGATCGTCAACTTCTCCCGCGCTCGCAAGGAGAAGACCATGGCCGAGCGTCTCGCCAACGAGATCCTCGACGCATCCAACGGCCTGGGCGCTTCCGTCAAGAAGCGTGAGGACGTCTTCAAGATGGCCGAGGCCAACCGCGCGTTCTCTCACTATCGTTGGTAAGTTAAGGTAAGGAACTAACATGGCTAAGCCTAAGTACAAGCTTTCCGATACCCGTAACATCGGCATCATGGCCCACATCGATGCCGGTAAGACCACCACGACCGAGCGTATTCTTTACTACACCGGTAAGACCCACAAGATCGGTGAGGTCCATGAAGGCGCTGCCACCATGGACTGGATGGTTCAGGAGCAGGAGCGCGGCGTAACCATTACCTCCGCTGCTACCACCTGCTTCTGGAACAAGGACGGTAAGGACTACCGCATCCAGATCATCGACACCCCGGGCCACGTTGACTTCACCGCCGAGGTCGAGCGCTGCCTGCGCGTCCTCGATGGCGCTGTCGCCGTCTTCGACGCCGTTGCCGGCGTCCAGCCCCAGTCTGAGACCGTTTGGCGTCAGGCTTCTACCTTCAACGTCCCCCGCATCGCCTTCATCAACAAGTATGATCGCGTGGGCGCTGACTTCTTCAACGCTATCGAAACCATGAAGGATCGTCTCGACGCTAACGCCGTGGCCGCTCAGGTCCCGATGGGCGCCGAGGACAACTTCTGGGGCGTCATCGACCTGGTCACCATGACTGCATGGGACTTCAAGGCCGACGAGAAGGGCATGACCTACCCCGAGCCGATGGACGAGATCCCGGCTGAGTTTGCCGACATCGCTGCCACCAAGCGCGAGGAGCTCCTCGACGCTGCTGCCAGCTTTGACGACGAGCTCATGGAGAAGATCCTCATGGAGGAGGACTTCACCGTCGAGGAGCTCAAGGCTGCTCTGCGCAAGGGTGTTCTGGCCAACGAGCTCAACCTCGTCTTCGTGGGCTCCGCCTACAAGAACAAGGGCGTTCAGGAGCTGCTCGACGCTGTCGTCGACTACCTGCCCAGCCCGCTCGACGTCGAGGCCGTCACCGGTACCGATCCGGACACCGGCGAGGAGATTCAGCGTCATCCTTCCTTCGACGAGCCCTTCTCCGGCCTGGTCTTCAAGATCATGACCGACCCGTTCGTCGGTAAGCTCACCTATGTCCGCGTTTACTCCGGCCGCGCCGAGTCCGGCTCCTACGTGGTCAACGCTTCCAACGGTCAGCGCGAGCGCCTCGGCCGCATCCTCGAGATGAACGCTGCCGAGCGTATCGACCGTGACGACGCTGCCGCTGGCGACATCGTCGCTTGCGTCGGCTTCAAGAACTCCACCACCGGTGACACCCTGTGCGCCGAGGGCAAGGAGATCGTCCTCGAGAAGATCGAGTTCGCTAAGCCCGTTATCGACGTTGCCATCGAGCCCAAGACCAAGGCCGAGCAGGACAAGATGTCCCTGGCTCTGACCAAGCTCGCCGAAGAGGACCCGACCTTCCAGGTGTCCACCAACCACGAGACCGGCCAGACCATCATCGCCGGCATGGGCGAGCTGCACCTCGAGATCATCGTCGACCGTCTGCTCCGCGAGTTCAAGGTTGACGCTAACGTTGGTAAGCCCCAGGTTGCCTACCGCGAGACCGCTGGTCACGACGTCGAGAAGGCTGAGGGCAAGTTCGTCCGTCAGTCCGGCGGTCGCGGTCAGTACGGCCACGCCGTCATCAAGCTCGAGAAGATGGAGGAGGGCTTCGGCTACGAGTTCGTCAACGCTATCGTCGGCGGCGTCGTGCCCAAGGAGTACATCCCGTCCATCGACAAGGGCATCCAGGAGGCCCTGAACACCGGTGTTATCGCCGGCTTCCCGGTCCTCGACGTTAAGGTCACCCTGTTCGACGGTTCTTACCACGAGGTCGACTCCTCCGAGGCCGCCTTCAAGATCGCCGGTTCCATGGCTATCAAGGACGCCCTCAAGAAGTCCGATCCGCAGCTGCTCGAGCCGATCATGGCTGTCGAGGTCGAGACCCCTGAGCAGTACATGGGCGACGTTATGGGCAACCTCTCCGGTCGCCGCGGCAAGATCGAGGGCATGGAGGATCGCAAGAACAGCAAGCTCATCCGTGCCAAGGTGCCGCTGGGCGAGATGTTCGGTTACGCTACCGACCTTCGCTCCCAGACCCAGGGCCGTGCATCCTACACGATGCAGTTCGACTCTTATGAGCCCGCGCCCAAGTCCATCGTGGACGAGGTCATGAGCAAGAACGCCTAAGTTCGAGCTCCCTGTTACGTAATCCGCGAGAACATCTCTCGCACTCTTTGGAGGTTTAAGTTGGCTACCCAGAAGATCCGCATTCGCCTCAAGGGCTATGATCACGAGGTCGTCGATCAGTCCGCGAAGCTCATCGTCGAGACCGCTCAGAAGACCGGCGCTCGCGTTTCCGGTCCTGTCCCCCTGCCCACCGAGCGCAACCTGTACACGGTTATCCGCTCGCCGCACGTGAACAAGGACTCCCGTGAGCAGTTCGAGATGCGCACCCACAAGCGCCTCATCGACATCCTCGACCCCACCTCGGGCACCGTTGATTCGCTCATGCGTCTCGACCTCCCCGCTGGCGTCGACATCGACATCAAGCTCTAAGCGATATCGCTCATAGCTCAAAGGGCCCCGCTGCCGCTACGGCAGCGGGGCCCTTTTGTTTTGAATGATGGTTTGGACTGTGGGGTAATGCTGCCGAGTAGGTGGTTGCGGCGCCCTATTCGCTCAAGGGACGCAGCGATGCCTCCTCAAAATGGAAGGATCGAAAGCCGTCTTCCGTTTCGATGCACGCGCGACCAAAGCCATCGACCGTTTGAAAGATGCCACGCGCCAGCTCGTCCCCAGCGGGGGAGCGGGCGATAACGTGCTCCCCGATCCAATTGAGGTGAGCGATATATTCATCGTGGACGGGCGCGAGCGGACCGGCGTCTTCTTCCTTGGCGGTGAGGCGCTCTGCCCAGGCATCTACAGCGTCTATAACTGCGTGATAGACCTCATCGAGGAGCATGTCGACGGCGGGAACGTTCTCGTTGAGATCCGAGAGGCCAATTGCCGCCAGGCCGCCATCGGGCACCTCTTGGGGCGTGTAGTTTACGTTGACGCCAATGCCGCAGACGGCGAAAGGTTTGCCTTCGTTATCGCGTGCGGCCTCGACCAGAATGCCGCCGAGCTTGCGTCCTCGCGCGACCAGGTCGTTGGGCCATTTGAGGCCAATCTCGTTTGCAAGACCCTGCTTTTCGAGCGCCTCGAGCACCGCTAAGCCGCTGATGGCGGCAAGACCAGAGTACTTTGCAGGATTAACGCATGGACGCAGGACAATCGAAAGCAATAGGTTGCCGGCGGTTGAATCCCACTTGTGGCCGCGCCGGCCGCGTCCTGCCGTCTGAGTCCGGGCGGCAAGTCCCGTGCCGTGCGGCTCTCCCTGTTTTCCTGCTTCGAGCAGGTCATCGTTGGTCGATCCGGTTACGTCGACTATCGTTAAACGAGAATCCATAACAGCTGCTACCTCCTAAGTTAATAAGGCAATCGCGCAATGGTGTCGAGAGATAGACACAATGTGAAGCCTTTGTCGCATTTGGACAATTTAATGTTAACACGTCAACAACGACTAAAATGCGCTATCCTCTCTTGGTCGATGTAAACACGTCAACAACTCAAAGGAGGTTAGTGATGGGTTTCACGATTCTTGGAACAGGCTCGGCGCTTCCTGAGCGCAGTGTTTCCAATGACGAGCTATCTGAGTTCCTCGATACCTCGGATGAGTGGATTTTTACCCGCACCGGTATCAAGAGCCGCCACGTCTGCACCACCGAGTCACTCGACGACCTTGCCGTAGCGGCGAGCGAGCGGGCACTCCAGGTGTCCGGAATCGACGCGAGCCAGCTGGATCTAATCGTCTGCTCGACGACAACGGGTGACCACCTTGTTCCCGCCGAGGCGTGTGCCGTAGCCGAGCGTCTGGGCGCGACGTGCCCTGCCTTCGATGTCTCGGCGGCTTGTGCCGGCTTCGTGTTTGCGCTCGATGTCGCCGAGGGCTATATCGCCCGCGGCCGTGCCGAGCGCGTGCTTGTCGTTGCTGCCGAGCAGATGACGCGCACGCTCGACTGGACCGACCGCGCCACCTGCGTGCTCTTTGGCGATGGGGCAGGCGCCGCAGTGATTGGAGCTGGGGGAGACAACCCCCTTGCCGTTGAGCTTTCGACGGCGCCCGACGTCGAGACGTTGCGCGTACCCGGTCTGGTCGGCACCTCGCCGTTTAAGGCCTCTGCAGATAGCGAGAGCGTGCTGTCCATGAATGGCCGCCGCGTGTTCAAGTTCGGCGTCAACGCCATCTGCGACACGGTCCATAAGCTTGCGGGCGATGCGGGCATTTCGGTCGAAGACATCGACCATTTTGTATTCCATCAGGCTAACGAACGAATCCTGAGTCAGGCGGTCAAGCGCCTCGGCGTGCCAGACGAGCGCGTGGTTCGAACGCTGCGCGAGATCGGCAACATTTCGAGCGCATGCATTCCGCTTGCCCTCGACCGGCTGGCAAACGCCGGTGCACTTCACACAGGCGACACCATCGCCTTGGTTGGATTTGGCGCCGGTCTGGATATAGGTGGCTATCTGCTTCGTTGGAAGTAGTCGCACATAGGAAATAAAAACGCCCTAGGGCACAACCAAAGGAGAACTACCATGGCAGATCAGAAGACCTTCGAGCGCGTTTGCGACGTTATCCGCGAGACCGCCGGTCTTGACGATGTCGAGATGAAGCCCGAGTCCACGCTCGAGGAGATTGGTCTCGACAGCCTGGGCACCGTCGAGATCCTCGTCGCCGTCGAGGACGAGTTTGGCATCCAGCTCGATACCGAGGAGAACCCCAAGACGGTCGGCGAGTTCGCCGATACGGTCGAGGCGGCATTGGAGAAGTAGAGATGCTCAAGACTCCTCTCTGCGATCTGCTCGGCATCGAAAAGCCCGTGTTCCAGGGCGGTATGGCCTGGATTGCCGATGCCTCGCTGGCGTCCGCAGTGTCCGAGGCGGGTGGCTTAGGCATCATCGCGGCCATGAACGCCGACGCCAACTGGCTTCGCGACCAGATTCATGAGCTGCGCGCCAAGACGGATAAGCCCTTTGGCGTCAACGTCATGCTCATGAGCCCGTTTGCCGACGAGGTCGCGCAGGTCGTGATTGACGAGCGAGTGCCGGTCGTCGTGACGGGCGCCGGCAATCCCGCCAAGTACATGAAGGCGTGGAACGAGGCGGGCATCAAGGTCATCCCGGTCGTTGCCTCGGTGGCGCTGGCGCGCCTCGTGGCACGTCGTGGAGCCACGGCGGTTGTTGCCGAGGGTACCGAATCGGGCGGCCATATTGGCGAGACCTCGACGATGGCACTGGTGCCGCAGGTCGTCGATGCGGTCGACATTCCCGTTGTGGCCGCTGGCGGTATTGCCGACGGCCGCGGCGTGGCGGCCGCCTTTATGCTGGGCGCCGCCGGCGTGCAGGTGGGTACGCGCTTTCTGATCGCAGACGAGTGCACCGTATCGGAGCAGTACAAGGAGATGGTCTTGAAGGCCAACGACACCTCGACGCGTGCGACCGGCCGCTCGACGGGACACCCGGTGCGCGCCCTCAAGAGCCCCTTTACCAACGCCTACGCCAAGAGCGAGGCGGCGGGCGTAAGTGTCGAGGAACTCGGGGCCATGGGCACGGGCGCCCTTCGCAAGGCCGCCAAGGACGGCAATTACGAAGAGGGTTCGTTTTTGTGTGGACAGATTGCCGGCATGGTCAACGAGCGCCAGAGCGCACGTGAAATCGTTGACGACCTGATCGATGGCGCCGAGCGCGTCCTGAAGGGTGCGTCCGCATGGGTAGCGTAGCGTTTCTGTTTGCTGGCCAGGGTGCCCAACACCCCGCGATGGGCGTCGACCTGATCGAGGCATCGCCGGCGGCCGCCGAGGTGTTCGCCATTGTCGACGAGGTGCGCCCGGGGACCAGCGAGCAGTGCCGGAGCGCCTCCAAGGAGGAGCTCTCGCAGACCGAGAACACGCAGCCGTGCGTGTTCGTTCACGACCTGGCAGCGGCTACCGCTCTGCGTGAGCGCGGCGTGGTGCCTGCCGCCTGTGCGGGATTCTCGCTGGGCGAGGTCGCCGCGCTCACCTTTGCGGGGGCATTCGATACGCGAGCGGGCTTTGAGCTCGTGTGCGAGCGCGCGGCGCTGATGGCCGCGGCTGCCGAGCGCCATCCGGGCGGTATGCGCGCCGTCATCAAGCTCGATGCGGAGCAAGTCGAGAACCTGGCAAAACAGGCCGGCGAGGACTGCTGGCCGGTCAACTACAACAGCCCGCAGCAGACGGTTGTTGCCGGAGCGCCCGAGGCGCTGCAGGAGCTCGACGTCCTAGTAAAAGGGGCTGGCGGCCGCGCTATGAAAGTCGCGGTGTCGGGTGCATTCCATAGTCCCTATATGACCGAGGCGACTGAGGGGCTGGCGACGTATATCCAAGCCGGCCACGCGCCGTCTCCGCTGCTGATTCCGGTCATGGCAAACATGACGGCGGCGCCCTATCCGGCGGATCCGCGAGCGGCATCGGATGTCTTGGCCAACCAAGTGAGTCATGCCGTGCGCTGGGTCGACACGCTGCATACTCTGCAGGATCAGGGCATCGACACGTTTATTGAGGTTGGCCCTGGCAAAACGCTGTCCGGCCTGGTCAAGCGTACGCTGAGCGACGTTTGCGTGTATTCGTGCGAAACAGCCGAGCAGGTCGCAGCTATTGCCGACGAGCTCGCATAGTCCACAGGGCTGTAACCCGAAAGGAATGACATGGGCAATTTGAACAACGGCACGCTCGAGCGCAACGACTTACGTCGCGTGGCACTGGTCACGGGCGGCTCGCGTGGTATCGGCCGCGCTTGTGCGGTTGGCCTGGCGGAGGACGGCTTTGATATCGCCGTCGTCTATGCCGGTAGCGTCGATGCGGCGCGCGAGACGTGCGAAGCCTGCGAGGCCGCTGGTGCCACAGCTCGCGCGTATCAATGCGATGTGGCCGACCCCGATGCCGTCAATGCGTGCATTGAGGCCGTGCTCAACGACTTTGGTTCGATTTGGGCGCTCGTCAACAACGCCGGTATCACCCGCGATGGCCTGCTCGTGCGCATGGGCGACGATGCCTTCGACCGCGTGCTCGATGTCAATCTCAAGGGCACGTTCAATGCGACGCGCGCGCTCACCAAGACCTTTATGCGCCAGCGCGGCGGCTGCGTCGTCAACATGAGCTCGGTCGTGGGCCTGATTGGCAATGCCGGGCAAGCCAACTACGCTGCCTCCAAGGCGGGCGTGATCGGCCTGACCAAGGCGGTGGCGCGCGAGCTTGCGCCCCGCGGCGTACGAGTGAACGCGGTCGCCCCCGGGTTTGTCGAGACGGATATGACGGCAAAGCTCTCGGAGAAGGTGCGTGCGGCAACCGAGGAGCAGATTCCCCTTAAGCGTATGGCGCAGCCCGAGGAGGTGGCCGGTGTGGTGCGCTTTTTAGTGAGCGATGCGGCTGCTTACATTACGGGCGAAGTCATACGCGTCGACGGCGGAATGGCGATGTAGAAACCAGAGCCACACAACAGCTTGGATGAGGAGACCATGATGGAACAGAGAGTTGCAATCACCGGCATCGGTGCCGTATCGCCGCTCGGCAACACCGCGCTTGCCACCTGGGCGGCCATGTGCGCCGGCACGTGCGGCATCGGTCCGATCACGCACTTTGATACCGATGCATTTGCCGTCAAGGTGGCGGCCGAGGTCAAGGGTTTTGACGGCAATGAGTACTTTGGCAAGCATGACGCCAAGCATCTCGACCCCTGTGTTCAGTTTGCGATGGCGGCGTCGGACGAGGCCATGCACGATGCGGGCTTTGATGTCGAAGGCGCCATCGATCGCGAGCGCTTGGGCGTCTACGTGGGCTCGGGCGTGGGCGGCATGCAGACGCTTGTCGACAACGTCCACACGATTGCCGATCGCGGGCCTCGTCGCGCATCGCCCTACATGATCGCGATGATGATCCCCAACATGGCTTCGGGCAACATCGCGATTCGCCATAAGGCAAAGGGCCCGACCCTGCCCGTGGTGACCGCGTGCGCAACCTCGGCCCATGCGGTGGGTGAGGCGTTCCGCGCCATCAAGCACGGCTATGCCGATGCAATCCTGGCCGGCGGCGCCGAGGCCGCCATTATCCCCGATGCCGTTGCGGGCTTTACGTCCTGCCGCGCATTGACCACCAACCCCGATCCCGCGACGGCTTGTCGCCCGTTCGATGCAGACCGCGACGGCTTTGTGATGGGCGAGGGCGCCTGCGTGCTCGTGCTCGAGGGTATGGAGCACGCACAGGCTCGCGGTGCGCACATTTACGCCGAGGTCGTGGGCTACGGCAACACCGATGACGCCTACCACATCACGAGTCCCGACCCGGACGCGGCAGGTATCGCCCGTGCGATATCGTTGGCGGTGGCCGAGGGCGACGTTAAGCCTTCCGAGGGCCTCTACATCAACGCCCACGGCACCTCGACCAAGCTCAACGATTCGTCCGAGACTGCGGGCATCAAACGAGCGCTCGGCGAGGACGCGGCGCGCGCCGCACATGTCTCGTCGACCAAGTCGATGACCGGCCACATGATCGGTGCCACGGGCGCCATCGAGGTCATGGCCTGTGCCATGGCGCTCGAGCAGGGTGTGGTGCCGCCGACCATTAACTACCACACGCCCGATCCCGCCTGCGATCTTGACTACACGCCCAATCGCGCGGTTCGCGCCGACCTTACCTGGGCGCTTTCGACCAATCTGGGCTTTGGCGGACACAATGCCGCCATCGCGCTGCGTAGATATGCAAGGAGCTAGAGCATGGATTCCAAAAGACTTGCTGAGATAGCTGATGTTATGGAGGACCGCGGCCTCACGCGCGTGCGCGTTGAGGAGCCCGATGGCACCGCGGTCGAACTCGAGCGCGCGAGCGCCGCGCGGCCGGTTGCCGTGCCCATGCCTATGCCGGGTGCCGTGACTGCTCCGGCGGTGGCTCCTGTCGCCATGCCTGCCGCCGCACCGGAGCCCGCCGCGCAGGCGCCTGCCGCCGCACCGGAGCCCAAGGGCACCGAGGTGACCGCTCCCATGGTCGGCGTTTTCTATGCTGCCCCGGCGCCGGGCGAC
>CABUXM010000067.1 GCA_902495545.1 uncultured Collinsella sp. | reverse complement strand
CGCGCGACGATCCTTTCCGTCGCGTCTCTGGTAAGGGCACTCTTTTCCGCAATGTTTTTCTCCATATTTGGACATGTGTTGGGGTTATATCCCATTCAGATAGCGCTCGGTGTTATTGGCGCAATCGCGATAGCAATTACCGCCGTTGTTTCTTTAAAAATGGTAGGAATACATGTCTCCAAGAATTGATATATCGATTGACGAGCTGCCAGAAGTTTCGAGCCTTCTTGATGGCTACGGGTGTACGCGTTAGCTTTGAATCGGTGGGCCTTAATGCCGAGGAATATCAGCGTTTTATCGATGCTGGCGGAATAGTAATGGTCTCGGGCGAAGATTGCTATATCTTACCAGGGGTGAACCGTTTAATCCTGCCCCAGACTAGTGACTTATAATTGCGGCTTCCCGTCTACGTCTGCACTAGACGTGGATGCGGGAAACTTCCCCTTAATGCAATTCACAATATGCTGAAAACTCAGGTCGTGGAACGCGATGGGTTTTAGTTTTTTTGGTGCTGCAGTCGGCAATTTACTCTGCGGGTTTGGCACTATGAAGGAATTTAGGCTTTTCCTGTAACGTTAAAATTACAACGATTGGTGGTTGTAGCTCTGCTTAGCAAATCTAATCCCTGAATATTAAGCACATTACGCGACAGGTGTACTTTACCGTTCTACCCCTTTTTGACCGTAAAGACAGGGGGTCTTCTTCCGGTTACCTTTTGTTTTTGCAGGGGAGGGGCCATTTTGACTGCTACTACATACGAGATTGATCTTATTTGCGGTCCATCGAAATCGTTGGACGACATTAAGTAGCTAAAATAGCCCCGTTCCAAAAAGACTGGTCTTAGGCGTGGTCGCGCCAGCTGAGGACACGCTGCTTCATGCCCTCTATGTCGAGCACGCCTTCGGCAAAGCCTTTGCGCACGAGCTCTTCTGGAACGAATTCGTCGTACCGATCAAAGTAAGGCACCTCGCCGGGATAGACGAGGTCGATGGGGTCGAAGTCTTTCTCGGCTTCGGCGGCGAGCACTTCAAAGAACGTCTCCTCGTCGGCCTTCATCTTGAACTGCATAAAGTACGGGCGTGACGGGTCGAGTCCGCGAAGGCCCAGCTCCGCGGCGCATTTGATTTTAAGCATGCGTTCGAGCGCCAAAAAGGCGTAGCTGCCCAGCCAGGGGAAGAGCACCCAGGTGTCGCCTCCCAGGTTAATGAGCGGCTTGGTTCCCGCACCCGAAAGCTTGGCCGTATGGCGAGCCTGCGCCAAGCGGGCCCGCGCGTTACCCATAAGGTACGGATATGTCGCGTGCTCGTTGAGCGCCTTGCGCATGCGCTCGAGTACGTGTGTATTGATGTCGCCGGGGCAGTCGCCAAAGTAGGCCGGCACCCGGCCCTTGACCTGCGTGGCAAAGACGGTGTGGCGCTTCCAGTCCACTTCCTCGACAATCCAGCAGTGTCCGGCGATGGCGATGCGCTCACCGGGCGGAGGGGGGTTGACGATCGTGCCCAACTCGGCCGACTCGCTGCGAACGGTGAACTCCTCGTTTTCCTGGAACACGGCGTAGAACTTAAAGTTGTTGATGATGCGCTCGCCCGCGAGACCCACGATGAGCCCACCGCCCTCGGTGACCTGGATATGGTCGATCTTAATGAGGTGGCGCAGCAGCACGCGATAGTCATCGGCCGAGACGCGATGGAAATAACTGAGCGTGAGTACGCGCTGGGCAAGCTCTGCCGGCGTGAGTTCGCCGGTGCTGGCAAGCGTCGACATGGTCTGGTGGTAGAGCAGGCTGTAGGGGAGTCGATCGAGCTCGGGCGGCTCGACCCACTTTTCCTCGCGATAGAGTTGTACGAGCGCGATGCCCTGCAGGAGCTTCCACGGAATGGTCTCGGGCATCATCGTGCGCGGCTCGGGTTCTTCCTCGCGCATGACAAACCACATCTCGGGCGGAAGGTCGCGACGGCCTGTGCGCCCCATGCGTTGCAAAAAGGAGCTGACGGTAAACGGCGCGTCAATCTGGAAGGCGCGCTCCAGACGGCCGATATCGATACCGAGCTCCAACGTAGAGGTGGTGACGGTTGTCTGCGCCTGCTCCTCATCGCGCATAAGCTCCTCGGCCGTCTCGCGCAGCGATGCCGAAAGGTTGCCGTGATGGATGAGAAAGCGGTCGGGCTCGTGCCGGCTCTCGCAGTAGCTGCGCAGCATGGAGCACACAGCCTCTGCCTCCTCGCGCGAGTTGGCAAAGACCAGGCACTTGCGGCCGCGCGTATGCTCAAAGATATAGCCCATACCGGGGTCGGCGTTGTCGGGCGCCGTGTCGGTGGGGTTGAGAAGCGCCTGCTCGGTCGCTCGTGGGATGTCGACTTCGCCCTCGGGGGCCGAGGAAGTGCGACGGTCTTTGGGAGCGGCTTTGCCCTGCGCCTGCTCGCGACGTTGACGGCGTTCTTCCTGTGTAGGCTGTCCGATGTGGCACATGTCTTGTCCGGATGCGGGCAGCGCCGCGGGCGCCGCCGTCTCAATACGCTCGCAAGCAAGCACTTCGGCCTCTTGAGGACCCGTGCTCTCGAATCCCCGCTGCTGTGCCTGGGGACCCGAGTTGTAGAAGTGCTCCATGGAGATGCGCCACACGCGACGAGGTTCCTCAAAACGGGGGATAACGCAGTCGCGTCCCGTTCCCTGCGAGAGAAAGGCACCCGTGCGCTCGGGGTCGCCGATGGTGGCCGAAAGGCCAATGCGGCGGGGCTGCACGCCTGCCATGCGCGAGAGGCGCTCGATAAGACAGAGCGTCTGCCCGCCGCGGTCGCCGCGCATGAGAGAATGAACCTCGTCGATGACGACGTAGCGCAGGTCGCAAAACATGCGCGGGATCGCCATGTGCTTATGGATCAGGAGCGCCTCGAGCGATTCGGGCGTAATCTGAAGGATGCCGCTCGGCTTTTTGATGAGTTTGGCCTTGTGTGACTGCGAGACGTCGCCATGCCAGTGCCAGACGGGGATGTCGGCCTCTTCGCACAGGTCATTGAGACGGACGAACTGATCATTGATGAGCGCTTTTAGGGGGCCGATGTAGAGGGCGCCCACGCTTGCGGGCGGGTTCTCCCAAAACTCGGTCAGGATGGGAAAGAAGGCTGCCTCGGTTTTGCCGGAAGCCGTGGATGCCGTCAGGAGCACATTGTCCTGCGAGTTAAAGATGGCATCTGCCGCCGCAACCTGAATGGAGCGCAGGCTCTCCCAATCGTGGGAGTAGATGAAGTCTTGGATAAACGGGGCGTAGCGGTCAAAGGCGTTCACGGGGCCTCCTTTCAACAACGGGTTATCAAACGCAACGGGCAATGGGTCGTCGAATTGCAACATCGACGTTTGCCCAGATAAAACCTGCCAAAATAAACCTGTCCCTTTTTGGCAGGTTAGATGGTGAATTCGGCGAAGTTACGGTCGCCGCCTGCGGTATCGGTGTCGCCTGTTGCGGTTGCTGGCGCCAGCGCGTCACCGCCGACGCTTTGCAGCAGCTCGGCTACGTTGGCGTCGGGGTTCTGGCATAGGATGTCGAGCAGCTCGATAAAGTCACGAATGACTTCACGCGGCGTCAGATGCGTGTCGGCTCCCACACGACCGAACTCGATCTTGAGGAAGTCCACCAAGTCGTTCTCGGTAAGCGTGGGCGTCCAGCCAAAGTAGCCGGCGTGAATTTGCATGAGTTTTTCGATCAGCACCAGCAACTCCTCATAGGTGAGTGGCTGCAGGCGGATGATGGGCGCGAGCATGTCCTTAAGGTCCTCGCGCGCATAGCGACCCTGAGCGAGTCGGCTGCGCAGAGCCTCGTAGGAGAACACGCCGCGGCGGCGGTCTTCGATGGAGGTTGGCGTGCCGCCCATAATCATGCCCAGGTACTGCGCCTTGCCCTGGAGCGTGTCGTTGTACATGGTCAGGATCTTCTCGTAGTTGTACTGGCGCGTGATGGCGTTGGGAATCTTATACAGATTCACGAGCTCGTCGATGAGCACCAGCATGCCCTTGTAGCCGCTGCAAACCAAAAAACGCGCGATGAGTTTGACGTAGTCGTACCAGTCATCGTCGCTGATGATGGTCGAGGAGCCCAACTCGGCGCGTGCCTCACTCTTGGTGCGGTACTCGCCGCGAATCCATTTGGTCACGCGACTCATAGCTTCTTCGTCACCCTCCGAGACGGCCATGCGATAGCGGCGGAGCATGCGGGTGAAGTCGAAGCCGTGGACCATCTCCTCGAGCGGGGCCAGCTGGGCATTGACGACCGACTCGTCGACGTCGGCACACGAGGCGACCCAGCGATCCAAAATAAGGTTGAGCGCACCGCCCTCGGGGCGCGTCTTGGTCGATATATTGCGGATGAGCTCGCGGTAGGTGGCAAGGCCCTGTCCTTGACCGCCCTGCAGGCGGCGCTCGGGCGACAGGTCGGCATCAGCGACGACGAATCCCTCGCCCATGGCGTGCGTGCGGATGGTCTGGAGCAAAAAGCTCTTGCCGGCGCCGTAACGACCGACCAGAAAGCGGAAGCTCGCGCCACCGTCGGCGATGAGACTCAGATCGGTGAGCAGGGCGCGGATCTCGACCTCGCGCCCTACGGTGATGTAAGGAAGGCCGATGCGCGGGACCACGCCGCCCTTGAGCGAGTTGAGAATGACGGCAGCGACGCGCTTGGGCACGCGGGGTGCTGCGGATGCGGTATCACTCATGGTCTAGGTATCCTCTCACGTCTGCTTCGTAGTCCTCGATAATCTGCGGCCCTGCCGCGCCGAATTCGATAACGGTGTCTCCCACCAGGTCAAAGAGCGCCTCGTTGATGCTGTCGACGAGCATATCTTCGCTTTGGCCCGAGTGCGCCACTGCCGATGTCGCTTGCGCTGCGTTTTGCTCGAGGAGCGCGCGAAGGAAGGTATCTTCGGCGGGAGCGAGTTTGTTTGCAGCTTCGGTGGGCGCGGGCGTTACGGGTGCGTCCACAGACGCGAGGAGCGGCGCCACGACGCCAAACTCTTCGGTGGAGACAGTCGGCTCGTCGGGTTCGTTTTGCCGTATGGTCATCTCGCTAGGTTCGGCAGTCATGCCGGGTGCAGACTCGGTGTTCGGTTGCTCTATAAGCGTCGCCTCGGCTTCCACAGGTGCGCCGTCCTCGCGCTCTTCATCGATTAAAAGCGCTTCGCGCGTTTGCGCGGCGGCGCTCCGAATGTGCCCCAGCTGACTCAGATCGATATCGATCTTGACGGGCTGGTGTGCGGCGTCCCATGAAAGCCATGCCACGATCTCGTCATCGATAATCTTAGCCAGATATTTGGGGACCTTCTCTTCCTTAAGGGGATGGCCAGGATCCAGTGCCAGGCGCAGGCGCTGATCGCAAGCGCGCGTCATTTCGCCGAGTTTGCTGCTCTTTTGCCTACTGCCTTGGATACGCATGCATTCCCAAAAGCCGTTTTGGCAACGGTAGATATGGATAGGATCCAGGCGGTATTCACAGTCCTCGTGGCGCTCGGGCGCAAAGAATACGGCCGAGGCAAACATGGTGTAGGGCATGGCCGTCTCCTCCCCAAATAAGCTCGCCACGATGCCGGTCTTTCGGTGCGTGTCATAGTAGCGCGCCATACGGACATACACGGCGCACGCCACGTGGCGCAGATCGCGGTGGTGGCTGCGGTCGAGCCGCGAGTTACTTAGGTTGTACGTGGAGAGGGCGTTGATGGCGGCCATGAGTCGCTCCTCGCGCACCTCATCGGGCGGAAGGGGGAGCGTGGGTTCGGAGGTTTTGCGACGCTTGGGGGTCTGGCCGGACGGTGCCGGTGCTGGTACAAGGTCTCGTGCCGCGCGTCGCAGCTCGATAAGGGCATTATCGAACATGACGGTTTTAGAGTCACGAAGCAGCTTGGGGTCGAGCTCATGGAACACGGCATAGTCCTGCAGCCACACGCGTGCGAACCGGTCGATGCCGGGTTCAAAGGCGCGATAGACATCCCAAAAAGCCTTGATCTTGTTAAAACCATCGAGCGGGTCATCTACCCCAATGCCGCAAATCAGCTCATAGAGATACAGAAAGGCAAAGGACGTAGACGTTTCCTCGACGGTTCCGCGGCGCACTTGGGCACGCCAGGTAAAGTAGCCGCGCAACTGCCGGTCGCTCATGGCGTTGTAGGTGGGAAAGTACGACTTAAAGGTGCCGTTGTAGGGGCAGTCGTCCTCAAAGTCGGCCATCAGCAGGCCTTGGCGGTAGAAAAGCTCGGCTTCCGAAAGCCAACGGCCCGCGCCGCCCTTGGGGTCTTCTTGCCAACGCGATATCTCACGCATCTTGCGGTACTGGTCGGGGAGGAAGTTCTGCATCTGTCGGCCGGTCTTGAGAATCGGCTCGTCTGCGTAGACCTCATGTGAGAAGCGAGCGGACTGATGGGTCCGGGCCTCGGCCATAATGCGCTCGATGAGCATCTTGATGTCCTGGTCGGCCACCGCTTCTCCTCTCCTAACGCAGCTTCGGTGACCTCATATCATAGCACAGCATCAAACAGATGTTCGAGATACCGCTGTGTAGATAGATTTAGAACAGGAGGGCGTAGATGACGGCGATGACGACGGAGGGGAGCATATTGGCCGTGCGGAAGGTCTGAGGACGGATGAGGTTGACGCCGACGCAGAAGATGAGCATGGAGCCTACGAGCGAAAGGCTGTCGAGGGCTGCCGTGGTCATGATGGGGGAGAGTGCGCCGGCAAACAGCGTGATCGTCCCCTGGAACACGGCGACGGGCAGGGCGGAGAAAATGCAGCCACGGCCAAGCGACGCCGTCATGGTGCAGACGATGATGCAGTCCAACGCGCCTTTCAGGGCAAGCGTTGACCAGTCACCGAGCAGACCGTCCTGGATCGATCCCACAATGGCCATGGCGCCGATACACACGGTGAGTGAAGTCGAGACAAAAGCGTTGGTGAACTCGTTATCGCCCTCGCTGCCGGTTTTGCGCTTCAGCCATTCGCCAAGGTTCTCGATGGCAGCCTCCAAGTTGATGGCCTCGCCGATGAGAGAGCCGAGGGCGAACGAGACAATGAGCATGGTGGTACCGGTGGTCGCCAGCGCCTTTCCATCGATGATGAGCATCTTTTGCATGGTGCCGCCCAGGCCGATAAACAGGACGCACAGCCCCGATGCTTTCATGAGCGTGTCTTGGATGCGCGGTGTAATGAAGCGGCCGCCCGCTAATCCCAAAAGACCGCCCGCAACTAAAAGCACAACGTTGATGATTGTTCCCAAGCCCGGCATGAGCCCTCCTGTATTGATGCCAACGTGGCAATCGTAGCAGAACGAAATGCGAGGCACATCGCGACTCATCTAATACGTTATATAAGTGGTGTTAGGAATGATGCGCGGCATGTAAGCCTCAGGTGGTTGTCGGGACATAGGGATAGTAGTCAAAGCGCAGTGTCATAAGCCGCTGTGGGGATTCAATAGCCGCGGCGATGATATTGGCATCGCGGGCACGATCAAACCCTTCGAGTTCGATCTGATACGAGACGTCTTGCATAATGTCCAGACGTCGCCAGGCTAGGAGTGTGTCGCCATCGAATTCCAAGGTCTTGCCTCCATCTGGAGCAACGGCGTATAGACGCAGCTTGGCGGTGGTTGCAGGGTCGACAACCGTGACCTTTTTAATTTCGTTTCGAGTATTCTTGGCGCCCAACAAGGTGAGCAGTGTTGGGGCCACGACCTCGCCCGATGGCAAAAAGACGACTTCGATGGATTCGGGAAATGCGATGATGGCCGACTTGCGGACGGGTTGATTGGCGGCGGCAACTTCGATGTCCGCAGCGTCGATGACCTCTGTGTGGTCGAGCGCGGCAAGCACGCAGCAGTTACCTTCATCGATCTCTTGAGGATCAGCAAGCCCCAGACTGTCCGCGAGCTCGGGATCGTTTGGATCGTTAGCGGGCTCATTCGGTGCTTCGAGAGAAGCTGGGATGCCGTTTGTCGGCGACGGCGTGTCGCCCGCACCTGCTTCTTTGTCCGCGCTCTCTTCTTGTATGGTTGCGTTGATGGGTTCGTCGTTTGAGGGGAGCGTCTTGGCGTCAAGCGCGGAGGGAAGAATTCCGATGGCTCCGGATCCGTTCCACTCCATTTCGAGAAGCGCCGGGTCGGCAAGAATGCGTTGCCTGCTTTGCGCGTGGGCATCGATTTCAATAGGGCCTGTCTCTATCCCTCGTGTAAGGCTGAGTGATCCGGCTGGCTTCTCGAAATGAGCGTCTGTGTCTTTGGTGCTGACGGCGTAGAACAGCAGGGACGCTTCTCCCGCCGCGATGGCATCGGTGTCGGCTTTGGTCAGTCGCAACGATGTCGTGAATGAGAGGGTGGGCTGCGTGCCGTCTGCATTCGCGGCGGCGCAGCCCAGACATATACCGCCTCCTTTCTCAAAAAACGTACCGTCGAAGGCGACCTTCGCTCCGTTCGCCGAGTCATCGACCGAAGCGATGTCGATGCGCAGCTCTAAATTGCATGGATCGCCATCCGCATCGAGCACAACCGAGCGCCACATGCAGACGGCGCACCCCGCCTGGGAGCCGTTTGCCTTGTTCGAACGCTTGATATCCACGACTATCGAGCCGTCCGTATTACGACGAAGGCATCCCGAGGTTGAGATCGCGGCCTGTGCGATCGAAAAACGCTCGCACGCAATGGCGCTCGACGGATTTGGTGCGGAACTTAGGGCTGCTGGTAAGGAGTCCGCCATGGCGGGAGTCGCCCAAGCGGCGACAGGCGTTCCGGTTGCGAGCGCGCCGCAGAGTGCGACGACGGGCAAAAGGTTCTTCGATGCCATGGGGTCTCCTTAGCTAATTTAGTGCGGCCTGTCCATGTTTTGTTTCTGGCTGCGTTTGATGTGCAGACCGAGGCCGGCGGTTCCTGCGCCTGCTGCTGTGGCGCCTGCTGCCAAGAGCCATCGTCCATCGCCTGTCTGCGCCAATGGTTCCTCGCGGTCGCCGCGGTCGAGCCCCGAGAGGTCGACCGTCACTTGCGTGGCGGCCTGCGCCTGTTCTTGCTGGGCAAAGGCCATGGCTGGGCCAAACGCTAGGATGCTGACGGCGGCGGCCAGGGCGACGGCCTTATGCCGTGTGCGCACCGGGCTCGACCGTCCAGGTGATCGTTGCAACCTGATCGCCTTCGCCGGTTACGTGGAAGATGTCGCGCGTGACGCGGGCGACGTTTCCGCTTGTCTTGAGCTTAATTTTGTCCTTGCCGCCGGCAATGCCCTGGTAGCCCATGTCGAAGGCTGCGTTCTTGGAAAGATCGAGGCCCGTCCCCTGCATTGCGGCGCTGGCGTTCTGGAGTGCGCCGTCGGGGCCGACCTTAAAGTCGATGGAGTTCTGCGCGGTTCCGGCCTTGGCGTCGGCAGCAATGGTCCAGGTGTTCATGGCGTCGATCTTCATGTTGGTGACATGGATGCCGTAGGCCGAATGATTATCGATGGTGGTCGCGTCTTCTGAGGGGCCCTGGAGCGTGCCGTCGGCCTTGGCGACGAAGGGAATAACCGTCGGAACTTTGAACTCAACGTTGTCGATCTCGGTCCTGACCATTACTTTCGTGGTTCCAATGCGCCCGGCCGCCATAGCTGGCGTCGGGGCAGCGCCCATTGCGAGCGCGAGCGCGAGCCCTGCGCCCACGACGAGCGCTCTGGCTCCGTTCATGTTCCTGGTGATGTCCATGGTCGTTCCTTTCTATTCGCCGCGGGCCGTCCCCGCGATGATTGGACGAATGCTGGTGAATTGCGTGCGGTGCCGCGTCGGCCGGAAAAGCTAGTTCTCGGCTTGCTCAACCCGCACCTTGACACGTGTCGGATTGCCGTGGCTGTCGAGGGTCTTGGCATCGAGTGCCTGGATCTCGATGTACGCCTCGCCTTCTTTGATGTCGCCGGCGGGGCACGTCTCGATTGTCTTGCCGGTCTCGACCACACCGGATTCGTACATGGTCTCGTCGTTTTGGATGACGCGGAATCGCTGGGGAAATTTATTGTCTTGGACGTTTTGCACGTTGACGCGCAGCTTGCCGTCCTCCTGCAGCTGAGCGACCGGCGCGACCGAAATCGTCATCATGTTGTCGCGGACGATAGCGTCGAGCTCATCTTGGATTTCCTGACGCGTTTTGCCCTCGGCCGTCGTAACCGAAGCGCCCGCCTCGGGTACGGGCTGCGACTGCCAAGCGTATAGTCCTACGGCGACAAGGGCACAGACGATGGCCAGGCAGGCAACGATGAGCTTCCTGCGATGCCCCAGGCCTGCAAAGTGGGGTGGCTTCTTCGCGCTCATGCGGCATCCTTGGCGGTATAGATGCGCGCAAAGGTGGACGGGTCCGCTCCAAAGAGCATGTGAAGCATCAGACGGCGCGAGTAGACGAGCTCGTCGAAGTCGGGAGGGAGCTCGACGTCGTGGATATGCGCGATGTGGTGGGCGAGCGCCGAGAACGACTCGGGGTCGCAGATCACATCGGTGGTAACGTGGTAGACCGTCGTATCGGGGAATGCCTCTTCGTCGAAAGGCAGGAGATGGGGATCGTCGTCGACTTCGATGGCGATGCCGTACTGGGGCCAGTAATATGCCATGGGAACCTCCCTGCTTCTGGGCCAAAACTTCTATCGGTTTTGGCTGTCGACGCCGACCTTATCAGCCGCTACTTGACCAATTTCTGACCAAATGCTTGACGGATTGGCGTCTCCGCAGGTAAAAGGCGGCAAAAAATACTCCAACTTTTTTCGAGCGACAATCGCGCGGTCGGCAACGGCGGGGCCATATGTGTCAAAAGCATCGTCTGCCGAGGAAGCCTTGCCGTTCGCCGAATTGCACGAACGTAAAAATCGCCAATTATGGAGACGGTCTCGAACACGTCGACGAAACGATGCGGTAACATCTCCCTGCAAACACTGTAGTTAGCTAAAGGGGGAGTTCGCGTGTCTGCAACCAT
>CABUXM010000066.1 GCA_902495545.1 uncultured Collinsella sp. | reverse complement strand
GGGGTGGGGGCTATGTTCTGGCTCCCCGCCGGCCGCCCGGGGCCTTCTGGCCCCGGGCGCTGCCAACGTGCCTAGCGCTTACGGATACCCCAGACCAGGGCTCCGACGCCGGCCATGGCGATGACGAATGCCATGAGCAGTGCGGCGGCCTGCTGGTCACCCGTGGTGGGCAGGAAACCCTTGACCGTCTTGACGATGTTCGTCACGGTCTTGGGCGTGCCGGGATCGGGCGTCGGCACGGGTGTCTCGGGCTTCTTGTACGTGTTGTTGAACACGATACCCTCGACGCTCTTGTCACCCTTGGTAAAGGCGACGTTCGCCTTGAGGTTGCCCTCGCCGTCGTCGACCACGTTGACGGTCGCGGTAAAGACGGACTTGTCGTAGGTCATACCGACCTCGTCGCCCTTGGCCTCGCTGACGGTGTAGGCGTGCGTACCGGGCTCGTCGTACTCAAACTTGTCAAAGTTGATCTTGCCGTCGGCATCGTTGGTGACGGTGGACTCGATGTCCTCGCCAACGAGCTTAAAGCTAAACTCGTCCTTCTTGAGCTCGCGTCCCTCGAGCACCTTGATAGCGCCGATGGAAACCTGCGTAGGCATGGCGTGATACTTGTTGGTAAAGCCAGCCGACTCGGTGGTTCCCTCGAGCTTGTGCGTCGCGGTCAGCGTGCCGTCACCATTGTCGGAGACGGTGGTCACGACGGTGTAGGTCGTGCCGTCATAGGTGACGCCCTTGTACAGGCCGAGCGCGTTGGGGCAAGCCTCGCGCAGTGTGTACGTGTGCGTACCGGGCGCCTCGTAGCGGATCGGGCTCAGCGTAACGTTGCCGTTGGCGTCGTTGGTGCCGCTAGCGACAACCACGTCGTCCTCGAGCAGCTCAAACGTGAACTCGCCTGCTGCAAGGTCGCGTCCAGTCAGGCGCTTGACTGTCTTGACCTGATCGGTCACGGACGAATCGGTAGGTGCCACGCCGTAGGTGTTGGTAAACGTGAAGGCAGCACCGTCGTCGCCTTCGCGCTTGACGCTCAGATGCCCGGCACCGTCGTCAGACACGGTGTAGGAAACCTTGCGCGTGGCGTTGGTGTCATTGGTCACGCCAGGGGCACTACCGGACTCGGTCACCGTGTAGGTAAAAGTGTGCGAGCGCGGAGCTGTGAGGGCTGCGGGCTCGGGCTCGTCACTGGGCTCGTCGGCGTTGGCATCGGTGTCGGCCTCTTCAGCCTCTGCCTCGTCAGCGTCGACGTCGTCAGCTTCGTCTGCCTCGGCCTTATCGGTCGCATCGTCCGTCACGCCCAGAGCGCGGTTGAGGTCCTCGAGCGTAAAGTGGATCTTGCCAAAGTCCACGTTACCGGCTGCGTCGTTGGTTACGGTCGTGCGCTCGGGCATCGGGGCACCTGCCTCGTCGGCGGTCACGGTAAAGGTGAACTTACCCGTGATGTCGGCCGGGGTCAGGCCCTCGGCAACCTGGAGCTTCTTAGTACCGGTGAGCGCGGCATCGACGGCTTCGGCGCCGTAGACGTTCTCGAACAAGGGCTCGACGCCGCCGTAGTCGACCGTTGCCGTCAGGGTACCGTCACCGTTGTCGACGACGATAACCTTAAAGCCAAAGCTCCACGTTGCAGCGGAAACGCCATTCGGCAGCCCGAATAAATCTTCATAGGCCGTGTAGTTAATGGTCCAAGCGAGCTTACCGTCCTTGTCGGTACGATGGGCAAGCCCAGCCGCCTCAAGATTGGCAAGCATCTCGGTGTCGTAGTGCAGCGCATCAAAGCTCACGTGCCCGCCGATATTGGGCTTGAGGTTTTCGTATGCCACAAGCTCACCCTGATAGGCGATGCCGAACCAGAACTCGCCGTCGGCCATCGGGCGACCGGTCAGGGTCTTGGTGGCGACAACCTGAGCAGCGGTACCACCAGGCGTATTGGTCGTAGCGCTGTAACTGTTGTGGAACGGGACCAGGGCACTCTCGACCTTGTTCTCACCGCTCTTGTGGACCGTCGTATGCGTACCCTCGGGACCACCGGAAACGGTCGTCGTAGCAGAGAGCGTACCGGCGGTGTCGTCGGCGATGGCGATCGTCACCGTGCGTACGGCGTCATCGTAGGTGTAACCGGGCTGGCCGTCGTTCTTTTCGGCCACGGTGTACTTGAAGGTCTTGCCGGCGTCAGCCTGCGTAAATTTAACCTCATGACCAGCCAGAATGTCGATCAGTCCGACCGTTGCCTCTGCCGCTTCGGGGGACTTGAAGCTGTTGGCCCCGGGCAGCAGACCGAGCGCGCGAGCCGAAGCGTCGTCAGCAGGTGTCACGGTAAAGGTGAACTGGCCCTCGGTCATGGGGCGGCCGTCCAGATACTTGCTGAGCCACAGACCGCCGGCCGCGGTGTAGTTAAGCTCAGTGCGGTACGTGTTGGTAAAGCGTCCGTTTTCCTTCTTGGTGACGTTGGCGGTCAGGTTGCCATCGCCGTCCTCGGTCACGGTTACTTCGGCGGTCGCGACGTGGGAGTCATACGTCATGCCGACCGTATTGCCCGCGTTCTCGCGGATCTCGTACTTGTAGGTTCCGGCAGCCGTGTAGCGAATCTTGCCGAACTTGATGGCGGCAATGCCGTCCTTCGCATCGTGCTTGCTCACGGTTACGGTTGCAGGATCGGGTAGCGGGGCGCCATCGGGGGCGGTAATGGTAAAGCTGAACTCGTCCCCATCCGTCCACTCGCGACCGTCGATGGCCTTGCTCAGGTCAAAGTCGAGGTCTGCATCGGTCGGGGTCACGCTGTAGGTGTTCTTGAAGGTTGCGGTCTTGGCGTCCTTCAGGACATGCTCGGCCTTGAGGGTGCCGTCGCCGTTGTCCGTGATGGTGGTCTCGATGGTGTACTCGGCGTCACTGTAGGTGATGCCTTTGCTGGTGGTTCCGCCGTTGGCCTCGCGCAGCGTGTAGGTGTGCTTGCCGACCTCGGCGTACTTCACGGCGCCCATCGTGATGTTGCCGCTGGCGTCGTTGGTGCCGGTGGCGACGACCTTGTCGCCCTCGACGAGCTCGAAGGAGAACTCGCCGGCAGCAAGCTCGCGTCCGGTCAGGACCTTATTCGCGGTGATCTGGTCGGTGACGCTCGTCTCGACAGGCGTCGCGCTGTAGGTATTGGTGAACGTAAATGCCACATCGCCGTCCGGCTTGTGGGATACGCTCAGTTTGCCCTCGCCGTCATCGGTCACGGTGAAGGAAACCGTACGCGGAGGCTTGGCGTCGTTGGTCACGCCAGCGACCTCGCCGGACTCGGTCACGGTGTAGGTAAAGGTATGCTCGCGCTTCTCGGGCTTCTCGCCCAGAGCCTTGTTAAGGTCGTCGAGCGTAAAGGTGATCTTGCCAAAGTCGACCTTGCCCTTAGCATCGTTGTGCGCGCTCGTGTTCGCGGGCATGGGTGCGCCCTCTTCTCCGGTCACGGTAAAGGTGAACTTGCCGGCAATGTCAGCCGGGGTCAAGCCGTCGGCGACCTGCAGGTTCTTGATGCCCGCAAGCGATGCCTCGGCAGCATTCGCGGTGTAGGTGTTCTTGAACTCGATGCTCTTGACGTCCTTGGCGCCCTTCAGCTCGTGCGTAGCGACCAGCTGGCCCTTGCCGTTATCGCTGATGGTCGTCACGATGGTGTAGGTCGTATCGTCGTAGGTGATACCACCGGCGTTACCCTTAACCTCATGCAGCGTGTAGGTGTGCTGGCCGATCTCGGTGTACTTGATGGGGCTGAACGTCACGTTGCCGTTGGCATCGTTCTTGACGGTCTCGACAGGCTTGAATTCCTTGTCCACGATCTCGCGCAGCTCAAAGCTGAACTCACCGGCCGTAACGTCGCGCCCGGTCAGAGACTTGGTCACGTCAATCTTGTCGGTAACGCTGGACTCAACAGGCTCCGCAGTGTAGACGTTCTTGAACTCGGTCTCACCCGAGGTCACCTTCACGTCAGCGCTCAGTTCGCCCTTCTTATTGGGCTTCACCGTCACGGTGATCTCCGCGACGTTACCGCTGTAGGCGATGCCGTCAATCGTGGTCCCGGCGTGCTTTTCACTGACCTTGTAGACGTACGTGCCAGGTTCGGTGTATTCGATCGTGCCGAAGTCGATGGCAGCCTTGCCCTGGTCCAGGTCAGCCTTGCGCACGGTCGCAGTCCTAGCCGCAGGCATCGGGGCGCCGCTCTCGGATGTCAGGCCAAACTCAAACGCGTCAGCATTCGTCCAGTCGCGACCCTCGAGCACCTTGGTCAGGCCGAAGCTGGCCTTGGTTTCCACCATTGCCGGCGTCATGTCATACGCAAAGCTGATCTTGCCGTTGTTGCCTAGGTAGGAATTGACATGCGTCGCGGTCGCCTTGGCGGACACGTTGTTCCACTTGGGGTTGAGAACGTCAGTCGCGGTACCAGTGTTGTTGCCGCCCACGCTGCCCTTGGTAGTGTGGAGCTCATCGATAAAGGCCAGACGCGCGGTTCCCACGCTAAACGAAAGGTTGCCGTCCCCGTCGGCAACTATAGCGCCGTCAAACTTGGCAGCGTCGCCGCCGATAAACTCGATGACGGCAGTGGCGGGCTTGGCCTCGCCGTTTTCGCCCTGCTCCTCAAACTCATCCTTGTAGTAATAGGTGCCGGTATCTGCCAGCGAATTCTTTGCAGGCTGCGTGCAGCCCTTATCCGCGTAAATGGGAGTCTGCTTCTGGAAGTAGTAGTAGCGGTTGGTGTCGGCCGGCTCAAAGGTCGCAACCGTATCGCCCATCGCACCGTCGCTCCACTTGTTCGCAAAGAAGTTCACGGTCTTGGTGCCGTCAACGACGGTCGTATTATGCTCGATGTAATCCTTGAGCCCTGCTACCTTCTCGGGCGTAAACAGGTTGTCAAGCGCGGCGCTCTTCACGCTCGAGGCATACTTCACCTGAATGGGCTTAACGTTGTCGACCGAAAGCTTGCCGTCTACGGTCTTAAAGTGACTCAGCGGAATCAACGACGCAGGAATATTAACCGTTACGATATCGCCCTTCCGGGGATTGTCATCGCCAGCGCGCTGCACGGTAATGAGCAGGTCTTTTGCCTTGCCGGCGAACTCGTAGGTGTCGGTATTGGTCTCTTTGTTGACCGTCTTGCTCGCCTTGGTAAACGACGTGCCGTTGATGACGACTTCGGTAAATCCGTCGACCTGCATAAAGTCGCCCAGCTCGTCGGTAAACGTGATGTAGCCGGATTTGGTCTCGTCGTAGCCCTTATGGATTTCGGTCGGATAAGGCGGCTCCGATGTAATGGCTTGTGAGATGTCGTCGAAGACCTTCTTGAGCTCTTCGGCATTGGTCGCCGACTTGTAGTAGTCGGAGTTTTCCACGCGTGTGCCAAGCTCGTCGCTCGCATACGACGTGGCATCGGGATAATTACTCGACACGGCGTGCATAAACTTGTTGACGTCGCTTGTCCCCTTTTTTGAGGGATCGGCAGCGGGGTCCGCTCCACTAAAGATGCCGATGGTATAAACGGTGGCCTTGCTGTCCTTCATGTTCTTGGCAGCCGTCACGGCAGCATCGGCGACGCCAGAATCAAACTCGCTGTAGCTCGTTGGCTTGCCGTCGGTAAAGAACACAACGATCTTCTTGGCATCTGCGCGGCCAGAAGTGATATCCCCGGCCAGTTCCAGACCATAGTCGGCACGCGTGGCACCGCTTGGCTTGATTCCAGCAACTGTATCCTCAAGAACTTTCACGTTGCCGCCAGAGCAATCGGTCAAACCCTTCATTACCTGCGAGTGGTTGTACTTGTATTGGCCTTGATAGTACGTGTCATTGCCGACCTTATCAGTCTTATCACCCGCAAACTTAACAATGGCAACCCTATGCTGCCTATCAACGCCCTCGACAGCCTCGTTTTGTTTGGCGATGGTATTGATAAAGCTGTTCGCAGCGCTCTTCAGTGCATCGATACGCTTGGTGGAATCTCTGCCACCAATAGGATCATCCATCGAGCCGGAGGCATCCAGCACCATCACGATGTCGAGTGGCGTGGTGACTGTCACGGTTGAATTAGACGTCGAGGACATCGCCGAAAGCGTGGTCAAAAAGTCCGACTCTTCGTTTTCCCCGGTTGCCTTGACCGTCTTGTCGGTCCAGATTCGACCGACGTTTTGGGTTGTTACTTTATTACCGCCGTGGCCGGCTGCCCAGATTTCCCAGCGTCCGCTAGTATCGGGGTCGACGACCGTCCCGTTTACTGTCGGTCCGTCCATTCCTGTGCTGGACCTGGCGTTGGCCTCGGGCAGCATGGCGAATGCTGCGGCTGGCAACACCAGCACTACGGCCAGTATCACCGCCAAGAGACCCCTCGTGTACTTACCCATCGTGTCTCCCTTCTCGCGGTCTCAGACCTTGCATCAGCCTAAAGTTACGAAATGAGACACAATTAGGGCAGGTGACACACGTTCCAGATTTGATTTTGGGCGTGAGACAAATGTCTCACCAAAGTTGAGACACGGCGTTTTCGCAGGAAAACGGGTGCGACTCGGAGCCATCAGGCAAAAATGACCCACTTTCCTCCGTCCTTGGGGGATCAGGAGCTGTTACGGGTATGGTGCCATTTCAAAACTATGCCGGATTACGGGGCTAAAGTCGGAGCCCTCATCCATACCTTCATTTTTTCAAAAACGGAAGGCTATCTACCTGCGGTTTTGTTTTTGCGTTTTTCTGCATGGTGGGAGGTTCGCTATCCAGCCCCGTAATCCGGCATAGTTTTGTTCGCAGCGGCACAACCGCGCGTTTAAGCGCGGGGCCGGTGGGGCATTTTTGCCCCACCGGCCCCTATCCCAGCTCTATTCCGGCGCTACTCCGGCTTGGTTTCTACCGTGGGGGTCTTGTCCGCTGCGACTGGGGTGCGGACGGTGTCCATAGTCAGGCAGTGCTTGGGGCAGCTCTCGATGCACTCACCGCACACCACACAGGCATACGGGTCGATCGACCACGTTCCACCCTTGCGATCGACTGCGAGCGCGCCCGCCGGGCAACGGCGCGCACACATGCCGCAGCAGATGCACGCGTCCATGTCGTTGACGATATGCCCGCGCAAGCGCTCGGGTGCCGCGAGCTTCTCCTGCGGATAGCACACCGTTACCGGCTGCTTGACCATAGAGCCCAAGGCCGTCTTGGCAAATGTCAGCAAACTCATGCCGCGCCTACCTTTCCGTGCAGCTAATGCAGGGGTCGATGGTCAGGATAATCATGGGCACGTTGGCAAGGAGCACGCCCTGCAGCGCATGTGTCAGACCCGCCAGGTTCTGCGACGTCGGCGTGCGCACGCGGAAGCGGTCCAGGTTCTTGGTGCCGTTACCGCGCACATAGTAATACGCCTCGCCGCGCGGCTGCTCAATCACAACCTCGCCGCGCGCGCCGTCGGCCGGAGTAAGCTTGGTGCGCCCGCCGATGCCGTCGTGCGGAATCTTGCCGACAAGCTCCTTGATGATGTCCATGGCCTGCGTGACCTCGGTACAACGCACCTGGCAGCGGGCATAGCAGTCGCCGTCGGTAGCCACGATCGGCTCAAACGCAGCCAGATCCGCATAGGCGCCGTCACCGAACATGCGCACGTCATAATCCACGCCCGAGGCGCGACCGAACGGGCCGACCATCGAAAGCTCCAGCGCGTCTTTCTTGCTAATCACGCCCACGCCATGCAGGCGCTCGCCGCAGCTGTTGTCGTCCAAAAACGTATGCACCAGGGCCTCGTAGTCAGGACGCATGGCATCGAGCGTCTGGACAATGCCCGCCAGCTCGGAGTCCTCGATATCGTGCTTAAGGCCGCCGATCTCGTTAATCGACAGAATCACGCGCCCGCCGCAAGTGCTCTCAAAAATCTTGAGTATCTGCTCGCGCAGGGTCCATGACCGATAGAACAGCGCCTCGAAGCCAAAGGCGTCGGCGAGCAGGCCCAGCCACAGCAGATGCGAGTGAATGCGCGAAAGCTCGTGCAGAATGGTGCGGATATACTGCACGCGACCAGGCACCTCGATGCCGAGCATGCGCTCGCAGGCGCTGGCATAGCCATAGCTGTGACCCACGGCGCAAATGCCACAGATGCGCTCAGCGATGTAGCCAAACTGGTGCATATCGCGCTTTTCGGTGAGCTTCTCGAGTCCGCGGTGAACAAAGCCGATCTGCGGAATTGCCTCGATGACGCGGTCGTCCTCGATCACCAGGTCCAGATGAAGCGGCTCGGGCAGCACCGGGTGCTGCGGGCCAAACGGAATAACGGAGCGATGTGCCATGGACCTTACGCCTCCTTTTTCTGCTTGTCGCGGGCGGCCTTAGCGGCAAGCGCCGCGCGGACCTTGGCCGCTTTCTCGGGATCCATGGCGGCGAGCTTTGCCTCCATCTCGGCAGCCTTGAGCGCGGCCTTCGCAGCGGCCTCATCGTGCTGAGCATCGGAGCCGGCAGCCGCAGCGGGCTGAGCAGCGGCGCGCGCGGCGTCGCCGGCGCTCGCAGCACCCTCCCCTGCAGCAGCCGCAGCCGCGGCGGCCTTTTCGGCCGCGGCTTTGCGCGCCTTGGCCTCGGCGGCGGCACGGACCTTCATGGCTTTCTCGCGCGCGGCCTTCACCTCGGGCGTGATAACGCTCATGGGTTCGGCAGTCGAGACCTGGTAGAAAAAGCCCTTAAAGTCGATCTGCATGTCGGTGATGGCAAGCCCAAACAGGTCGTGCGCTTCGTTCTCAAACGGAAATACCGCCGGATAGTATGAGCTGATGGACGGAATCTCCTGATACTGATCAATTCCCTCAACCACCAGGTTCTCGATCGCATAGCTGCCGTCCTGCGCAATATTCTCCTGAGCAGCGCGGACGTTGATAAACGTATAGACCAGGCGATACGATCCGTCGTCCACACAGCGCTCGGCATGCATCTGCACAAAGCGCGCGCCGACGCCCTTGAGCGCCTGGACATGAGACAGAAGCTCGTCGATCCCAACGGTGGCATAGATAGCCTTTTGCATTACTCGGCCTCCTTTGCAGCGACGGGCGCTGCGGGTTTCTCGGCAGGCGCGTCACCGGCACCGTCAGCCCCGGCACCCGCAGCCACAAACCCGTCCTCGCCCAGCTCAACGCCACCGTCCCAGGTAGCGGCACCGCCCACGGTGAGCGGATCGCCGCCGGCGCGCATCACGGCCTCCTTCTGGTCCAGGATGCCACACGCCTCCACGATGGCATCGATCACCGTCTCGGGGCGAATGGCGCACCCGGGCGCGTACACATCCACGGGAATCGCGCGGTCCACGCCGCCGATCACGTTGTAGGCATCGCGGAACACGCCACCCGAGCACGCGCAGATGCCGCACGCCACCACGCACTTAGGCTCGAGCATCTGGTTGTAGATCTGGCGTACGACGGGCAGGTTCTGGGCATTGACCGACCCCGTCACCAAAAAGATATCCGCATGCTTGGGGTTGCCGGTGTTGACCACGCCAAAGCGCTCCGCATCGAACAGCGGCGTGAGCGAGGCCAGCACCTCGATATCGCATCCGTTGCAGCTCGAACCGTCGTAATGAATAACCCACGGCGAGCGCGACATTTTATGATCCATGGATGCCGCCTCCTAAATAAACACGTCGACGAGGATGGGCATAAGGTTGAGCAGGCCAAACACCAGCGCCACGCCCCATCCGAGCCTAAAGCAGCTGCGCCAAGTGCTGCGTGCAAAGGTGTTGTCGATCAGGACCTCGACAAAATACGTCGCGGCCATCACGACCAGGGCTACAACCCAGCTCACGGGGTTGTCCCAAACAAAGAACATGCCCACCCACATCAAAAACAGCACGGTCTCGCACCAGTGCATAAGGGTCATCTTGGCCAGCGTGCCGCCGCTCATCTCGGTGGCGACGCCCTGGACGATCTCCTGATGCGCGTGATGCGAGTACGAAAGGTCAAACGGCGACTTGCGCAGCTTGATGGTAAGCACCGCGAGCAGCGCCAGGAAAATGGGCGCGCTGTACACGATGATGGGGGCCGACTGCCCCGTCACGGCGATGGAATCGAAGCTGTCGGTGGCAAGGTACAGGCCCACGCTCATCAGCAGAACGGCGGGCTCGTAACTCATGACCTGCAGCAGCTCGCGGTCGGCGCCAACCTGGGCAAACGGGCTTTGCGTCGAGGCGGACGCCAACACCACAAAGATCGCGGCGAGCGTCACCATAAAAGCGCACAGTAGCGTGTTAGAGCCCGACACAAAGATGCCGCCGCCCACGACGGTAAAGATGAGCGCGCACGCCATATAGGTATCGTCCATGGTGTTTACGCTGGCAGGGGCTTTGCGCAGCAGCTTGGCAACGTCGTAGAAAGGCTGGAGCAGGCGCGGGCCCACGCGGCCCTGCATACGGGCCGAAAGTTTGCGGTCAACGCCGTCGATCAAACCGCCCACAAGCGGCGCAATCAAGGCAAACGCCACGGTGCCTATAAAGATGCCCACGACGCCCGAACCTTCAAAATACTTGCCGCGCAACACCGAGGGCGCGCTCATGGCAAGCCTCTCGGGCCCAATCCATGCGCAGCACAGCAGCGCAAACAAGATAATGCTGCAGCACACGACGCTGCCCGCGGGGCCGATACGCTTCTCGCCAAGGGCGTCCTCCGAGTACCAATTGCGCTTTTCGGCCTTCACCTCGTGCCCCATCGAGCCGCGGAAATGGCGATATTTGTCGGTTCCCACACCCGAAAGGTACACGTTGACGTGCGGCTTGTTGCTCACGCGGAATGAAGTCAGCAGCACCACGGCGATAAACGCCACGATAACCACCATCAGATACATGGCGTCTTTGCCAATAACGTATGGCACGCGGCCAAACACCATGGCCAAGTAAGGCGACACCAAACCGCTCGAGATGAGCGGGAACGCCACGCAGCACAGAATCAGCAGCGCGGCGATGGTGTTGAGCGCCATCCATTCGGTCTTATGGACATTGACCTCAACGTTTTGAGCCGTGGGGTCGACGCCCGAAAGCTTGGCAAGCCACTTGCCCCAGAAGAAGAACGTCGCGGCAGAGCCAAAGGCAAG
>CABUXM010000065.1 GCA_902495545.1 uncultured Collinsella sp. | reverse complement strand
TCCGACATGGCAGACACCTCCGTAATCGCAATAGTTTGACCCATTGTAGCAGGTGAAAGGTGGGGGCGTTTGTCCCACCGGCGCCCTCACTTTTACACGCGGCGGGGCTTTTGGTTGATGCGGTAGAGCTCGGCGAGACCCCGCAGCGTCAGCGCGTCGTCTACCGTCAGGCTGTGGCCGACCAACGCCGCGAGTGCCTCGGCATCGTCGCCGGTGATGACGATGGGCACGTCGCCTTCCCCCGCGGCCTTGGTCGCGCGCATCTCGGCGAGCACCATGTCGAGCATGCCGTCGATGCGGGCCACCTCGCCCAAGACCACGCCCGAGCGCATCGCCTCGCGCGTGTTACGGCCGATTACATGCGTGGGTGCCGAGGGCTCAACCTGGGGTAGGCGCGCCGCAGCGGCCGAGAGCGAGCGAGCGCCGAGCGCCAGCCCCGGCGCGATAACGCCGCCGACAAAGGTACCATGCGCGTCGATGACCTCGATATTGGTCGTGGTGCCTAGGTCGATCACAATGCACGGCGAGCCGTAGACGGCGCGTGCCGCCACAGCGTCGGCGATGCGGTCGGGGCCGATCTCGGCCGGATCGTCGTAGTGCACGGGCATGCCGGTCTTGAGGCCCGGCCCCACGGTGAGCACGCGCCCCGTGCAGGTACGGGAAAGAGCCGCCTTCCACGGGCGCTCGAGTGCCGGCACCACGCAGCTCAGCACGGCCGCCGTGGGCACGAGCGCGCCGGGCATGCCCGCATCGGCCGCCAGCGCGGCCATGACTTGAGCGAGACGCATACGCGCTTCGTCGGCCGTAATGCTCGACGGCGTCGTAATCTCGCACGTCGCAAGCGGACATTCCTGCGCCGCGGCCGAATCCTCTGCAAACAGGCCAAAGCGAATGAACGTGTTACCCACGTCGACCGTCAATATGTATGCGCACCCATTAAGCATCGTCGGCGCTCCTTTCGTCTGCCCAGCAGTATATCGCCTACCTAAACCAGTCATCCCAAAATGACTAGGTTGCGGCTATACTGATGCGCGGTCGTTTGCGAGCTCACGCGACGGCCTTTGGTAACCCGACTTCCCGCGCCGCATCCGTAGCGGCGCTCCCGGGGGAAGCGGATATACGCAAAGGAGTTCTATATGAGCAATCCCTTGAACCGCGCTTCGATGCGCGGGCAACTCACGCTGCGCGGCGTCGTCATCGGCGTCCTTGGCTGCGTGATCATCACGGCAAGCTCGGCCTACACGGCCCTCAAGATGGGCGCACTCCCCTGGCCGATCGTCTTCGCTGCCGTCATCTCGCTGTTCTTCCTTAAGCTCATGGGCAATGCCAGCCTCAACGAGGCCAACGTCACCCACACCATCATGTCCGCGGGCGCCATGGTCGCTGGCGGCCTGGCGTTTACCATCCCGGGTGCCTGGATGCTGGGCTATGCCGACCAGATCAGCTGGCTCGACATGTTTATCGTGGCGCTCGCCGGCACCATCCTGGGCCTGCTGGCCACCGCGCTCATCCACCGTCACTTTATCGTGGACGCCGCGCTTGAGTTCCCCACTGGCAACGCCGCAGCTCAGACCCTGCGCGCGACCGAGGCTGGCGGCAAGACCGGCAAGCAGCTCTTTGGCTCTATGGCCATCGCCGGCATCTATAGCGTGCTGCGCGACGCCCTGGGCGTGGTGCCCAGTATGCTATGCACGCTCAACATCCCCGGCGTGACCTTTGGCATCTACAACTCGCCCATGCTGCTCTCCGTCGGCTTCCTCGTGGGCTTCGCCCCGGTCGCCTTCTGGTTTGCCGGCGCCCTGCTGGGCAACTTTGGCATCATCGTGGGCGGCACCGCTGCCGGTCTGTTCGACGTTATAACTGCGCAGGGCATTGTTAAGTCCCTGGGCATGGGCCTCATGATGGGCTTTGGCGTCGCCGTCGTCCTCAAGGACATCCTGCCGCAGGTCGCCGGTATCGTCCGCGGTCTTGCCGCCGACAGCTCCACCGACACCGACGAGCAGTCGCTCATCTCGGGCTCCCTTAAGCTCGACGCCGGCATCATCGGCCTGGGCGCTGCCGCCATCGCCGTGATCGTCGCCATCGCGCTCGACCTTGGTCCCGTCCCGGCCGTCATCGTGACGCTGTTCACCTTTGTCACCACCATCATGAGCGCACAGAGCTGCGGCCAGACGGGCATCGACCCCATGGAGATCTTTGGCCTCATCGTCATGCTCATCGTTGCCGCCTTCGCGCAGCTCGCTCAGGTCAAGTTGTTCTTTATCGCCGGCATCGTGGCCGTGGCGTGCGGCCTTGCGGGCGACGTCATGAACGACTTTAAGGCCGGCGCCGTGCTGGGCACCAACCCGCGCGCACAGTGGGTCGGCCAGGCCATCGGCGGCATCGTGGGCGCCCTGGTCGCCGCCGCCGTCATGGTTGCGCTCGTCACCGCCTATGGTCCGGACGCCTTCGGTCCCGACAAGAGCTTCGTTGCCGCGCAGGCAAGCGTCGTCGCCACCATGGTCTCGGGCATCCCGAGCGTGCCGTGGTTTGCGGGCGGCTTTATCGCCGGCATCGTCATGTACTGGCTCGGCATTCCGGCCATGATGATCGGCCTGGGCGTGTACCTGCCGTTCTACATGTCGCTCACGGCTTTCCTGGGCTCCTGCGTTAAGCTCGCCTACGACAAGTGGGCCGCTCACCGCGACGCCGAGGCCGGTCTTTCGGACGAGGAAAAGGCCGCCAAGGACGCCGCCTTCCAGGAGCAGGGCCTGGTTGTCGCCAGCGGCCTGCTCGGTGGCGAGTCTATTGTCGGCGTTATCCTGGCGTTTGTCTCTGTTGGCTTAAGCCTGCTGGGCTAAGCTGAGCAGCTGCTCGACAGCAACCATATTGCCTACGGCTTGCCCGGCCGGTAGCTTTCACGGCTGCTGACCGGGCTTTTTGATATCGAAACAAAGAAAGGCCGGCGCGCTGCGTTTAACAGCGCGCCGGCCTTATCGGTTAAGCTATCGAAGCGTTCCTGCTATGAACCGAAGTTCGTTGCAGAATCTACGCTCGAAACGCTACATCTGCTTGCGACGACGATCGCTCAGCGTCACACCAGCGGCCACGAGGGTGATACCGCCGATGACGAACACCTCGCCCGCAAGAGCGGAGTCATCGCCAGTCTGGGCGAGCGCGGCCGACGTGGCCTTCTTCTTGGCGACAGGAGCCTTTGCAGCAGCCTGTGCAACCTGAGGCTTGGCCTGCGGCTCAGCCTTGGGATGATACTTGTCGTACTCGGCCTGCGCGGCAGCCAGGGCATCCTTGGCATCGCCAAGCTCAGCCAGCGCGGCGGCATAGGCGTCGTTGGCATCGGACAGCTTGGCATCGGCATCGCTCAGAGCAGCCTTGAGACCAGCGGCGGCATCGACGGCAGCCTTATAGCGAGCGTAGGCAGCGTTCAGCTTGACCAGCTTCTCGTTGCCCGTCGTGCCCGCGGCAAGGGATGCCTTGTGGTCGACAGCCTCAAGATCGGCCTTGAGTGCCTCATCGCTGGCAAGCTCGGCCTTGGCCTTGACGATCTCGAAATTCGCATCGACGACGGCTTCGTTGGCGGCCTCGAGCTGCTTCTGGGCATCGGCGACACCGGCGACGGCAGCGTCATAGGCGGCCTTGGCGTCGTCGACCGCCTTCTGGGCGCCGGCAAAGCGCTCGAAGGCCTTGTTCGCGGTAGCCAGCTCACCCTCAGCAGCCTTGGCCTTGGCCTGCGCATCGGACACAGCCTGCGTCTTGGCGGCAACTGCCTGCTTGGCGTCCGAAAGAGCAGTCGCGGCCTGGACATCTGCGGCCTGGGCCTTGTCTACACCAGTCTGGGCGGCATCGTCGGCCTTCTTGGCATCGCCAAGCGAGCCCTGCTTATTCGCAAGGTCCGCCTGGGCGGCATCGCGCTTGGCGGCAAGGTCCTTGACCGAAGCGGTAGCGTTGCCATACGCCTCATTGGCCTGTTCGGACTTTGCCTTGGCGGCATCGCGGGCGCTGCGAGCCTTCGCCTTGTGAGCAGCGGCGTCGGCTGCCTTCGTCTTGCTGTCAGCAAGCGTGGCGTTTGCCTTATCGAGAGCTGCCTGGGCAGTAGCGGCCTTGCTCTTGGCGGCATCGAGGTTCTGCTTGAGGGACTCGATGTCGATTCCGCCGAGCGCGTCCTTCGCGGCGTCGTATGCCGTCTTCGCGGCGGCGGTGCCGGACTTGGCCTTCTCGTACTCGCCCTTGGCGGTGTTCGCGTTCGTGTCGGCCGCGGTATAGGCGTCGCGCGCGCTTTCTTGCTTATCCAATGCGTTAGAATAAGCCGTTCCAGCAGTCCCGAAGTTCTTCTGCGCTTCTGCCAGCTTATTCTGCAGCTGCTTGAGCTGCTCCTTCTGCTCCTGCGTGCCGCCTGCATTGTAGGCGGAATCGATGTAGTCGTTCAGGAGCTTCTTGAACTCGGAGACAGTGAAATCAGCCTGAGTGTCATCAGCGCTGTAATCGAATATGGTTACCTCGGAATCGGTGTTCTTACCGCTACCTGTTGCAATACCGACGGCGACCGTAGCGGAATCGACGATGTTGAGATAGTGCCCGCACTCGTGATAGATGCTGTTGTAGTTCTGATAGATGTAATAGGCATCATATCGGTGGCTACCGAGGTCGTCGCCATACTGCGCGACGTACTTATCGAATGCCTCCTTCTCCTGGGTGTAGAGACCGGTGTAGGGCCAGCCTAGGGTGTCCTCAGTCTCGCCGCCGGTATATGCGCCGCCTCCGCCGGCAAGATTTTCCCCGTTGTCGAAATAGCAGTTCGAGTGTCCCCAGATGTTCGATGAATATGATGCATTAAGGGCGGCTGCCGCAGTCATGCGAAGGCTGACGCTGAGCGCCGACTGGCCGTTCGCCTTGCGGAGGTTGTTCTGGGTGTCGAGGTAGGTCAGGGCGTTGCGCATCTGCTCCAAGGAAAGCGGATTGGTGTCGCGAGACATGTCTTGATCGACGTACTGGTCATACCATTCGGCCTTGTCATCGACACCGGTCAACGTCGATACGGCGTCCTGGGCGTTCTTTTTCTGCGTGGCTGTGAACTGGCTGCCGGTGCTGATGTAGTTCATGAAGCCGAGTATGCCTTGGCTGATGACGTTCTGGTCTACGGTCATGTTCGACTTGAGGTCGGCAATCTGCTGGTTAAGCTTCTCGACCTCGGCGGTTGCGGCATCGTATGCATTTTTCGCATCGGTTACTTCAGCACGAGCCTGATTGAACTCGTTGTGCTTCTGCTGACGGATCTCGACGAGACGGTCGTACTCCGCCTTCTTGTCGGCCTCGGTCTGCTGGGCCTGCTCGTATGCCGTCTTCGCGGCGTCACGCTTACTGGCCGCGTCCTTGTACTCCTTGTTTGCCGCATCGTATGCAGACTGGGCAGATGCCACGGCAGCGTTGGCGGCGTTGGCCTTCTCCTGCGCGGCGGTGGCGGTATTCTGGGCCGCCTGCAGGTTCGCCTGGGCGGTAGCGTCGGCATCCGTCGCGGCATTGAGCTCCGCCTGCGCGGTCTTGAGCTCACCAGCAGCAGCGATCTTGGCGGCCTCAAGCGCACTCAGGTCGACACCCGTACCCGAGACGGCAGCATCGAGCGCGGCCTGCGCCTGGTTGAACTTCTGCTGGGCGTTATCGCGCGCGGTGGTTGCGGCTGCGAGCGCAGCGGCAGTCTCCTGCTTCTTGGCCTGGGCAGTCGTCAGAGCGGCCTCAGTGTCCTTCTTTTCCTGCTGGGCGCTAGCCTCGGCAGCCTTGGCCTGGTCCAGATTGGCCTGTGCAGTAGCAACGGCCTTATTGGCGTCATCGAGCTTTGCCTGTGCGTCCTCGACGGCCTTCTTGGCGGCCTCGTACTCGTCCATACCCATGGCCTCGAGCTTGGCCTGGGCATCATCGAGGGCCTTCTTGGCCTCATTCTGCTTTGCCTTGGCGTCCTTGAGCGCCTGGGTCTTATCCTCGACACTCTTGTTGGCTTGATCGAGCTGATCGTTCAGGTCGCGCAGCTTCTTCTGCTGCTGCTCGGTCTTTTCGACGGCGGCTTTGAGCTCGTCAATCTTCTCCTGGAGCGCGGCTACCTCGGCCTCGTTCTGCTCGGCGGCGTTATCGGTCACGGCCTGCGAGGCCTGATCCTTTTGCTGCTGAGCCTGCTTTTGAGACTGACCCGCCGCGTCGGCCTTCTTCTGGGCGGCATCGTAGGCGGCCTGAGCGTCCTTGAGCTGCTTTGCCGACTCCTCGGCCAGCTGGGCAGCCGTCTTTACGACCGCTTGGTTACCGGCGGCAACGGTATTCTCTACAGAACTACCCCCCCCCTGAACAGAATCGCCGTTATCGGTTGACGGTGCGGCGATTGCCGCCAGCGGCGACATGAGCGGCTGAGCGATGAGGCCCGCCGTCAAAACGGTTGCGACGGCGCGGTTGGCAACGCCCTTGACGTTGACGGCCTTGGCCCGAGGCTCAAAGTGTTGTGGACTGTAGTTTGCCATGGCTTTCTCCCTTTGACACGGATGTATCCATACGTATCAAACGGTAGCTGTCGATTTTTGAATTCTGTTGCGCAACATTGGCGACCAGCGTTTTTTTGAAATTCGTGCTCCTGTGCTTCACAATTTCGTCACATTTGAAGGAGCTGGTGCATCATATTTTCGCGGGATGGAATTGAGCCTGTGATTTGCATTTGCTCCCGCGTCATCCGCCCTATCGGATTCCGCATCCAACAGACACCCCGCCCGCCACGGTGTAGAGTTAAGACAACGGGCGCGTTGCGCGGACCGCGCTGGAACGAGGTGGACATGGAACTCGACAAACAACAGATCAAGCGACTACGCGAACGCCATCACCGGCGCCACGGCATCCGCCCTGCTCATAGCGAGGCTGCCGAGCAGACTGGTCGCTTTTTAAAGCGCGCGTTCAACATTCGCGAGGGACGCGCGCCCTATCACGTGATCCGCAAGCGTTTTGTAAACGGGGCGCGTCTGACTGGCTCCCACCTATGCATCCTCATCATCGCCATGCTGATCGCGAGCATCGGCCTCGATATCGATTCGGACATTGCCATCGTGGGCGCCATGCTCATCTGCCCGCTCATGGGCTCGGTCCTTGCCATGGCATACGGTATTGCCACGCTCGACCGCGAGATTACCGTCGAAGCCGTCGCCAGCCTTGCGCTGCAGATGGCCTTTTGCCTGGTCACGTCCACGCTGTACTTTAAGCTCTCGCCCCTTGGCACCACCACAGCCGCCATTATCGACAACTCAACGCCCACCGTGTGGGACCTCGCTGTCGCGCTCGCCGGCGGCTTTGCGGGTGGCCTGGGCAACTCGCGCGACCAGGAACCCGCCACGCTCATCGCCGGTGTGGCCGTGGCAACCGCGCTGATGCCGCCCCTGTGCGCAGCAGGCTACGGCATCGCCATCGCAAGCGGATCGCTGTTTCTCTCGGCGCTCTACGAGTTTGGCATCAACGTCGTCTTTATCGCGCTGGCGGCCGAAGCCGTATTGCTTCTTTTGCGTGTGCCGCTCAAGCGCGACCTCAACGGAGACGGCATTGTGACCGCCGAGGAAAATGCCGAGGTCGACGAGCTGTCACGCAAGGTGCGCCGCCGCATTATTGTGGGCACGGTGATCTTTGCCATCCCCTGCATCGTTATGACCGCGGGGTCTATTGGCTCGGCGCAGGCCGGCGTGCAGGACGGCTACGGCGTCACCGAGACCACGCGCGAGCTTGCCGCGGTGCTGCCAGGCTTTAAGGATTACACCGTCGCCGTCGAGACCTCGGCTGCCGAGGGCGAGGAAGAGGGCATCGTCGAGCGCGAGGTTGTCGCCCATGTGACAACGAGCGAGGCGCTCGGGGCGCACGACCGCCACGTCGCCCGCAAGCTCATCGACCTCAACGTGTCCGAGCTCGATCGCGTGGAATTTGACGTAAAGCGATGCGGAGCGCAGCGCTACAGCTCGTACTTGTACACGCGGTAGATGTACTTCTCGGCTTCCATCTCGTAGGTGGCGATGGGCAGTCCATAGCGATCGTACTCGGCAAAGGTCTTGGCCATGCCCGATGCCACGAGCATGCTATCTGAATCGCCGACGCGCTGCGCGCTGCTCACGTAGCCCGAAAACGGCACTGCGATCTGGTCCACAAGCTCGTAGGTGCGCGCGGTCTCGTCCACCGTAAAGATTCGCTCAAACGAATGCGTTCCCTTGCTGTAGTCGGTCACCACCGCGGCGCCCAGCTGACCCCAGTCGAACTTGGGATAGCTCTCGGCCGTACCAAAGTTGTTGTCGTACAGCAGCACCTGGTAGCGACCGGTTGTTACCGTATCGTCGTATGGCAGATAGGTCACACTGTGCTGGCCCGCATTGAGCGAAAAATCGCCTTGGGCCTGCAGCAACTTGTCCTCAAAGCCCGAGCCGACCCAGAAATCGGACAAGCCCACGGAAGGCTGTAGCAAGGTCATTTGCGCAACATATGTCCAGCAAAAACGGGTGGTAGCCGGTGCAGCTACCACCCGTTTGCCTCATATCTAGCCCATAGCAGGCCAGCTACTTCTTAATGCCGCGTCCCAGGCGCTTGGCGACCGATGCAACGGCCTCCTCACTGGCCGGCCCGCAGCTCACGCAGCCGTCATGGGCACGCATCTGGCCAGTGACCTCGTCCATCGCGAGCGGCGCCACCTTCTCGAGCTTAAAGCCCTTACCGGCGCGCATGTTTTCCTTGGCCACGCTAATCATGAGCTTAATGCGGTTGAGCTGGTTGACCTCGGACGCACCGGGGTCGTAGTCCACCGCGACGATATTGCTCTCGGGGTGCTGACGGCGCAGCTCCTTGATCACGGCCTTGCCCACCACGTGATTGGGCAGGCACGCAAAGGGCTGCGTGCAGATGATGTTGGGCGCACCGTGATCGATCAGGTCGAGCATCTCGGCCGTGAGTAACCAGCCCTCGCCCATGTTGTTGCACACCGAAAGCACCGTGCGGGCCTTGTCGGCCATGGTGCCGATGCGCTCGGGCGCCTCAAAGCGGCGGGACTTTTCGAGCATCTCCTCCACCGGCGTACGCATCCAGTCCACGAGCTTAATAAGCGCTTGCATGCCCGCGCGCGTAGTGGCAGAGCTTCCCAGCTCGTCCTTCTGCAGCTCGGCGTTGCTCATGGAGTACAGGAAGAAGTCGAGCAGGCCCGGTACCACGGCCTCGCAGCCCTCGCGCTCGATGACATCGACCACGTGGTTGTTGGCCGTGGGGTGGAACTTGACCAAGATCTCGCCGACCACGCCCACGCGCGGCTTGGTGCCCTCGCCCACAAGCGGCATGGTATCGAACGCGCGGATGGCCTCACGCGCAAGCTTGGTGTAGTTGTGGCGGTTGAACTTGGGCGCCAGCTTGCGGGCACGCGCCATGTACTCCTCGTAGAGCGCGTTAGCGGCACCGGGCGTGGCCTCGTACGGGCGGCAGCGGTAGAGCATCTGCATCATCACGTCACCAAAGAGCACCGCGTACACGGCCTGCTTAAGCAGCGCCGGTGTAATCTTAAAGCCGGGGTTGTCCTCGCCGAGCGCCACGGCCGAAAGCGAGATCACCGGAATCTCGGGGTGGCCGCTCTCGCGCAGGGCCTTGCGGATGAGCGCGATGTAGTTGGTGGCACGGCAGCCGCCGCCGGTCTGGCTGATGACCACGGCCGTCTTGGACAGGTCGTACCGACCGCTCTCGATGGCCTCCATGATCTGGCCCGTCACCAGGATCGACGGATAGCAGATGTCGTTATTCACGTAGCGCAGGCCGGCCTCGACGGCATCGTGGTCAGTCGAGGGCAGCAGCTCCAAGTTGTAGCCAGCACCGCGGAATACCTCTTTGACCAGGTCAAAGTGGATCGGCGCCATCTGCGGGCACAGGATGGTGTAGCCCTCCTCGCGCATCTGCTCGGTAAAGGGCACCTTGGGCCACGCGGTCGAAGCACTCTCGCGCTGAGCCTCGAACGTGTACTTGCGGCTCGCGAACGCGGGGGCATCCGTGGAGGGCGCCACCGGCGCGGCAACACCCTGCTCGTAGGCCTCGCCCGCGGCCGTGGCCTCAGCCAAGCGCTCGGCCTCCTGGTCCTTAAGCGCGGCCATGAGCGAGCGGATGCGGATGCGCGCGGCACCTAGGTTGGATACCTCATCGATCTTGAGCACGGTGTAAATCTTACCGCTGGCCTCAAGAATCTCCTGCACCTGGTCGGTGGTCAGAGCATCCAGACCGCAGCCGAAGGAGTTGAGCTGGATCAAGTCCAGGTCGTTGCGCATCGTCACAAAGCGGGCGACGGCGTACAGGCGGCTGTGGTACATCCACTGATCGACGACGCGGATGGGGCGCTCGGGCTTCACGAGATGCGCGAGCGAATCCTCGGTAAAGACCGCAAAGCCAAAGCTCGAGATAAGCTCGGGCAGGGCATGGTTGATCTCGGGGTCGTTATGGTAGGGACGACCGGCGAGCACGATGCCGTGGCCGCCGTGGTCCTCGACCCACTTAAGAGCCTCCTCGCCCATAGTCTGGATGTCCTCGTGGAAGCGCGCGTCGGCCTCAAAGGCAGCGTTAACGGCGGCATCGACCTCGGAGCGCGTGATCTTGGGACCGCGCACGCGACCGCGGCCGGCTTGCGCATCGGCCACACGGTCGACGGCGAGCACCTGGTACAGACGGCGCTTGAGCTCGGTCTTGTCGTGATAGGGCACAAACGGATACAGGAACTCGATGTTCTGTTCGCGAATCTCGTCGATGTTGAGCGCCAGCGCCGTGGGGTAGCTCATGACGATGGGGCAGTTGTAGCAGTTGCCGGCGGTCGGATCCTCCTTGCGCTCCCAGCGCACGCACGGCATCCAAATGAAGTCGACATCGCGGTCGATGAGGTTCATCACGTGGCCATGGCTCATCTTGGCCGGATAGCATACGCTCTCGGACGGCATGGACTCGATACCCGCCTGGTAGGTCTTTTTGCTCGACTGGTCGGATAGCTGCACGCTAAAGCCCAGGCGCGTAAAGAACGCGTGCCAGAAGGGGTAGTTCTC
>CABUXM010000064.1 GCA_902495545.1 uncultured Collinsella sp. | reverse complement strand
GCCATGCCCGAGATGCTCAGGTTGGGCACGCCCAGCGCCAGGAAAATGCCGCCTGCCAGTGCGACCAGCACGTAGAGCAGGTTTCCCAGGTTCATAAGGATGGGCATGAGGATGTTGGCGTACATGTTGGCCTTCTGCGAGACCTCGAAGAGCTTTTCGTTGCGCTCGTCAAAATCGGCCTCGGCGGCAGACTCGTGGCAGAATGCCTTGACGACCTTCTGGCCGTTCATGACTTCCTCGATATGGCCCTCGACAACGCCGAGCTCGGCCTGCTGCGCAATAAAGAAGCGCGCGGAGTTGGAGCCGAGCAGCTTGGTCATAAAGGTCATAAAGGCGACGCCTGCCACAATGACCAGGCACATCCAAACGCTGTAGTACAGCATGATAAAGAACACCGTGACGATGACGATGGTCGTCATGAGCAGGTTGGGCAGCGACTGGCTGATCATCTGGCGCAGCGTGTCGATGTCGTTGGTGTAGTGGCTCATGATGTCGCCGCGCTGGTGCGTGTCGAAGTAGCGAATCGGCAGGTCCTGCATGCGGTTGAACATCTTCTCGCGCAGCTTCTCGAGCGAGCCCTGCGTGACGATGGCCATGGCGCGGTTCCAGAACAGCGAGGACAGGATGCCGATGCCGTAGATGCAGGCGAGGGTGGTCACGAGCTGTGCGATCTTGGGCTGTGCAGCTTCCCAATCGCCCGACTGCCACGATTCGCTAATAATCTGCAGGGCGCTCTGAAGGAAGGTCGCGCCGATGGAGTTGATGATGGCGCAGAGCACCACGCCGACGACGACGAGGGGCAAAAGCACGGGGTAGAAGCCAAAGAGCGTCTTGATGAGGCGCGACATGGTGCCACCCTTGCGGTTGAGCGCGCGCTCGGCGGTCGTTGCCTTACTCATGTGCCTCGCCTCCTTCCTGGGTCTGAGCTTGTGTTGCGGATGCCTCGGTGTCGGCTTCGACGGCCTCTTCGCTCTCGGCAGACATCTTGTTCTGCGAGGTAAAGGTCTCGCGGTAGATCTCGCTCGTCTTGAGCAGCTCATCGTGGTTGCCGATCTGCGCGATGCGGCCGCCCTCCATGACGATGATGCGGTCTGCATCCTGCACGGAGCTAATGCGCTGGGCGATGATGAGCTTGGTCGTGTTGGGCAGATAGCTTGCCAGCCCTGCGCGGATCTTGGCGTCGGTCTTGGTGTCGACGGCGCTGGTGGAGTCGTCCAGGATCAAGATCTTGGGGCGACGCAGCAGGGCACGCGCAATGCACAGGCGCTGCTTCTGACCGCCCGAGACATTGGAGCCGCCCTGCTCGATCCAGGTGTCATAGCCCTTGGGGAAGCCGTCGACAAACTCATCGGCGCAGGCCAGGTGCGCGGCCTCGCGGACTTCCTCGTCGGTGGCGTTCGGGTCGCCCCAGCGCAGGTTCTCGGCGATGGTGCCGCTAAACAGCACGTTTTTCTGCAGCACCATGGCGACCTGGTGGCGCAGCGCGTCTAGGTCGTAGTCGCGCACGTTCATGCCGCCCACGCGCACGGTGCCTTCGGTGGCGTCGTACAGGCGGGCGATGAGGTTTACGAGCGTGGACTTGGCCGAGCCGGTGCCGCCGATGATGCCGATGGTCTCGCCGCTCTTAATGTGCAGGTCGATATCGTCGAGCGCCTGGCGCTTCGCATGCGCGGAGTACTTAAAGCTCACGTGGTCAAAGTCGATGGAACCGTCGGCAACCTCGAGCACGGGCTCGGCGGGATTGGCGATCGTGGGCTCGGCGGCCAGCACCTCGGTAATGCGGTGCGCCGATTCGTCGGCCATGGTCACCATGACAAAGATCATCGACAGCTGCATCAGACTCATGAGGATTTGGAAGCCATAGGTAAAGATTGAGGAGAGCTGGCCCACGTCGAACAGCGTGCCCTGGCTCGTGATGATGAGCTTGGAGCCCAGGTAGATGATGACGACAAATGCGCCGTTGACGCAGATGTTCATCATGGGGTTGTTAAAGGCAAGCAGCTTCTCGGCGCGGGTGAAGTCCATCTGGACGTCGCGCGCGGCGGTCGCGAACTTCTCCTTCTCAAAGTCTTCGCGCACATAGCTCTTGACCACGCGCATGCCGGTGACGTTTTCCTCGACGGACTCGTTAAGGGCGTCATACTTGTGGAACACGCGCGAGAAGATGGGACGCACCTTAAAGATGATAAAGAACAGCCCAAAGCCCAGCAGCGGAATGATGACCAGGTAGACCATGGCGACGCTGCCGCCCATGATAAATGCCATGGTAAAGGCGAAGATCAATACCAGCGGCGCGCGCACGGCGATACGGATGATCATCATAAAGGCCTGCTGCACGTTGTTGATATCGGTGGTCAGGCGCGTGACGAGCGAGGAGCTCGAGAACTCATCGATGTTGGCAAAGCTGAACGTCTGGATCTTGTAGAACAGGTCGTGACGCAGGTTCTTAGCGAAGCCGCAACTCGCATGGCTGCAGGTGACGCCGGCAGCGGCGCCAAAAGCAAGCGACGTCAGCGCGATGAGCACCAAAAAGCCCGCGGTGGGAAGCATCTCGGCTACGGTGACGCCGTCTTTGATGGCATCGATCAGGTTGGCGGTGATAAATGGAATCAGCATCTCGCAGAGCACCTCGCCAAGCACGAGCAACGGCGTGGCAACGGTGACTTTTATATAGTCGCGGATGCTGCCCATGAGGGTTTTAATCATCCAGTTCCTCCCAGGTTACACGGATTTTCTCGAGCATTTCGGCGAGCTGCTCGCGCTCGTCGTGAGTGAGGGCACTAAAGGCCCGTTCTCTAAAGCGGATGCGGGCCGCCTGGTCGATGCGGGCGTTTTCCCGGCCGGTTTCGGTCAGGCGAATGGTGAGTTGCCGTCGATCCTTGGGGTTACGGCTGCGCTCGATGAGACCGTTGACCTCGAGCTTGGACAGGATCTCGGAAAGCGACCCCGGCTTGAGGTCAAAATGCATGCCGAGTTCCTGCTGCGACATCTCGCCGCCGGGCTGCTTGGCCAGCAGGCAGATGATGGGCGCCTTGCCGGACACGCCTCCGCCATGAAAATGCATGTAATGGCCGCAAAAGCCCAGGCCGCTCAGGATGCGCTTGGCGAGTTTGTCTTCGGCGCTGACCGCTTCGGGTATGTCTACCGGTTGCGACGGGTCACCGCCGGGCTCATGCGGAAGGACGAGTGGTTCAACACACATATCTAAGCTTCGCTCCTTTCCTTAGTTAGGTAGATGAATTGTTTTGTGCCTAACTAATTTAGGAGCGCATAGATTGATTGTCAAGGTACCAAACTAGTGGTTACGCGGTTTTACCAAACCGCGTAACGGCTCGACGCTGCAAACCCGCCAGAGCGGCAATCTGCCTTTCAACTTCGGCGGCATGATAGTCGTTGGGGACGTTCTTGTTTGCCTAGTCATTTAAGAACGTCCCCAACGACTAACTTAAAAACTATGCCGGATTACGGGGCTGAACGACGGATTGCCGACCATGCCGAAATTGGTAAAAAGAAAACCGCAGGTAGAAGGCTCGCTATGATTTGAAAATAGGGGGTGTGGTTGGCTCATTCAGGTTCAGCCCCGTAATCCGGCATAGTTTTGAAATGGCACTGAATAAGTGGCGGCAAATGAGCCGCAATGAAGCAAGCTAGCCCCTCGTTTCCGAAACCTTTCCGCAACAATTTGCCCTTCGTGCCGCTCGACTCCGCTCGCAACGTCCCCTGCGCTACACTTAGTCGCACTGTGGCGCTGCTGCGCCGCGCCCGAACCAAGGGAGACCCTCATGAAGAACACTCAGCTGCTGCTGATCAACGATATGTGCGGCTACGGCAAGGTCGCACTTTCCGCCATGCTGCCGGTGCTGTCGCACATGGGCTACCGTATCCATAATCTGCCGACGGCGCTCGTTTCCGACACGCTCAACTATCCCAAGTTCTACATCCATGACACCACCGAGTACGTGCGCCAGAGCCTCGCCATCTGGGAGGATCTCGGCTTTGAGTTCGACGCCATCTCGACCGGCTTTATCGTGACCGAGGAAGAGACGCGCATCATCTCGGACTTTTGCCACCGCCGTGCGCAAAAGGGCACCAAGGTGTTCGTCGACCCCATCATGGGCGACAACGGTAAGCTCTACGCCGGCGTGCCCGAGTCCACGATTGGCCTTATGCGGCACCTGCTGGAGTGCGCAGACTACGCGGTACCCAACTATACCGAGGCGTGCCTGCTTGCCGATAGGCCTATCGCCGAGCAAATTACGCCCGATGAGGCCCGCGACCTTGTGGACGCCGTGCGCGAGCTGGGTGCCAAATCTGTGGTCATTACGAGCGCCGTAGTCAATGGCACGAATGCGGTTATCGGTTACGACCATGTGGCGGGGGAGTACTTTACGATTCCCTTTGAGCTCATTCCGGTCTATTTCCCGGGCACGGGCGACACGTTTTCGGCGGTGCTCGTCGGCCGCGTGATGGCCGGTTGGAGTCTGCAGCGCGCGACGGCCGATGCCATGCGTGTGGTGGCTGAGCTTATCGAGCGCAATGCCGACCAAGAGGACAAGTCGGCTGGCCTTCCCATCGAGGCCTGCCTGGATGTGGTTGACCATGAGTAATGCTGGCGAGGGCGGCATCAAGCCTGCGGGCGAGAACAAGCCGCTCGGCGCGCCGCGTGGCAAGCGTCCGCGTATCCGCGTGAGCTGCGTGGACCAGCTGGGTGCGTGCCGCTGCCACCATGGTCACAAGCCGGGCGACGTTTTTGACTTCGACCGAGACCGCGGCAAGATGTGCGCCATGGCCTGCCATGTGGGCTTTCCCTATATCGATATCCTGCGCTATGGCGGAACCGTGCCCGGCAACGAGCCCGGCACGGCAAAGTTCTGTTGCCCCGAAGTCGATACACTGAACGTCTGGCTTGCCGAGATCGTTGACGAGTAGTCGAGCGCAATGTGACAAAGGGACAGCCCCTTTGCCACATTCGCCGGTGGTGCCCCTTCTTTTACTTATAATCTCAAATCTCTGCATTTCATTCGATTTTAGGTTCTAAAAATTCTGCGTTTCATCGATAATCAACCATATAAAACTTTGCATTTCATTCGATGACACCGAGGGGAGAGCCTATGCTGCGTAGAAAAATAGCGGCAGAGCTGGAGCGTTGGCTGAAGTCTTCCGAGCAAAAGGCCTTGTTCATTACGGGTTCTCGCCAGATTGGCAAAAGCTATTCGATTCGCGCATTTGGCAAAGCCAACCATGCAACCTACATCGAGCTTAACCTCATGGAAAACCGCCAGGCAAAAGATGCTCTTCTCGAGGCGCGGGATGCCGATGATTTCATCAGCAGGGTGACGCTTCTTTCGGGAAAGTCGATTGCGCCAGGCAAAACGCTCGTGTTTATCGATGAGGTCCAAGAGGCCCCCGACATCATGACGATGGCAAAGTTCCTTGTTGAGGACGGGAGGTGCCGTTGGGCGTTTTCGGGGTCAATGCTCGGGACTCAGTTCAAGGGCGTCAGGTCCTATCCCGTGGGGTATGTTCACGAGCTTAGGATGTTCCCGCTCGATTTTGAGGAGTTTTGCTGGGCAATCGGGGTGAGCGAGGGGGCTCGCCAAACGATACGTGACGCGTGTATCAGCGAGAGGCCCGTTCCTGATTACATTCATGACGCGATGATGGCAAACTTCAGGACCTATACCGTTGTCGGCGGAATGCCGGAGGTCGTGCAGCGTTTCCTTGACACGCAGGGCGACCTTGCCTCTGTTCGTCAGCTACAGTCAGAGCTCAACGAACAGTACCGGCGGGATATCTCCAAGTATGCAAGCGGGCGAGCCCTTCAGGTACAGAGCATCTACGATCAGCTCCCTATTATGCTCGAGGGCGAAAACAAGCGCTTCGTGCTCAATTCCATTGACCCCAAGGCTCACTACGAGAAGTATCAGCGAGATTTTGTATGGCTTGTCGACGCCGGCGTTGCTCTCAAAGCCGATATCGTAACCGAGCCAAAATCGCCCCTGCTCAAGACGGCACGGCCATCGCAGTTCAAGCTATATCAATCGGATGTGGGCATGTTGATGGCGCGCTACCCCGTTGGAGTCGCCCAAGCGGCGTATCTTGATAGCAAAGAGCCCAATCTGGGCGGCATTTACGAAAACGTGGTGGCCCAGCAGCTGGCTGCCCAAAATCGCCAGCTTTACTACTATCAGACAAAAAAGCGCGGTGAAGTGGACTTTGTGGTCGATGGACCGGATGGGACGGCTGTTCCGATCGAGGTTAAATCGGGCTCCTATTACCACGCGCACGCTGCGCTCGGTCATGTGCTTGATACGGCTGAATATGGCGTAAGGCTCGGGATTGTTTTCTCGAGAGGCAACGTTGAGCGCAACGGAGCGGTTCTCTATTTGCCGCTATATGCGACCTGGGCCCTTTCGGATGTTTTGGGCGACTCCTGCGCCGAGGGGATAAAGTTGGAGGTCAAGCCGGTCTAGGGCCAGTCCCGGATGTGACAAAGGGGCAGTCCCTTTGTCACATTCATGAGCGTGGATTTTCTCCCACGCTCGTTTTATGCCGATGGCGTGGCCCGTGTGTCCGCGCCGCCCGAGCGCCTACAGCTGCTCAAGCATAGCGGTGCAACCGGCAAGTACGTCGCGGTACGTGGCATCGAAATTGCCGGTGTACCAGGGGTCGGCCACGTCGCTGGGGCGCTCGGTCCAATCGAGTAAGCGCGTAATCTTGCCGTCGGGGTCGTCGCTAAAGATGCGACGCAGGCCACGTGCGTTCTCGGCATCCATATAGACAATGTGGTCCCAGTCACCATACTCCACGCGACGCACCTGACGTGCACGATGTGCGACGACGGGAATCCCGACCTCGCGCAGCTTGGTGACCGTGCCATGATGCGGCGGGTTGCCGATCTCCTCAGTTGAGGTCGCTGCGGAATCGATGACAAACTCCGCCTCGCGCCCAGCGCGGCGCACCAGCTCGGTAAACACGGACTCAGCCATCGTCGAGCGGCAGATGTTCCCATAGCAGATAAACAGTACACGTTGCATATGCGGTTTCCTTTCGATCGCCATCATCGAGCTCGAGTATCGCATCTACGCCTGCACCCTCGCCCGCTTGCGCTCCCAGCGAGCCAACTTAATCGTCACCAGCGTGAGCGCCCAGGCCACAAGCGAGAATACGGCACCGACCGCGCCAACGTAGGCAATGCCAGCTCCGCTTACCACGGCGCCGCCCACCGCGGTGCCAAACGAAATGCCGACATTAAACGCCATGGGTTCTACTGAGCTCGCGAGCACCATCGATTTGGGATGGCGGCTGCGAGCCACGTCCATAAAGTGCGTGATGCACGACACCGAGAACAGGTACATGAGCATCGCCAGGCTAAAGACAAAGACAAGTGCGAGCGGCATGGCAGCGCCTACGGCAAACAGCCCAAACAATGCCGCTGCCTGCAGCATAAACGTCACAAGCAGCGCCTTCATGCCAAAGCGCGCATCGATCCATCCGCCCAGGATGTTCGAGATCAGGCAGAACACGCCGTAGGCCATAAGCGTGGTACTGGCTTCGACCGTGCCCATGCCCAGCACCTGCTCCAGATAGGGCGTCACGTAGCCGTAGAACACATAGACCGACCCCACGCCAAACAAGAAGATGAGCATGCCAGTGATGATGCTCGGCTCGCGCAGCAGACCCGCCTGCTCGCGAAAGGTGGCAGGCTCGTCGGTTTGCCCAGCGCGCGGCATAAACGTCACGAGCGCTCCGCAGGTCAAAACGGCAAAGGCCAGCGTGCCGTACATGGCCACGTGCCAATCGAACGTGTCGGCCACAAACTTGCCAATCGAGGTCACAAAGACCATCGCCACGGAAAACGCGCCGTACACGACCGAGATGGCAAGTGAGGTTTGCTGCGGGGACAGCAGCTCGGGGATGTACGTCACACCCACGGCGAGCAGTGCGCCCGAGACGGAGCCCAGGACAATGCGCGAGATAAACAGCACCTGGAAGTTGGGCGCCAACGCCATGACCAGGTTGCCGAGCACAAAGACGATGCTATAGCACACGAGCAGCTGGTAGCGGCGAAAACGCCCCGTGCTGAGCGCGAGCACCGGCGTCGCGATAGCGTAGACAAGCGCAAACACGCTGATGAGCTGGCCCGCAGTGGCAAGTGATACGCCGAGTTCCGTCGCCAAGTCACTTTCGATGCCGATGACCACGAACTCGGAGCAGCCGAGCGAGAATCCCAACAGCACGAGCAGCGCCAGGCAGAGCTTAGTACGCGCGGGGGAGAGCGCGGCGGCGGTTGACTTACTTTTAGGCGTGGTTGCGGCGGTCAAGGCTGTCACTCCAATGTCGCATGAATAAGCGGGATTCAATCCCTGCAACTCTAACAGAATGTGACAAAGGGACCGTCCCTTTGTCACATGGAGAGCTTGCCTGTATAGTCGCAATACAGGCGAAGATGGTCTCAGGTACATCGCGGGCGACAGGAGATCCCATGGGTATGCACACGACAAAGGCTGCAGTGGGCGAGGGCAAGTTTGCGCTCGAGGCCCAGCTGACGGTGACGCCGCGAGGCATGGCGGTGTACGCCTGCTCGCCGGAGTTCGCGCACCTGGGCGCCACGGCGCAGGCCATTCCGCGACCCGAGCCCGGCCGTACGGCGACGGTGAGCATCCTAGCCGTTCCGTGCCATCGAGACGAGATCCCGGCGCACGATATCGCGGCGGCGCTGGCCACGCGCTTTGGCGTGCCGGTAGTTGCAAGCACGGGTTTTCATGTTGAACAGGCGAGCGGGGACGACCTGCAGCGCGTGCTCGACACCACCAAGGAGCTCATCGCCGCGCTCGAGGAAGCCGCAGCCCGTATTCTGCGCGCCGGCTGGGATGAGGGCGGCGCGGGCGCCGAGGTCGTGGCGGTCGATGCCGCGACCGGCGAGGCGCTTGGCCCTGTCGACCGCATCGAGGCCCATACCGGCGAGGGCATTTTGCATCAAGCATTTCTGACGCTTTTGGTCGAGGGCCGGGGCGAAGACGCGCGCCTGCTGCTCTGTCGCCGCAGTTCGCTCAAGCGCCTGTGGGGTGGGGTGCTGGCCGATAGCTGTGCCGGCCATCCGCTCCCCGGGGAAGACGTCGCGGCCGCCACGGCGCGCCGCATCAACGAAGAGCTCGGCATTGCGCGCGAGCCCGATCAGCTCGAGCACCTCGGACACGTGGTGTACCGTGAGGACCACGGCGATGGTCGTTGCGAGTGCGAATGGTGCGAGGTCTACCTTGCCCATGTTGAGCCGGGCGAGCTGCATATCAACCAAGAGGAGATCTCGGAGGTGCGCCGCGTGGCCCCGTCCGAGCTCGACGGCTACCTGCAGGGCCGCCCCGAGCAGCTGGCCCCCTGGCTCCGCGAGGCCCTCAGCGACCCATCCATCCGTACGGCCCTCGCTATGTGACAAAGGACAGTCCCTTTGTCACATCCAAACCATCACAACATTCGATGGAAATCTCGAAATCGAGGAAAAGCGTCGAATGTTGTGACGGTTTTCCTGTCTGTGCCGGCGAGCTCCAGCGCTGTCTGGGGGTATAAGGCTAGCGAGTGTTTATTTGCGAGGCCTAAGGGGCGCCCCGTATGGATATCGATAACTTTGAATGGTGGTATAGCGAGGGCGAGGCTCCGGACGAGGAGTGGGACGAGCCCACGCCGCGTGACGTGTCGAGCGACGAGGACGAGGCCGGCAACGACGTCGCCGCCGACTCGGACGCCGCCCCCGACCCCGTCGAGCTCTTGACCTTCGAACAAGCTTGGGCCCAGGCCGAGGCAGACGAGGCCAAGGCCGACGCTACGGCCACGCTCGGCGAGCCAGCCGACATGTCCATCTCGCCGGCAAAGACCCCACAGCCGCGTCACACTATCGACCCCGACAGCACGGCATCCTTCAGCATTCTCGACGTGCCCTCGCAGGGCGCTCAGGCGCCTGCGCCCACGCATCGCCCCGACCTGGCTCGCGAGGAAGACGCGGGCCGCCGCTCACCACTCGGTCCCATCCTCATCGCCTTCATGGCCGGCGTCATCGCTTGCTCGGCGATCGGAAATGTCTGGAGCCATGTGGAACAACAGCGAAAAGACGCCGCCAAGGTCGAGATGTCTGTCGAGCAATCGCTCGGCCGCACGCGCTCGGTACATGTGTCGGTCGAGGTCAAGGACGGCGCGACGTGGGACACCGCGCGCGGCGACAGCCAAATGCTCATCCACATCGTGGGGCGCACGCTCAAAGGGCAGACGATTGACGAGTATCAATACGTCAATTCCGCTGGTGACGGCATCGAACTTAAGCCCGGCGACTACGAGCTCACCGTCGATGAGCCGCCCGTCGCCACCGACGGCACGCGCTTCCGCGCCTCAAAGCGCATGGTCCCCGTGAGCTTTAACTCACAGGCGCCCGACGCGGTCGACACCACACCGCAGGGCGGGTTCGACCTTTACGTGGATACCCAGTAGGCGCTCGCCGCTCATTCCGCTATGGCTACTCAATAATCGCCTGCCGTCCCGTCCCGCCGCCAAGAGTGGGACAATAGCCCTCGACACTATTGTTTACTTTTGGAGGAAGTAGCATGTCCACCGTCACCACCATCAAGCGCGGCGGCCTCACCGCGGCCATCGATTCCATGGGCGCCCAGCTCACGAGCCTTGCCCTCAACGGCAACGAGTATCTGTGGCAGGGCGACCCCGCCTTTTGGGGCAAGCACGCGCCCATCCTGTTCCCCATTGTGGGCTCGCTGCGCAACAACACGGCAACGTCTGCGGCTGGCACCTGCGAGATGCCGCGCCACGGCCTCGCGCGCATCGTCGAGCACAAGCTGGTCGAGGTTTCGGAGGACGGCTCCTCGGTTACGTACGAGATCACCGATACGCCCGAGTCGCTCAAGGCCTTTCCGTTCCACTTTAAGCTCAACATGACCTATGCCTTGACCGGCGACGCCACCCTCACGCAGACCTTTGCCGTCACCAACACCGGCGACGTGGACCTGCCGTTCTCGGTGGGCGGCCACCCCGCATTTAACGTGCCCGCCCCCGGTGCCGAGGACGAGGCGTTCGAGGATTATGAGCTGGAGTTTACCGAGGCTTGGACTAACGAGGCTCCTATCATCACGCCCGACGGTCTTATGACGTTCGAGGGTAGCTACAAGGCTCCCGATAACTCGGACGTGCTGCCCATCACGCACCGCAGCTTCGATAACGACGCCATCATGTTCACCGATACCCCGGGCTCCACGCTCACGCTGCGCGGCCGCAAGTCGGGCCACGGCGTCAAGATCGACTTTGAGGGCTTTAAGTACAT
>CABUXM010000063.1 GCA_902495545.1 uncultured Collinsella sp. | reverse complement strand
GTTAATAATCTATGTGGCCAATGTGATACCGTTGAACCCGCATATCGATACCGCTCAGCCATTCGCCTCGCCCCCGTCGCACGTATCTTCATCCGGTCTGTTACTTTTAATCTAACAATTCTTTGAGGAACGTAGGTGCTTCTAAATGTACTGTCGACTTCTTCTCAAACTAATCCTAAGAGACAAGGCCGTATGGATTTGTACGCTCGTTCTCGCTGCGGCCTTTTCCGTCCCCATTGCGTTCAATTCACCCATCTACGGGCCCTTCTTTATGAAACAGGGCATGCAGAGCTTTGTCGACGCATTCAATACGCGCGCGCCCCAGGCCAGCGGCACAGACCTATCTCCAGAGCAGCAAAATGACGCGGAGCTTGCAAGATACGCGAACGCCGCCCTCGCCGCTCAAACCGACGCCGCCTTTCTCGATTCTGCCGAGAGCTACTACGCGCTCATGGGCGAAGGCTTCCAATCCGGGTCCATCGTGGGAGACCGAGAGACCAATGACGCGGCGCTCGCATATTGCCGTGCCCTGAGCAGCTCCGGCATCACGGATATCCCGGCCTCCGCAAACGACCTGCCATTCCTTTCCTTCCTGCCTTACGCCATTGCCACGGCGCCGTCTTTCCTTCCCTTCATCCCCTTCCTTCTCTCGTCGATACTCGTGCTCGGCGCCACAAGGCCCGGGACCCTGGCGGCGAAGGCGCCCGTGCCCAAATTCCGGCGCCTTATTCAGATTGTGTTTTCGATAATCGTCGCGGGGACCGCGATGCTCCTCGCCGGCCTCGCACCCGGGGGCATTTACGCCTTGGCCCTAAACGGCTTCGGGCAAACTGGGTACCCGATCGCCTTCTTCCATGACGGCGTGCTTGCCACCACGACCGCGGGAGACGTCTTCACGACCCTGCTTCTCGCGCTGCTTGCGGGCGGAACCTTGATATCCGTTTGCTCCGCCGTCCTATCGACCGCAACGAGGCGCGTCCTCGCGGGCCCCCTTACCTCCGCGCTGCTTGTCGCGGCCTCGGCATTCCCGTTATTGTCCGATTCGGCACTAGGGCATAATGCCGTGCTCGGGCTCCTGCCACTGCCCGTATTCTCGCCTATCGAGGCAACGGGTTACGTAGGATGCTTCCCGACAGAATTCATTGGCTCCGGTTCAGGCAGCGCATCGATGCTTGCCGTGGCCCTGGCATACGTCGCGGTCTTTTTTACGGTCGGCGCCGTTGCGACACGTTCCCCCAAACAGCCTGGACCCGCGAAAAAGCACCATGGGCTCGAGCTTCTAGACGCGAGCGTGGGATACGGGAGCACGACGATACTTTCAATCGGGTCGCTTTTCCTGAGCCCGGGAACGGCGGCGGGCCTCGTTGCTCCCAACGGCTCGGGGAAAACCACCCTTCTTGAAGCGCTGTCGGGCCAATTTCCCACCCGCATCCGCTCGGGAAGCCTGGCGGCAGACGGAATCTGCCAACGTCGATCAGCCGAATTTGCAGAACTCGTCTACCTGAGCTCTTCGGGCAGCGCGGATCTCTATCCCACGCTATCGGCCATCGAGCACCTTGCTTTCGTTAGGGAGGCGTGGAAATCGGCCGCCGACATCGACTCGCTCTGCGACTCCCTCGGAATCTCCCCATATCTCGACAAGCCGACCCGTAAACTCTCGACAGGAATGAAACAGCAGGTAAAGCTTGCCATGGCGATAGCGACCGATTGCCCGTACCTCATCCTCGATGAACCGCTGAACGGCCTCGATCCGGGAAAGCGGAAAACCTCCTGCGACGCGATGCGCAGCGAAGTGGCGCGGGGACGCAGCGTGCTCATTTCAAGCCATCTACTCGACGACCTGGCAGACCTCACCAACTCGTTCTACTTCATCGAAGCCGGCACGCTCGTGGAAAAGATCAAGTCGTCCTCGCAGACGCTCAAGCAGGAATACCTCGATACATACGAAGGAGGTGAATGACATGAAACTATTTGAACAGCTGAAGTCCAATGCGTCGCGCATGGCTGTCTACGCCATCCTCGTGGCAACGGCTTTATGCGGAATCGCGGCACCCGTCTATGCGCTCAACGGGGAGAAAGGCGATGTCGAACCCGCGTACATGGCTTCGACGGTTAAGGACCGGTACAAAGCCTTCTCTGGAGACACGTTTTACGTAGCAGAGTACGACACGACCTACCGTCAGCTTCGCTACAACAAGGGCTACGACTATCTAGGCGCAGAGGCAATCAGCTATACGTCGGGTTGGTACCGCTCCAACTATGGACACATAACCCAGTTCAAGTGTAACTACCGTGTGTACAACTAAAGCAACCGGCCGGGACGAGGGGTGACGCAAAAGCGTCGCCCCTCGTTTTTAACCATGTCAACTGAACCTAGTTCAGTTTGGTTGATTTCCGATCTCAGCCGAACACATTGAGCGGAAAGGCCGTTCCCGCAGTCAGTCGAACGTCCCCGGGGCCCTTCTCAGGCCCCGGGGACGGCATTTTCCCAGTTGAAGGAACGGTGGAGATGTGTTTCGATGGGTCAGATTCGTGTCGTTCCGAAAAGACCGTGAACCTTTTGTGGGACGCGCGGTGCCGTGGTACCATAGCCGAGTTTGTTGTCTTGGTCGGAAACCAAGACGCCTTATGCGCTGATCGGTAACCAGCGCCTGACTAATAAGGAGTCCTACCATGAAGCAGGGTATCCATCCCCAGTATGTCGAGTGCACGGTGACGTGCTCCTGCGGCAACACCTTTAAGACGCACGCTACCGTGTCCGAGATGAAGGTCGAGCTTTGCAACGAGTGCCACCCGTTCTACACCGGCCAGCAGAAGTTCGTCGACACCGGTGGACGCGTCCAGCGCTTCGCCGACAAGTTCGGTGGCGCCGCTGCCGCCCAGCTCAAGAAGGCCGAGGAGGCCAAGGCTGCCAAGGCCGCCAAGGCTGCTGAGGCCGAGGCCGCTCGCAAGGCCGCCGCTGAGGCTAAGGCTGCCGAGAAGGCTAAGCGTGCTGCTAAGTTTGCCGAGGAGGCTGCCAAGCAGGCCGCCGAGGCTCCCGCAGAGGCTCCCGTCGAGGAGGCCGCTGCTGAGGCCGAGACCACCGAGGCTGCTGAGTAAATAGCTCGCCGCGGAAACACTCGCATTCATGGCATGAGGGCCGCGCATCCATTTGGGTGCGCGGCCCTTTTTTTAAAATTAGTGCAAACTAACCTGTCCCCATGGCACCACATGGCAGAGAGGCGGCGTTTGCCCAGATAGACCTGCCAAAATTAACCTGTCCCATTGTGGCAGGTTGGTCGTAGTTATTACGTGGCGGTCGAGCTCGACCGTATAGGCCGCGCCTTGTTTGGCTAAAGTACAATCATCTGTGTTTAACTCGCCCGCAGCTGCACGGCGTGGGCGATGGCCAAAAAGGAAAACCACATGGGATTCATGTCAAAGCTGCTGTCCTTTGGATCCGATAAGGACCTTAAGCGCTACTACAAGATCGTCGACCAGATCAACGGTCTTGAGCCCCAGTTTGAGAAGATGACCGAGGAGGAACTCCGCGCCCAGACCGATAAGTTCCGCGAGCGTTACGCCAACGGCGAGTCGCTCGACGACATGCTTCCCGAGGCCTTTGCCACCGTGCGCGAGGCTTCCAAGCGCATCACGGGCATGCGCCACTTTGACGTACAGCTCATCGGCGCCATGGCGCTTCATGAGGGTCATATTGCCGAGATGAAGACCGGCGAGGGCAAGACGCTCGTCTCCACCTTGGCCGGCTATCTCAACGCTATCGCCGGCAAGGGCGTGCACGTCGTTACTGTCAATGATTACCTTGCCAAGCGCGACTCCGAGTGGATGGGCCGCATCTATAAGTACCTGGGCATGACCGTCGGTCTGCTCCAGAACAACATGCCGCTCGAGCTCAAGCGCCCGGCCTACCAGGCCGACGTCACCTACGGCACCAACTCCGAGTTCGGTTTCGATTACCTGCGCGACAACATGGTTACCCGCCCCGAGCAGCGTGTGCAGCGCGGCCACAACTACGCCATCGTCGACGAGGTTGACTCCATCCTGATCGACGAGGCGCGTACCCCGCTCATCATCTCGGGCGCCGGCACCAAGTCCGCCAGCACCTACAAGGACTTCGCGCGTGCCGTGCGTGGCCTTGAGCGCGGCGAGGACGTGTCGCACGACATGCTCACCGCCACCGAGGACGTCGAGCCCACGGGCGACTACGTCATGGACGAGGCCAAGCACACTATCGCCGCCACCGAGCGCGGTCTTAAGAAGATCGAGCGCCGTCTGGGCATCGAGGACATCTACGCCGACCTTTCGGGCCAGCTGGTCAACCACCTGCAGCAGGCGCTGAAGGCCCAGTACATGTTCCACCGCGATAAGCAGTACGTGGTCACCAACGGCGAGGTCAAGATCGTCGACGAGTTCACCGGCCGCATCATGGAGGGCCGCCGCTATTCTGAGGGCCTGCACCAGGCCATCGAGGCCAAAGAGGGCGTGCTCGTACGCGAGGAGAACCAGACCCTGGCCACCATCACCCTGCAGAACTACTTCCGTCTGTATGACAAGCTTTCCGGCATGACCGGCACGGCACTTACCGAGGATGCCGAGTTCCGCGAGATCTACAAGCTGCCCGTCGAGGTCATCCCCTCCAACAAGCCCGTGCAGCGCGTGGACCACGAGGACCTGGTATACCGTACCATCCAGGCTAAGTACAACGCCGTTGCCGACGATGTCGAGCGACGTCACGCCAAGGGCCAGCCGGTCCTGGTGGGCACCGTCTCCATCGAGAGCTCCGAGAAGCTGTCCGCCGCCCTTACCAAGCGCGGCATCGCACATGAGGTCCTCAACGCCAAGCACCATGAACGCGAGGCCCACATCGTTGCCCAGGCCGGACGTTACGGCGCCGTGACCATCGCCACCAACATGGCCGGTCGTGGTACCGACATCCTGCTGGGCGGCAACCCCGACGAGCTGGTGCGCGAACGCCTGGAGTACGAGGGCCTGACCATGGAGGACGTGACGCCCGAGCAGCTCGAGCAGTTTAACGCCGAGGCCAAGGAGACCTGCAAGGCCGAACGCGAGCGCGTGCTTGCCGCCGGCGGCCTGACCGTTATCGGCACCGAGCGCCATGAGTCCCGCCGCATCGACAACCAGCTGCGTGGCCGTTCCGGCCGTCAGGGCGATCCGGGCGAGACCCAGTTCTACCTGTCGCTCGAGGACGACCTCATGCGTCTGTTCGGCGGCGACAAGATGGACCGCGTCTCCAAGATGATGGTTACGGCCGACATGGGCGACGACATGCCCATCCAGCACAAGATCATCTCCAAGGCCGTCGAGAGCGCCCAGCACAAGGTCGAGAGCATCAACTTCTCCATGCGTAAGAGCGTCCTTGAGTACGATGACGTCATGAACAAGCAGCGCCAGGTCATCTACGCCGAGCGCAATAAGATTCTGGACGGCAAGGATTTGACCGACCACATCACCGAGGTCATGCACGACACCGTGTACCGCTGCGTGCAGGAGTTCTGCACCAAGGACAGTCACGATGGCGAGCGCGATCTTGAGGGTCTGCGTAAGTGGGTCGTCGAGCTGACCGGGCATATCGATACGCCGAAGTTCCCCGACGAGGATTATGAGGCCCTGGCTGCCGATGTCCTGGCTTACGTAGAGAAGTGCTACAACATGAAGGCCGAGCGTCTGGGCGAGGACCTGATGCGCGAGCTCAATACCCAGGTCATGCTGCGCGTCATCGATACCCGCTGGATGAACTACCTGCAGGAGATGGACTACCTCAAGACCGGCATCGGCCTGCGCGGCTTTGGCCAGCGCGACCCGCTGGTCGAGTACAAGACCGAGGCCTACGGCGCGTTCCAGATACTCGTTGATACCATGTATGAGGATTACCTGCGCACGGTTCTGCGCATCGAGATCAAGGCTGCCCCGCGTGCCGTGGAGCACAAGGAGGAGCCCGCGCTCGAGGGCGCGCGCTTCTCCGGTCCTGCCGAGGTCGATGGTGACAACGGCGACTCGGTGCTGCGCAAGCAGGCGCAGGTGCAGGCCCGCACGGCTGTCCAGGGTGGTCCGGCTGCCGTTAACAACGGTGGCAAGGTGACCACCTATCGCAAGTCCGAGAGCGACGATCCGTACGTCAACGTGGGCCGCAACGACCCGTGCCCCTGCGGTAGCGGCAAGAAGTTTAAGTACTGCCACGGCAGGAATCGTTAATGGCTGAGGCTTTAGAGGTAACGCCCGCCGAGCTGGACGCGTTTGCGGATCGGCTCGGCGAGGTCGAGTCGTATCTCCATTTGGACGAAAAGCGCACGCGCGTGACCGAGCTCGAGGCTAAAAGCGTGGCCCCCGGCTTTTGGGATGACGCCGACGCTGCCCGTGCCACCATGGAGGAGATCGCGCGCACCAAGGAAGATATCGCTGCCGTGGACACCGCGCGCGGCGAGCTTTCCGATGCCCGCGCCGCGCTGGAGCTTGCCGAGGAGATGGGGGATGACCCCGATGCCGTCGCCCTTCGCGAGGAGGCTGCAGCCACGGCTGAGCGCCTGGCCCGTGCCATCGATGAGCTTGAGCTTTCGAGCTGGTTTACCGGTGAGTTCGATCACGGCGATGCCATTGTGACCATCAAGCCCGGACAGGGTGGTCTGGAGGCCCAGGACTGGACCTTCATGCTCTTTAAGATGTACATGAAGTACTGCCAGCGTCGCGGCTGGAAGGTCACCATCAACGACTGTCCCGCGGCCGAGATCATCGGCATTGACCGCGCGACCTTTACCGTCGAGGGCAAGGACGCATTTGGCATGTTGCGCGCCGAGGCCGGCGTCCACCGCTTGGTGCGCATTAGCCCCACCGACGACAAGAAGCGCCGCCAGACCACGTTTGCCGGCGTCGAGGTCATCCCCGTGCTACCCGATGATATCGACATCGAGATCAGTCCCGACGACATCCGCGTGGACGTGTACCACGCGAGCGGCCCGGGCGGTCAGGGCGTCAACACCACCGACTCCGCCGTACGCGTGACGCATTTCCCCAGCGGCATTGTGGTTACCTGCCAAAACGAGCGCAGCCAGATCCAGAACAAGGCCGCGTGCATGCAGATCCTCAAGGCTCGCCTGTACGAGATTGAGCTCGAGAAGCGCGCCGAGGCGCTCGATGAGATTCGCGGACCCAAGACCACGATTGGTTTTGGCAACCAGATTCGTAGCTACGTGCTCTACCCATACCAGATGGTCAAGGACCTACGCACGGGCGTGGAGACCAGCAATGTCGAGGCCGTTCTTGACGATGGCGACCTGGACCCGTTTGTTATTGGCTACCATCGCTGGGCCACCGGCAACGCCGATGCAGAAGGCTCGGAGGTCTAAAACATCGGGCGGCTTCAAGCCGATGCTAAGCCCAACGGTTGGATGGGTTTGTATCCAGAGCAAACCCTGCGCAGGGGTGGTTTTTGTTCGACGAATCGGTAGAATCGAATACAGCAAGAAGTTCGAAGCGCATCCGTTTGGGTGCGCTTTTTTGAGGGAGGCAGCATGGCATATCGTCTGGACATCAAGCGCATTCTTTCGATGAACTTCTTTCACGATCTGCCCCAGATCATGTTGGGGTGTGCCTTGGCCGCTATTGCGACCGACCTGTTTTTGATTCCCAACGGTCTTGCCGCCGGTGGCGTTACGGGCCTCGCAACTATTATCCAGGCGGTCGGCACGGCGCGAGGCGTGTCGCTTCCCGTTGGTATTCAGACCATCGTGATGAACGCCTTGCTGTTGCTGATCGTTATGCGCGAGGGCGGTATGTTCTACGTGGTGCAGACCGCGACGGGCTTTGTGCTGCTGGGCTTCTTTACCGATCTGTTCGCCCCGTTTGTAGCACCTCTGGCGGATGCGGACCTGATGCTCCCTGCCATGTGGGGCGGCATTATTACGGGCATCGGTTACGGCATGGTGTTGCGCGCCGGCGCCAACACCGGCGGCTCGGACACGATTGGCCAAATCATCTCGCGTAACACCTCGCTGCCGGTGGGCTCGACCGTCATGGCGATTGATGTTGCCGTGTGTGCGCTGTCGGCTCCGGTCTTTTCAATCGAAAACGCACTATATGCAGGCCTTTCGATGGTCATTAGCGGCTACGTGATCGATGCCGTGGTCGATGGTGGCAACAAACGCCGTATGGTACTCATCATCTCGGACAAGTTCCCTGATATCGCTGCCGATATCATGTATGGCCTGGGTCGTGGTTGTACCAAGTTTAAGGCGACTGGCATGTATTCGGGTGCCGAGAAGCCGGTGATTATGGTCATCGTGAGCCGTCGAGAGCTCAATACCCTCAAGACGATCGTGCGCGAGCGCGATCCTCACGCCATTGTGACGGTTGCTGACGTTACGGAAGCCTTCGGCGAGGGATTCAAGGACATTAGCGCGTAGGGTCGATCGCGTTCCATCCAAAAGACGTTCACATTGATAAACCGTTTCATCAGCGGTTCTGCCTGCTAAATTGTTCAAATAATGATAAAAACTCTGGTAAAGCCATCAGTTTCCAGCATAATGAATGACGTACGTGCATTGCGGCTGTGTTGGGATTACCTTCGGTGCCGTGCGCATTTTGTCTAATGAGGATGAAAGGAAGGCACAATGAGCGACGAAGAGCTCAAAAAGGTTGCCAACGAGGTAAGGAAGGGCATCGTCACCGGCGTGCACGCTGCCAAGTCCGGCCATCCGGGCGGTTCGCTCGGCGCTGCCGACATCATGACCTATCTGTACTTTGAGGAAATGAACGTCGACCCGGCCGACCCCCGCAAGGCCGACCGCGACCGCTTCGTGCTTTCCAAGGGTCACTGCGCGCCTGGTCTGTACGCCGTGCTCGCCGAGCGCGGATTCTTCCCCAAGGAGGATCTCGAGACGCTGCGCCACATCGGCAGCCACCTGCAGGGCCATCCCAACATGAACGACACCCCGGGCGTCGACATGTCCACCGGCTCGCTCGGCCAGGGCATCTCCGCCGCCGTGGGCATGGCCGTTGCCGCCAAGCACTGGGGCGACGACTATCGCACCTACGCCCTGCTGGGCGACGGCGAGAGCGAGGAGGGCCAGGTCTGGGAGGCCGCCATGTTTGCCGGCAACCAGCAGCTCGACAACCTCTGCGTGATCGTCGACCATAACGGCCTGCAGATCGACGGCCCCGTCGAGGAGGTCAACGACCCCATGCCGCTCGCCGACAAGTTCCGCGCCTTCAAGTTCCATGTGGTGGAGCTCGCCGACGGCAACGACTTCGACCAGATCCGCGCCGCCTTTGCCGAGGCCCGCGCCACCAAGGGTCAGCCGACCGCCATTATCGCCGAGACCACGAAGGGCAAGGGCGTCTCCTTTATGGAGAACCAGGTGGGTTGGCACGGTAAGGCCCCCAACGATGAACAGTTTGAGCAGGCCATGGCAGAGCTCACGGCCGCCGGAGAGGAGCTCTAGGATGGCAGACGTCAAGAAAATCGCCACGCGCGTAAGCTACGGCGAGGCCCTCGTCGAGCTCGCCAACGAGCACGATGACTTTGTGGTCCTCGACGCCGACCTGGCCGCCGCCACGCAGACCGGCAAGTTTAAGGCCGCCTGCCCCGATCGTTTCTTCGATGTGGGCATTGCCGAGAGCAATCTGATGGGCGTCGCCGCCGGTATCGCGACCACCGGTCGCGTTGCCTTCGCGAGCAGCTTTGCCATGTTTGCCGCCGGCCGCGCTTTTGAGCAGGTCCGCAACTCCATCGGCTACCCGCACCTCAACGTTAAGATCGGTGCCACGCACGCCGGTATCTCGGTGGGCGAGGATGGCGCCACGCACCAGTGCTGCGAGGATATCGCCCTCATGCGCGTCATCCCCGGCATGACTGTGATCGTTCCTGCCGACGACGTCGAGGCCCGCGCCGTGACGCGCGCCGCCTACGAGTGCGACGGTCCGGTGTACATGCGCTTCGCCCGTTTGGCCTCGCCGGTTATCAACGACCCCGAAACCTACAGGTTCGAGTTGGGTAAGGGCATTGTCATGCGCGAGGGCGCCGATGTGACCATCATCGCCTGCGGCCTGATGGTCGGCGAGGCTCTCGAGGCCGCCGAGCAGCTCGCTGCCGAGGGCATCGACGCCGAGGTCATCAACATGCACACCATCAAACCCATCGATGCCGACCTGATCGTCAGGAGCGCCACCAAGACCGGCCACGTCGTGACCGTCGAGGAGCATTCTGTGATCGGTGGCCTGGGCAGCGCCGTTGCCGACGTCCTGTGCGAGCAGTGCCCGACGCCGCTCAAGAAGATCGGCGTTAACGACACCTTCGGTGAGTCTGGCCCGGGTGCCGAGCTCCTGCGCAAGTACGGCCTGGACGCGGCCAACATCGTGGCGACCACCAAGGAGTTCTTGGCCTAGGACAAGACGAGGCAAAGTATCGCCTCAGCAACCGTATGCAATCCAAAACAGGGGCGTCCTCAAAGAGGACGCCCCTGTTTTTGTCGGCAACAAACAAATTAGGCCCGCACCAAGCAAGGGCTTTCTCCGGGAAACGGGCCCAGACCAGCAAAGTGCAATTCAGCCCCCAAGCACGGCGCTGCTGCACCCAAGTAAAACGCAGCGACCCCTTAGTTATCGCAGGCCGGACACAGGGTTACTTTCCAAATCTTTCCGCAGGACGGAGGAGCCCCCGCCGCACGTAATGCGCAGCGGGGGCTCCGACATGTCCGAGGACGATTTGGAAAGTAACCCTGTGTCCGGCCGGAGGGACCCAAACACGGCCATGCTTCTTATGTGCAGCAAAGCTAATGCTGCTAAAATACTAAGCGCTCATGTAGTTTAAACGCACGACGATAAGGAGCACCAGTGGGTAACCACTTCCGTACCTCCGGTGCGGGCGATGATGCCCCCAAGACGCAGGCAGGCGTCCAGGGCAGTCGTTTCGCCACTCCGGATTCAGAGGGCCAGCCTGTTGCTCAGGCCCCCGCTCAGCCGGCAGATCAGGCACAGCCGGCATCCGATCCCTTTGCCTACAATCCAACCAGCGATGTCGCGCTTTCCGGCACGGCGGGTTTTGAGCCCGTTCAGGCCGTGACCGCTCGCGTGGAGCAGCCTCAGGCTGGTGCCGCCACGCCGCAGCCTACCATGGCCGGCATTCCCGACCCCATGGCCCCTGCGACGCCGGCTCCTCAGCCTGCGCAGTCCGGTCTCTTTGCCGCTATTCCCGACCCCACGCAGCCTGCTGCCCCGGTGGTCGAGAGCGATCAGGCGGCCGAGGTCGCAAGCCTCGATAACGCGCTCAACAACCCCGATTTTACGTCGGTGTTTGCGCCCATCGATCCGCAGGCCAGCCGCAAGAAGATGGCCAAGCAGGCCGGTGTCGAGCCCGTCATCCTTATGGAGCATGTCACCAAGATCTATCCGGCACAGCCCAACAAGCCTGCACTCGACGACATCAACATCGAGATCTATCCGGGCGAGTTCGTCTTCCTGGTCGGTCACTCCGGCTCGGGTAAGACCACGCTGCTGTCGACGCTCAACCGTGACGTCAAGCCGACGAGCGGCCGCATCCTGGTTGCCGGTCAGGACCTCATGAAGATCAAGAACCGCAAGGTTCCGTTCCTGCGCCGCCAGATTGGCGCCGTGTTCCAGGACTTTAAGCTTCTGCCGCAAAAGACCGCCTACGAAAACGTGGCGTTTGCCCTGCAGTGCATCGGCAAGCCCAAGGGCGTCATTCGCAGCCAGGTGCCCGAGGTGCTGCGTCTGGTCGGCCTGGCCGATCAGATGGACTCGCTGCCCGACCAGCTTTCCGGTGGCGAGCAGCAGCGCGTTGCCGTCGCCCGCGCTATGGTCAACCGTCCGCCGCTGCTGATCTGCGACGAGCCGACGGGCAACCTCGACCCGGCGATCTCGCTGGGCATCATGAAGCTGCTTGAGCGTATTAACCGCACCGGCACCACCGTGATCGTCGCCACGCACGACCGCGAGATGGTCGATAGCATGCACCGTCGCGTGATCGCCCTCGAGGGCGGCCACGTCATCCGCGACCAGGAGAGGGGAGGTTACGGCAACTATGGCACCAACTAACGTGGGCTACTCCTTCAAAGAGGCAATCAGCCACTTCTTCCGTAACTGGACTACCTCGCTCGGCGCCGTCATCACGATCTTCCTTTCGCTGTTTATCATCGGCCTGTTCATTATGGGTTCCGCGATGCTGAACTCCGTGATCGGTACCGTCGAGGATCAGGTTGTCATTAATGCCTTTATTAGCGATGACGCCGATCAGGCAGACGTCCAGGCCTTTGAGGCCGAGCTCAAGACGTGGAGCAACGTCAAGTCCGTGACCTATAAGGATAAGGACGACGCGCTGGCCGAGTACACGAGCAAGATGTCGGGTAACGCCGACGCCACCATGAGCGCGCTCGACGGCCAGAACCCGCTGCCCGCCTCGTTTGCGATTGAGATGGACGATCCGTCTCAGGTCGAGAGCACGGCCAAGAAGCTCAAGAAGGATGCCGATTTCCAGAAGATCGCGGATGACGGCGACGTCAACGCGAGCGTGCTGTACGGCCAGGAGGAAGTGAGCCGCCTGTTCCAGGTGACCAACTACATCCG
>CABUXM010000062.1 GCA_902495545.1 uncultured Collinsella sp. | reverse complement strand
TCCACGACCTCTAGGCGGTTAGCCAGGCAAAAATCGATGCCCGCGGCGGCCACGATCTTGTCGGCCACCTCATGGAAGCCGCCGCTTACCACGCCGACCTTCCAGCCCTTGCTGTGCGCTGAGCGCACAAGCTCCAGCGCGCCAGGAGTAAACGTCACGCGCTCAAAGATACGCTCGAACACACTCTCGTCCAAGCCGGCAAGCAGCCCCACGCGCTCCTCGAGCGCCTGCTTAAAGTCCAGTTCGCCGCGCATGGCGCGCTCAGTGATCTTCGCCACTTGCTCGCCTACGCCGGCCTCCTCGCCCAACAGGTCGATGACCTCCTGGTTGATAAGCGTGGAGTCGATATCCATAACAATGAGCCGTGCAGTCATGACGGGCCTTTCCAAGTGCTGTTTTATTGGGGCATATTGTCGCACGTGACGCGTGCAGACGGGTGCCGCGACGCATCAATTGTTTCGTCTCCGTCAAGTCTTTGGGCAGGAGCCACTTTTCCGCGGCACATCGACACAGGTGCGATAAGATAGAACGCCATGTCTGGCTGCGCGGTTTACGCAGGCTGGGCAAATCTGTACGACGCCGCCCGGAACGACACGGGGCGGCACAGATCCATAAAGGAGGATCACTGGTATGAGCCAGACCCGTCCCATCGATGAGCATTCCATGCACACCCGTACCTGCGGCGAGCTTCGCTTCGAGAACGTGGGCGAAGAGGTCACCCTCACCGGTTGGGTGAGTCGTCGCCGCGACCACGGCGGCCTTATCTTCTGCGACCTTCGTGACCGCGAGGGCATCACGCAGCTCACCTTCGACCCCGAGCACTCCGACGGCGATGCCTTTAAGATCGCCGAGACCATGCGTCCCGAGTGGCCCATCAAGATCCACGGCGTCGTGCGCGCTCGTGGTGAGGAGACCACCAACACCAAGCTCGCGACCGGCGAGATCGAGGTCCTGACCGACCACGCCGAGGTGCTCAACACGTCCGTCACCCCGCCGTTCCAGATCGAGGACGGCATCGAGACGAGCGAGGACACCCGCCTGCGCTATCGCTATCTGGACCTCCGTCGTCCCGAGATGATGGCCAACCTCAAGCTGCGCTCCGACTTTACCTTTGCCATTCGGGAGGCGCTGCACAACCGTGAGTTCATGGAGGTCGAGACGCCCTCCCTGTTCAAGTCCACGCCCGAGGGCGCTCGCGACTTCATCGTTCCCAGCCGTATTCAGCCGGGTAACTTCTACGCCCTGCCGCAGTCCCCGCAGCTCCTGAAGCAGCTGCTCATGGTCGGTGGCGTCGAGCGCTACTACCAGGTTGCCAAGTGCTTCCGCGACGAGGACCTGCGTGCCGACCGTCAGCCCGAGTTCACCCAGGTCGATATCGAGATGTCCTTCGTGGACCAGAACGACGTCATGAGCGCGCTCGAGGAGGTCCTGGCCGACGCCTTCGGCCGCATGGGCGTCGAGATGCCTACGCCGCTGCGTCGTATGGACTACTGGGAGGCCATGGACACCTATGGCTCCGACAAGCCCGATACCCGCTATGGCATGCACCTGGTCGACCTGACCGACATCTTCGCCAACTCCAAGTTCAAGGTCTTTGCGACTGCCGCAAACGAGGAGGGCTCTGTCGTCAAGGCCATCAACGCCAAGGGCGCCGGTGCCTGGGCACGTGCCAAGATCGATAAGCTTGCCGGCGTGGCCTCCACGTTTGGCGCCAAGGGCCTGGCCTGGATTGCTTTCCGCGAGGACGGCTCTATCAACAGCCCCATCGTCAAGTTCTTCTCGGACGAGGAGATGGCGGCTCTGCGCGAGCGCATGGATGTCGAGCCCGGCGACCTTGTGATGTTCGCCGCCGGCCCGCGCTTGCTCTCCGACGAGATCCTGGGCGGCATGCGTTCGCACATGGCCAATGCGCTCGAGATCAAGCGCGAGGGCCACGACTTCCTGTGGGTCGTCAACTTCCCGCTGTTCCACTGGGATGAGGACCGCAAGGCCTATGCCGCCGAGCACCAGCCCTTCACCCTGCCGACCGAGACCGACATCGCCAAGATCGAGGCCGACCCGTTGGCAGCCGGTTCTTGCACCTACGACTTTGTCATGGACGGCTTTGAGGCCGGCGGCGGCGGTATGCGTATCCACAACGCCGAGATGCAGATGTCCATGCTCAAGCTCCTGGGCTTTACCGAGGAGCGTGCCGAGTCTCAGTTCGGCTTCCTCATGGAGGCCCTCAAGTTTGGTGCGCCCCCGATGGGCGGTTTCGCTCTGGGCCTGGACCGCGTGTGCATGCTGCTCACCGGTTCCGACTCCATCCGCGACGTCATGGCGTTCCCCAAGACGGCCAGCGGCTCCGACCTTATGTCGGGCGCTCCGAGTGCCGTTAGCGGCGCCCAGCTCAAGGACGTCAGCCTGCGCCTGATGTAGGCAAGCGGCTACATATTGCTTGCAACGAGGGAAGGACGTGTGCTTTCCCTCGTTTTTTATATGCCGAGGTTGCGAGGGCATAGGGTGACCGGACGTCGCGGAAACTGCGACCCAGAATCCAGCCAAATAACGGGTCGCACTTTCCGGTTGAGCTTCTGGCGGAAAGTACATCCCAGAATCGGCGTTCGGAATGGGCCGGGCTTTCCGCTAAAGCAGCCTAGCGGAAAGCCCGGCCCAGTTTCCTACAGTGAGTCTCTCTGAACGAGCTGCATGTGCATGACGGTGGTGGTGGGCACGGCGCCATTGATCATATCGAGCGCAATGCCTGCGGCCATGCGGCCTTCCTCGCGAAGCGGCTGACGAATGGTCGTCAACGCGGGGACGCTGCGAGCTGCGACCTCGTGGTCATCGAAGCCCACGACTGAAACGTCTTTGGGTATGCTAATTCCTGCTTCGTTGAATGCGGCGATAACGCCGGTTGCGATACGGTCCGATCCGCATAGCACGCCGTCGGCATGTATTTCGCGCGCGAGCAACCGCCGCGTGGCTTGGTAGCCGTCTCCGCTGCTCCATCCGGTATAGATGACATTTTCATCCGGAAGACTTTCGCCCAAAATTGCACGGTAGCCGCGAAGGCGGTCGATGACGGCGGGGTTATCCTGCGGCCCCAGCACGGCAACGATGTCCTTGCGTCCGCGATCTTTCATAGCGAGCGCCGCAAAGCGTCCGCCCTCTTCGTCGTCGGAGTAGACCGTCGAGAACACATCGCGATAGGGGTGGCCCTCGAGCTGGCCGCACAACACGGTGGGTACGCCCAGCTCGCGCAGCACCTCGAGCAGCTCGCTGCCCTTGTAGGGGGAGACGTCGATCACGGCGTCGAACGAGCGGCGCTCAAAGTGCTCGCGTGCGCGGTTGCGCTCATGCGTAGAAGACGCCTGCAAGATAACGGGCAGATAGGACGACTCCGACAGTTCCTCGGTAATGCCGCTCAAAAACTCGCTATAGGTGGGGTCGCTGAAGAGTTCACTCAGGGGCTCGGTCACGAGCACGGCGATGATTTCCGTGCGCCCGACAGCGAGCGCTCGGCCACGAGCGTTGGGGACAAAATTGACTTCCTTGGCCGCCGCGCGGACGCGCTTTTTGGTTTCCTCGCTAATGCGAGGCGAATCGTTGAGAGCGCGCGATGCCGTGGAACGCGACACGCCGGCAGCTGCGGCAACCTCGGCAAGCGTAGGTGCGGTGCGAACTGGTTGGGTCATGGCGTCTCCTGGAGAATGCGGTCGATGTTGTCGCTGATACGGGCTGGTGCGGATACAGCTTACTATAGTGCGCCTGAACAGCGTTCATGATATCCGGTGACCGGTGTCGTTTTGCAACCAAGCCGCAATCGAATATGTCTCGTATGGGTGAGATATCAGCGGGCGTGGCGGTTGCCTACGAGCTTAAGAACGATGTCTTGCGCTGAGTTTCGATACTCAGGGTGACATAAGTGTCGCGGTTGTACAACCGGTTGCACCGTTAATCCGACAAAATCGACCGTTCGGCGGACAACCGGTTGCACAGATTTTTGTACCGCCCGTAAGATAAGGACAACCGGTTGCACAAAGAAGCACTACGATGACGAAGGAGCATCACCATGGACGCCATTAACGATTGGGAAAACCAAGCGCTCACCCACAGGAACCGCCTGGCACCCCATGCGTACTTTATGGGTTATGAGACCGCCGATCTCGCCGCTACGTACAGCCGCGAGCTGTCGCGCGGATTTGTCCAGCTGTCCGGCTCGTGGCAGTTCCGCCTTTTTGAGGGCCCCGCGGCCGTCTCCAACGAAGCACTTTGCACGTACGAGCCCGAGTGGGATCACGTGGAGGTTCCGCACCTGTGGCAGGTAGACGGCTATGGCAACCTTGCCTACACCGACGAGGGTTTTCCGTTCCCGGTGGATCAGCCGTTCGTTCCCTCCGACGACCCTACGGGCGTCTACCAACGCATCGTCAAACTTCCCGCCGTGCCTGCCGGCGCTCGCGAGATTATTCGCTTCGACGGTATCGAGAGCTACGGCGAGCTGTATGTCAACGGCAAGTTTATCGGCATGACCAAGGGTTCGCGCCTGTCCGCCGAGTTTGACGTGACCGACGCGCTCGTCGAGGGCGACAACCTGTTTGCGGTCAAGGTTCTGCAGTACAGCGATGGTAGCTACATCGAGGACCAGGACATGTGGTGGGCATCGGGCATCTTCCGCGATGTGTACCTCATGCAGCGTCCCGCCGCGCATCTGGTCGACTTTAGGTTCCGCACGCACCGCGAGGGCGATGCCGCTCTGATCACGCTCGATACGGTTGCCGAGGGCGCAAGTCGCGTCGTGTATACGCTCAGCGATGGCCAGAATGTGGTCGCTACGGGCGAGTGCGTCGACGGCCATGCCGAGTGCAGCGTTGCCGATGCCCACTTCTGGAACCCCGAGGACCCCTTCCTCTATGACCTTACGCTTGAGGTCTACGACGGCGACGAGGTCAGCGAGTACGTTCCGCATCGCCAAGGCCTTGCCGAGGTGACGGTCGAGGGCAATCATATCTACCTCAACGGCACCTACTTTAAGATGCATGGCGTCAACCGCCACGACCACGACGATCACAAGGGCCGCGCCGTGGGTCTCGAGCGCATGCGCCGCGACCTGGAGCTCATGAAGCAGCACAACATCAACGCGGTGCGCACGTCCCACTACGCCAACGATCCGCGCTTCTACGAGCTGTGCGACGAGTACGGCATCATGCTGGTCGCCGAGACCGATATGGAGAGCCACGGCTTCGAGAATATCGGCAATATCGCCCTGGTCACCGACGACCCTGCCTGGGAGCCGGCTTACGTTGACCGTGTTGAGCGCCTGGTGATGCAGGAGCGCAACCACGCGTGCATCATCATGTGGTCGATGGGCAACGAGAGCGGCTATGGCTGCAACATCCGCGCGATGTACGCCAAAGCTCACGAGCTCGACGGTCGTCCGGTCCACTACGAGGAGGATCGCAACGCCGATACCGTCGACGTCATTTCCACCATGTACTCCCGCGTGTCGCAGATGAACGACTTTGGCGAGCATCCGTTCCCCAAGCCGCGCATCAACTGCGAGTACGGCCACTCCATGGGTAATGGTCCCGGAGGCCTGTCCGAGTACCAGGAGGTCTTCGATCGCTGGGATTGCATCCAAGGCCAGTTTATTTGGGAATGGTGCGACCACGGTTTGGCTGCTGTGACCGAGGACGGCGTTGCCTACGACATGTATGGCGGCGACAACGGCGATTACCCCAACAACAGCAACTTCTGCATCGACGGCATGGTGTTCCCCTGGCAGCAGCCGAGCCCGGGCCTTACCGAGTACGGCCAGGTCATCTGCCCGGTTCGCATGGCCTACGATGCCGAGGCAGGCGAGCTGACCGTCACCAACAAGCGTTGGTTTACCACCCTCGAGGATGTCTGCCTGTCGGCGGAGACCCTGGTGGACGGCGACGTGGTCTGCCGCAAGACGCTCATGCCCGGTGCGGTTGCCCCCGGCGAGTCCGTCCAGCTTCCGCTGGTGATTCGCGAGGCCGCAGCGGGCGAGACCCTGCTGACCGTGCACGCCTACACCATGGCGGCTCACGCCTGGTGCGAGCCGATGTTCCAACTGGGTGCAAGCCAGTTTGCCATCGCAAACCATCCGGCGCCGGCAATTGCCGCCCCCACTCGTCCTGAGCTTACGGTCGAGGAGACCGAGCAGGAGATTCGCATTCGCTCCCTCAACGGCGAGCTGACCTTCAGCAAGGTCAACGGTACCGTGAGCGAGTGGAAGGCATCCGGTCGCGACGTCATGACCTCCGGTCCCCAGGTTGGTTTTTGGCATCCGCTCGTCGATAACCACGCCCAGGAGTACGACTCCCTGTGGAAGGATAACTTCATCGATGTGATGCAGACGTCTACCCGCAATGTTTCTTGGAAGCAGGACGGCAATGCGGTCGTCGTTACCGTGAGCCAGCGTATCGCTCCTCCCGTCCGCGCGTTCGGCATGCGCGTCGAGCTCGTCTATACCGTGCTTCCGAGTGGCCGCGTCGACCTCAAGGTTTCCGGCGATCCCTACGGCGACTATTCGGACATTATCCCGCGCATCGGCATCTCCTTCGAGGTTCCCGGTTGTGATCGTGCCGTCGAGTGGTATGGCCACGGCCCGGGCGAGAACTATCCGGACTCGCTGCGCGCCAACCCGGTCGGTCATTACCGCACTACGGTCGACGACATGTTCACGCCCTACGTTATGCCCCAGGACTGCGCCAACCGCGAGGGTACCCGCTGGGTCGCCCTGCGCTCCAGCCACGGTGACGGTCTGGTCGTGACGCGTCCGAGCGACGCCGCTTCCAATCCGTTCTCGTTCTCCGCATGGCCCTATAGCTGCGAGACTATCGATAATGCCAAGCATGTCTACGATCTTGTCCCGGGCGACACGGTTACGGTCAACATCAACGACCAGCTGCTCGGCCTTGGCTCGAACTCTTGGGGTTCCGAGGTGCTCGATTCCTATCGCACCCGTTTTGAGAGCTTCAGCTTTGAGGTGTCCCTGCGACCGCTGACGTCTGCCGATCTGGCTCAGGCGCTGGCACCCATTAAGGAGGCATAAGTCATGCATATCTTTAACTCGCGTGCCGATTTCGACGCCCAGATGAAGTCCGTCAAGAAGTGGATGCGTACCGGTCAGGCACTCGACGGCGTTTCTGAACTGCAGCACGATGTGGCGTACTCTATCGGCGACTCGCTGGTGTATTGGTGGGTGAACGCCCACGAGGCGGCTACCGCCGATCTGGTCGGTCACCGTCGCTACCATGCCGTGCTCGCCCCGCTCGACGGCAATCTGACCGTTGAGGTGGCTTCCAAGGCCGATCTTACCTGTACGCGCGCCTACAGCGATATCGATGATCGCGAGCGCTTTGAGGGTACGGGGGAGACCGTGACGATTCCCGCCGGCGGCGTTGCCGTCGTCGAAATTGACGAGGCCTACCGTGTCGTGGCCGATGCCGCGGATCCCCGCGTCGTGGTACTGCACGTGACAGTCGAAGGTTATTCCTTCCCCAACAAGTAGCATTCGTCCGCCTGGACGTTTGCTTCGCGCCGTTAAGGGGGATGGCTTTGTTGACTCCCTTTTCCCCATTCCCCTTAGCAGGTGCGCCGTCCGTGTTTGCACTTGCAGCTCGGACGGTTTTAGATGACATTTAACAGATGATTGGGAGGGCTTATGAGCTCTGAAAAACGAGGAACGATTGGTTCGTTCGCTCTGCTGGGCATGACGGTCGCCGCCGTGTTCGGTATCAAGAACATCATCAACAACAACGCGGCCATCGGCTTGGCAGCTGCGCCGTCGTTCTTCTTCGCCACGCTTTTGTACTTTGTCCCCTATACCCTGGTTACCGCCGAGTTCGTCGGCCTCAACAAGGACTCCGAGTCTGGCGTGTACGCATGGGTTAAGACCTCGATGGGTGGTCGCTGGGCGTTCCTGACGGCATTTAGCTACTGGTTCGTTAACCTGTTCTTCTTTGCGTCCGTCCTGCCCAACGTCATCATCTACGCGAGCTACGTGTTCTTTGGTGCCAACGCCGAGCTTTCGCAGCTGTGGATCACCATTATCGAGATCGTCGTCTTTGCTATCGCCACGTGGGTTTCGACCAAGGGCGCTAAGTGGATCGGCTCCATTTCCTCCTTCGGTTCGACCGCGGCTCTCGGCCTGACCGCCGTGTTCATCCTGCTGTCCCTGGCTGCTGCCTTTGGCGGCGTTGAGTTCGCTACGGCTCCTACTCCCGCTAACATGGCTCCCGACATGAGCAACTTCGCAACTGCGTGGGGCTTCTTCGGTACGCTTGCCTGGATCATCCAGGGCGTTGGCGGCGCTGAGTCTGTCGGCGTGTTCCTTAACGACCTTAAGGGTGGCGTCAAGGCCTTCGTGCGCACCGTCGTTATCGCCGGTCTGACCATCGGCCTTCTGTATGCAGGCGCTTCGCTGCTGGTTAACCTGTTCATCCCCGAGGGCGGCGTTGCCATCTCCACCGGTATCTTCGACGTATTCGGCGCTGTCTTTGCCCACTTTGGCATTCCCATGGAAGTGTCTACGCGCGCCATCGGCTTGATCCTTCTCGCCGCCACGCTGGGCTCCCTCATGATGTGGACCTCTGCTCCCATCAAGGTTTTCTTCACCGAGATCCCCAAGGGTGTCTTTGGTAGCAAGATCGTCGAGCTCAACGAGCACGGCATTCCCGCCCGCGCTGCCTGGCTGCAGTTCGCCATCGTCGTCCCCATCCTGATCATCCCGGCCCTGGGCTCCGGTAACCTCGACGACCTGCTCATGATCGTCACCAACATGACGGCTGCCACCGCTCTGCTCCCGCCGCTGCTGATCCTGCTTGCCTACTTTATGTTGCGCAAGAACTTCGACGCTGCTCCCCGTGGCTTCCGCATGGGTTCGCGCACCTTTGGCCTGGTCATTGCTGCATTCCTGCTTGTGGTCTTCTGCTTCGTGCTTATCTGCGGCACCATTCCGCTCGATCAGCCGCTGTGGCTGACGCTGGTCTACAACGTCGGCGGCGTGGTTGTCTTCCTGGGCCTTGCCGTGATGTGGTACAACCGCTACATCAACCGCCTGCGCGAAACCGATCCCGAGGCTGCTGAGAACGAGCTTCGCCCCTCCGTCCTCGACATGATGGAGTAGCGGCTAGGATTAATCTACGGCTGTGGAATAAATCGATTCCCTTTCCTAAGGAGGGGCCTTACGAGGCCCCTACTTTTGTGTTTTGGAGCATGGTTTTGGACCCTGTGGGCAAAAAATGCCAAATATGAGTACTGTTGCAAAAGAAGTGCCATATTTTTCGGCCTGCTCTGAGCGAAAATGGGCTCAAAATCAATTTATCTAACCCCCTTCAAAGGGCGTTTGACGGCTTTCAACCTCTTCGAATCACTCAAATAAGGCAATTTGCTCTCGATTTTGCTGCTACTAAATTGGTGACAGTACTCATATTTGCCACTTTTTGACCACGAGGTGTTCAGAGGAGCTCTCGAGAAGCATCTAACGGTACAATAGCTACCACGTGGCTGGGTTTTGCCGGCCGAATGTACGATGTCGTGGGAGGGGACATGGTCGAGTTTACAAAGACGATTAAAGATCCGTTGGGATTGCATGCCCGCCCGGTTGCGCTGCTCTATGACATTATCGCCAAGCATCGTAGTGACGTGTCGGTCAGTATCGGCGATCGCCGCACGGATGGACGCGATGTCATGGGGCTCATGGCTCTCTACGGTGAGTGCGGCGAGGACATCGTGTTCCGCGTTTCGGGCGTGGATGAGGCCTCCTGTGTCACATCGATCAGAAATCTCTCGCTTTAAGCATGACAGGGCGTGGTAAAGGATGGTCCTTTGCCGCGCCCTTTTGTTTCGTATAGGAAACTTTTTCGAAATCTGAATGCGGACCCTTTCCAAAAAGTTAACCACGTGTTAGTTTACTATAGCGAACATAGGCGTGGTTAACTTTTACCGTGTCGATGTTAAGGACGAACTGACGTTAGGAGCCACTCATGTCTTGCGGACCGCAGATGCCGGCCATGCCGCTTTCGATGGTAAAAGCGGGCGAAACCGTGCGCGTGTCCCGTGTAAAGGGCAATGAGGACATGAAGCACCACCTCAAGGACCTCGGCTTTGTCGAGGGCAACGAAATCCACGTGGTGAGCTCGAGTGGCGCCAATATCATCGTCACGGTGCTGGGCGCACGCTTTGGCATCGATTCCAAGGTTGCCATGCACATCATGACCGTCGGTTAGTCCGCAGCATTTCATAAAAACCGAAAGGGGGACAAGAGGATGAAGACGTTGGGTGACGTTAAGGTGGGCGAGAGCTCCACCATCGTCAAGCTTCACGGCGAGGGTGCGCTTCGCCGCCACCTTATGGACCTGGGGCTCATCAAGGGCACTTCGTTCAAGGTCGTGAAGGTTGCACCGCTCGGTGATCCGGTCGAGATCAACGTGCGCGGCTACGAGCTTTCCATCCGCAAGGAGGAGGCCGCCGTCGTCGAGGTCCAGTAAGGACTCGTGGCGCATATTTCTGCAGATAAAGTTAGGTTTTTCTAACTTAATGCAGCATCTTTGAAGCACATTATCCAGCCTGCGCGGAGAAAGCAGCGCAGGCACACAAGGAAGAAGGATTGAATGGCGGATTCTCAGATCCATGTCGCGTTGGCGGGTAACCCCAACTGCGGCAAGACCACGCTTTTCAACCTGATCACCGGCGCCAACGGCTACGTTGGCAACTGGCCCGGCGTCACGGTTGAGAAAAAGGAGGCCAAGCTCCTAAGCGACAAGAACGTTACCATCACGGACCTCCCTGGCATCTACTCGCTTTCCCCCTACAGCCCCGAGGAGCAATGCTCGCGCGATTACCTCATGAGCGGCGAGCCCGATGTTGTCGTCCAGGTTGTCGACGCCACCAACCTCGAGCGTAACCTGTACCTGGCGCTTCAGGTTATCGAGACCGGCCTGCCCGTGGTCGTTGCCCTCAACATGGCCGACCTGGTCGAGAAGAACGGCGATAAGATCGACACGGACAAGCTTTCCAAGAAGCTCGGCTGCCCGGTCATGATGATCTCGGCTCTTAAGAACAAGGGCATCAAGGAGCTGTTCGAGCAGGTCAAGAAGTCCGCTGCTTCCAAGGGCCAGGTGCCGGAGCACAAGTTCGATTCCTCCATCGAGGACGTTCTGGACCACATCGAGAATAACCTGCCTGCGAGCGTTCCCGCCAACAAGCGCCGCTACTACGCGGTCAAACTGTTCGAGCGCGACGCGGACGCCTGCAAGCTCATCAACCTCACTAAGGAGAAGGCTGCTCGCGTAGAGCAGCTGGTCGCCCAGTGCGAGCAGGACTGCGACGACGACGCCGAGTCCATCATCACCGGCGAGCGTTACGGCGTGATTGCCCACATCATTGACGAGTGCCTCACCAAGGCTCCGGCAAAGATGAGCACCTCCGAGAAGATCGACCGCGTGGTTACCAACCGTATCCTGGGCCTGCCGATCTTTGTGGTCATCATGTTCTGCGTGTACTACATCGCCGTTTCTACCTTGGGCGGCACGGTGACCGACTTCACCAACGACCAGCTCTTCGGTACCGACGGTTGGTATGTGCTCGGCCAGGGTCGCGACGCCTACGACGCGGCCGTCGAGGCTGCGGGTGACAATGCCGACTCGGTCGACCCGGCACAGTACGGCCCCTATGTCCCGGGTATCACCACCGTGGTGCACGACGCCCTTGTGGCGGGCGGCACCGAGGACGGTGGCCTGGTCGATTCGCTGGTCTGCGACGGCATCGTCGGCGGCCTGGGCGCCATCTTCGGCTTCGTCCCGCAGATGTTCCTGCTGTTCGTCATGCTGTCCTTCTTGGAGGACTGCGGCTATATGGCCCGCGTCGCCTTCATCATGGACCGCGTGTTCCGCCGCTTTGGCCTGTCCGGTAAGTCCTTCATCCCCATGCTCGTGTCCTCGGGCTGCGGCGTCCCCGGCGTCATGGCTACCAAGACCATCGAGAACGAGAAGGACCGCCGCATGACGGTCATGACCACCACGTTCATTCCCTGTGGCGCTAAGCTGCCGATCATCGCCCTGCTCATGGGTTCCATCATCGGCGATTCTTCTACCACCGCCGCGTGGATCAGCCCGCTCTTCTACTTCCTGGGCGTCTTTGCCGTCATCGCCTCGGGCCTCATGCTCAAGAAGACCAAGCTCTTCGCCGGCCGCCCGACCCCGTTTGTCATGGAGCTCCCCGCTTACCACTTCCCGGCGATCCGCTCCTGGGCGCTGCACGTGTGGGAGCGCTGCTGGGCCTTTATCAAGAAGGCCGGCACGATCATCTTCGCCTCTACCGTCGTGGTGTGGTTCCTCTCCAACTTTGGTAGCTACAACGGCTCCTTTGGCTTCCTGCCTGCGATGGACGGCATCCCCGAGGAGTTCATGGACTACTCCGTGCTCGCCATGCTGGGCAACCTGGTCGCTTGGATCTTCGCCCCGCTCGGCTTTAGCACCTGGCAGGCAACCGCGCTGACTGTCTCTGGCCTCGTCGCCAAGGAGAACGTCGTCGCCACCGCCGGCTCGCTGCTGTCCGTCGCCGACGCGGGCGAGACCGACCCGAGCCTGTGGACCGCGTTTGCCGGCATGTTCCCCACCATGGGCGCCTGCGTTGCCTTCGGCGCGTTCAACCTGCTGTGCGCTCCGTGCTTTGCCGCTATGGGTACCATCCGCAACCAGATGGATTCCGGCAAGTGGACCGCGATTGCCCTCGGCTACGAGTGCGCCTTCGCTTGGGTGATCGGCCTGTTCATCAACCAGTTCTATAACCTGCTTGTCCTTGGGCAGTTTGGCTTCTGGACGGTTGTGGCTATCGTGCTGCTGGTCGCGATGCTCTTCCAGATTTTCCGTCCTATGCCCAAGCACGCTTGGACCGACGAGGACGAGACCAACACTGCTTCCGCTGCAGTTTCCGCCTAAGTCCGAATAAGGATCAACCCCTTTCCACGAGCCCGGGTGTCTCAGTGACACTCGGGCTTTTTGGTAGGGGAGATGTGGCGTTTCCGCAGATAAAACCGACCAAAATAAACCTGTCCCTTTTTGGTAGGTGGAGAATGGGGTAAAGTAAGTGGTGGTTAACTAGAGGAGGCTTGCTATGGCACCTATCGATATTGTTGTACTGGCTGTTATCGGTATTGCGTTTGT
>CABUXM010000061.1 GCA_902495545.1 uncultured Collinsella sp. | reverse complement strand
GACGAGGCTGGCTACGAGCCTGCCGCCGAGGCCAAGAACGTACTGGTTGTGGGCGCTGGTCCTGCGGGCATGGAGGCAGCCTACATTGCCGCCAAGCGCGGCCACAACGTGGTGCTCGTTGACAAGCAGGATGAGCCGGGCGGCGAGATGCGCATCGCGGCCGTTCCGCCGGCAAAGCAGGAGCTCACCCGCGTGATCAAGTATCAGTATCGTCGCCTGGGCGAGGCGGGCGTGAAGTGCATATTTGGCACCGAGCTTACTGCCGAGGACATTCAGTGCGACTACGCCGGCTACGAGGTCGTCCTGGCTTATGGCGCCGAGCCCATCGTCCCGGCCTTCATGCAGGGCTTTAAGCAGGTTATGACGGCTGACGACCTGCTGGGTGGCAAAGCTTTCCCGGGCAAGAAGATCGTCATCGTGGGCGGAGGCACCGTCGGTTGCGAGACGGCTGACTACCTGGCCCCGTTGGTCAACGACCTGTCGCCGGCCAACCGCGATGTCACCGTCATCGAGATGACCAAGACGCTCGCCGCCAACGAGGGCGGTGCCGGTCGCGCGGTGCTCATCACGCGCATGCTCTCAAAGGGCGTCCACGTGCTGACCGAGGCCAAGGTGACCGAGATTACCGAGGATGCCATCAGCTACGAGAAGGACGGCGAGGTCCACACCATCGCCGATGCCGATACGCTGGTGCTTGCCATGGGCTATCGTCCCAATACCAAGCTGGCCGACGACCTTGCCGCTGCCGGCGTTGCCACCCACGTGCTGGGCGATGCCAACAAGTGCGGCAACATCCGCGACGCCATCGGCGACGGCTACAAGATTGCCTGCGAGCTCTAGTTAATCCCTTGGCGCATGGGGCCTGTCCCCGCGGCGTCAGTCGGTAGATAGCAAAAAGCGGCGGTCGCCCCGTACGTGGGACGACCGCCGCTTGCGTTAGCTGCAATGAGTCGTGCGATTAGAGCCCCAGGAGCTCCTTGACCTTGGCGATGATGGCCTCGTCGGTGGCGTTGGCAAAGAAGTACTCCTGGAAGTGCTCGCCGGCAAGTGCGCCCTTCACCAGGTCCTGATCGATCTCGCCCAGGACGTCGACGAGCGGACGCATGGTCACAGCGCGCACGCCGTCGAGGATCTTCTTGTTGCGCTGCTCGGGCTCAACGCGCTCGGCAGGATAGCCGTTGCCCGAACCAAAGCCAAAGAGCTTCTCGAAGGTGTACTCAAGATTGAGCTCCTGGCCCCAGCCGTTCTTGAGGGCGAAGGGCATGGCAACGGCGTTGCCATCGTTGACCTGGGCAAAGGTGTAGGCGTCGAGCGGGTCGGCAACGTGGCCGCACAGCACGCCGGGGAAGGAGTTACAGGCGAGCATGGCGCCCTCGCCGGTGCCGCAGCCGGTCACGACGTAGTCGGCAGCGCCGGAGTTCAGCAGCACGGCGGCAAGGATGCCGTTCTGCACGTAGGTGAGGGGCTTGGAATCGGCGTCGGCATACATGCCATAGTTAAAGACGGTGTGCCCCATGGGCTCGACAACCTTCTTAAGGGCAGCCTCGATCATAGGGTTCTTGGAGTTCTGAGAGTTCTCATTGATCAGAGCGATCTTCATTGCGAATTACCTTTCTATTTCTAACTTGCGGTGAAATACGGACTGTTTTGCCTGATAGAAGCCAAAGCCAATCCTTATCTCACCGCAACTCAAATGAAAAACGAGTGGATGAAACCTGATGTGGGCAGTTGCGGCGACGCTTATTGAGGCTGCTTTCCAATGTATGCGAGGATTCCGCCGTCGACATAGAGGATGTGGCCGTTGACGAAGTTCGATGCATCGGAAGCCAAGAACACGGCGGGGCCCTTCAGATCCTCGGGCGTGCCCCAACGGGCGGCCGGCGTCTTGGCAATGATGAACTGGTCAAACGGGTGGCGGCTGCCGTCGGGCTGCGTCTCGCGCAGGGGTGCGGTTTGCGGCGTGGCGATGTAGCCGGGTCCAATGCCGTTGCACTGGATATTGGCCTCGCCAAACTCCGAGCAGATGTTCTTGGTGAGCATCTTGAGTCCGCCCTTGGCGGCGGCATAGCCGGCGATGGTCTCGCGACCCAGCTCGCTCATCATCGAGCAGATGTTGATGATCTTGCCGTGGCCCTTGGCGATCATGCCGGGCAGGCAGGCCTTGGACACGATAAACGGTGCGTTGAGGTCAATATCGACGACGCGGCGGAAGTCCTCGGCGCTCATGTCGAGCATCGGGGTGCGCTGGATAACGCCGGCGTTGTTGACCAGGATGTCGGGCGTGGTGCCAAAGTCGGCCTCGATCTTGGCGATGAGCTCGGCAACGACGGCCTCGTCGGTGACGTCTGCCACGTAACCATGAGCCTCAAAGCCCAGCTCGCGGTAGTGCTTCTCGGCCTCGGCTACCTTGTCGGCGTGACGTGCGTTAAAGGCGATCTTGGCGCCAGCCTCTCCGAGCGCCTCGGCGATAGCCATGCCAATGCCATAGGTGGCGCCGGTTACCAGTGCGACCTTGCCGTCCAGACGGAAGCTGTCCATAAGATCAGACATAGCGATCCTTTCAAAAGAAACGTTCATCTATATAAGTCTTGCTTTTCATACAAGGTCAGTATAGGAGAAGAGGAGGATTTAAAAATCAGATTCTCCTAAAATCAGGTGAACGTTCACTTTTAAAAGGTAAACGGTGATCTCGCCCTTGCCGCGCGGACGTTTATTCGCTCTGTTCCTGCGTGCCCTCCGCAATCATGTTGCGGTTATACACCAGGTGCAGATACATTGCGTCGTGCGCGGCGGTGGGATTGCGCGCGGCGATGGCGTCGGCCACATCGCGGTGCGTGCGGATAGTTTCCTCGACGAGCTTTTTGCCGGTCACGTCAATAAACAGGGGGACAGACGCCTTGAGCACGCCCATTAGGCGGGGAACGACGAGGTTGCCGCAGCTTTCGGCAATTGCGATGTGAAACGCGGTGTCGGCGGCAGAATAGTCTTCGTCCCGCGCGGCCAAGTGCTCGGACTCATCGCAAAGCTCTTTAATGCAGATGATTTGATCGTCGGTCGCGTGCTCTGCGGCCATGCTGGCCATCTGCGGCTCGATCATAAAGCGCACTTCGAGCAGGTCGCGTGCCAGGCGCCTCTTGTCATCGATAAAGGTAAAGCCCAGCGGATCGTCGGCAACGCCGGGGTTTGATGCCACATAGGTGCCCGAGCCCTGCTTAATGCGCACGATGTTGCGCGACTGCAGCAGCTTCATAGCCTCGCGTACGGTGCTCCTGCCAGCACCCAGGCGCTCGACGAGCACAGCCTCCTTGGGCAGGCGGTCGCCTTGCTCAAGATGCTCATCCAGGATCAGTTGAATAATTTTCTCCGAAATCTGCTCGGGGAGTCCCGAATCGGCTCGTGCCACGCTTCACCTCATATCAAAAGAATTCATCAGAGCTATTCTAGCTCATTTAACAGAAGCCGCGGTGGTTCGCTCCGACAATGGAGAACTGTAAGTGGCCGTTTACCGTAAAAAACAGATCGTTCAGCAAATACATCAGATGTATTTCGAAAAAGTTTCCCTTTTAAACATCAGACCTATTGAAAACGCGCTATAGTCTAAGCCGAATTCAAAAGGTCTGATGAATTGGAGGAAAGATGTCAGACCCAACGTTTATGGCCGACCCCACCAGGCTGGTCATCGCCGCCATCGTGGGCATCGCGCTGCTGCTTGCGCTCATCATTAAGTTCAAGCTGCATCCTGTGCTTTCGATGATGGTCTCGGCGCTCGCGATTGGCATCGGCGCCGGTATGCCGCTCGACCTGGTGGCGGACACTGTCACCAAGGGCGTGGGAACCACGCTGCAAAACATCGCCCTGCTCATTGGCCTCGGCTCGATGTTTGGCCAGATTCTTGAGGAGAGCGGCGGCGCCAAGAAGATCGCCCAGACCTTCATCGATACCTTTGGGCAGGGTCATTCCAGCTGGGCACTGGGTATTACCGGTCTGGTCATCGGCACTACGGTGTTCTTTGAGGCCGGCGTGGTCGTTTTGATCCCACTTGCGTTTAGTGTGGCATCGCAGACCAAAAAGTCGACGCTCTACTACGGCATCGCGCTGCTCGCAGGACTTGCCGCTGGCTATGCGTTTGTGCCGCCATCGGCCGGTTCGGTTCTGGTCGCCGGCACGCTCGGTGTCGACCTGGGCACCATGATTCTCGTTGGTATCCCTACCGCCTTCATCGCCATGGCGATCGCCGGCGTCATCTGGGGTCGCAACGTGGGCGGTCGCATCTTTACCGATGTTCCGGAGCACTTTACCTCTGCCGAGGGCGCGAGCGACGAAAAGGAGCTTCCCTCCTTTGGCATGGTGCTTGCCATCGTGCTCACGCCGCTTTGTTTGATTTTGCTGGGCACGCTGTCCTCTTATATCCCCATGCCCGCCGAGCTCGCTTCGATTCTCGCCTTCCTGGGCAAGCCGTTCGTCGCCTTGACGCTTGCCACGCTCGTTGCGATGTATCTGCTGGGCGCGCGCCGCGGCTACTCCGGCGCCGAGCTCAAGGCCTTGCTCGACCGCTCTCTTAAGCCCGTCGGCATGATCTTGCTGGTTATCGCCTGTGGCGGCGTCATTCGCTGGATGCTGCAGGACTGCGGCTTGGGCCAGGTTATCGGCCCTATGCTCGAGGCCTCACCACTGCCTTTGGTGGTCGTTGCCTTTTTGATCGCCGTCATGGTGCGTGCCTCTGTCGGCAGCTCCATCGTCGCTATGACCATGGCATCGGGCATTATGGCCGCCATGCCCGCGGTTGCCGGAGCCTCAGTGCTCATGCGTGCCGCTATCTGTCTTGCCATCTGCGGCGGTGCCACGGCCCTCTCGCACGTCAACGATGCCGGTTTTTGGATGTGCTCCTCGTTCCTGGAGATTGATGAGAAGACAACCCTCAAGTCCTGGACCGTTATGGAGACGCTCATCGGCCTTTCGGGTCTTGCCTGCGCCCTGGTGATTTCGTTCTTCGCCTAGTTCGCGTAGCTAAGCATCTTTCGCCGAGTGCATCGCTCGGTACCCATTTCACTTGATTCATTAACCAACGATTGGTACAACCGTTCAAACCAAAAGAGGAGAGCATTATGGACGAGAAGACCAAGGCACAGATTCAGCAGGAGGCAGCCGACTTGGTTGCCAAGCTGCAGCCGCGTTCCGGCAAGTTTCGCACCATCAGCCCCGAGATGGACCCGCTGCGTCTGGGCTCTGGCTGGACCATCGAGGATCTGGACAAGCCGCAGGTCATTATCGAGTCGACGTTCGGCGACTCGCACCCGGGTTCTGCCGGCCTGTTTGAGCTGGTCGAGGAGGTCCGTGCTGGCGTTGCCGAGGCTGGCGGTCACGGTGCCCGTTACTTCTGCACCGATATCTGCGACGGCGAGGCCCAGGGCCACGACGGCATTAACTACTCGCTGCCCAGCCGCGACATGATCGCCAACATGATCGAGATCCATGCCAAGGCCACCCCGTTCGACGCCGGCGTCTTTGTCGCCAGCTGCGATAAGGGCCTGCCTGCGAACCTCATGGCCATGGGCCGCATCAACATCCCCTCCATCGTCGTTACCGGCGGTGTCATGGATGCAGGTCCCGACCTGCTGACCCTGGAGCAGCTCGGCGCGATTTCTGCCCGCTACGAGCGCGGCGAGATCTCTCGCGAGGAGCTTGAGTTTGCCAAGCACAACGCATGCCCCAGCTGCGGCGCCTGCTCGTTTATGGGCACCGCGTCGACCATGCAGGTTACCGCCGAGGCCCTGGGCCTTATGCTCCCCGGCACGGCCCTGCTGCCCGCTACCAGCTCCGACCTGCGTGAGTTTGCGCGCGAGGCCGGCCGCCAGTCCGTGTGGCTCTCCGAGCACAACCTGTGCCCCCGCGACATCGTGACCAAGGAGTCTTTCGAGAACCTCATCATGGTCCACGGCGCCATCTCCGGTTCCACCAACTCGCTGCTGCACATTCCCGCGATCGCCCGCGAGTTTGGCATCGAGATGTCCGCCGACGATTTCGATCGCCTGCACCGTGGCGCCCACTACCTGCTCAACGTTCGCCCCGCAGGCGAGTGGCCGGCGCAGTTCTTCTACTATGCGGGCGGCGTGCCGCGCATCATGGAGGAGATCAAGTCGATGCTCCACCTCGATGTCATGACCGTCACCGGCAAGACTCTCGGCGAGAACCTCGAGGGCCTCAAGAACAACGGTTACTACGAGAAGTGCGGCCGCTACTTGGAGAAGTGGAACCTCAAGCGCGAGGACATCATTCGCCCGTTTGACCAGGCCTTTGGTACCGACGGCTCCATCGCCATCCTCCACGGCAACCTTGCTCCCGAGGGCGCCGTCGTCAAGCACACGGTTGTTCCGCGCGAGATGTTCCAGGCTACGCTCAAGGCCCGTCCGTTCGACTGCGAGGAGGACGCCATTCACGCCGTCCTGACGCACGAGGTCAAGCCCGGCGATGCCGTTATCATTCGCTACGAGGGCCCCAAGGGTTCCGGTATGCCCGAGATGTTCTACACCACCGAGGCTATCGCCAGCGATCCCGAGCTGGGTGCGAGCATTGCCCTGATCACCGATGGCCGCTTCTCCGGCGCCTCCAAGGGCCCGGCTATCGGTCATGTTTCGCCCGAGGCCGCTGTGGGCGGTCCGATTGCCCTGATTGAGGAGGGCGACCTTATCCGAATCAACATCCCCGAGCGCTCGCTGTCCATCGTGGGCATCGCCGGCAAGGAGATGGAGCCGGCCGAGGTCGACGCCGTCCTGGCCGAGCGCCGAGCCGCTTGGAAGCCCAAGGCTAATCGTTACACCTCCGGCACGCTCAAGTTCTTTACCGAGCATGCAGTTTCCGCCATTCAGGGTGGCTACATGGAGTAGCGCACGTACGCATCGAATTTCTCCTCTCATAGATGTGCGGCACAAAGAGCCCCGAGTTCATATGCCACGTCACCGGGGCGCGTTGTTCAGCGCCGCCGGGGCGCTCCACTCAAACGACAAGAGACGTCTTACGCAAGCGCCCACGTCCGTGGATAAAACCACGGGCGTGGGCGCTTCACTTTATTCCCAGCCGCTTTATTCCCGGCCCTTCCACACGTCAGGCTCGTAGCCAACGGTTGCCTGGCGGCCGTTGCGAACGATGGGCTCACGAAGAATCTGCTGGTTATCGAGCACCTTTTCGAACTTCTGGTCGGCAGCAAGATACTGTACGAGCGCAACCGTGTCGGCATCTTTCGCCTTTGGATCGATCACAGCGTCGATCCCGCCGACGGCGCGCGCCACGCTTTCGAGCTCGCCTTCGCTCAATTCTCGTCCGTCCATGATACGACAAGGGAGCCGAGCAAAAACAGAGCAGGCGGAGATGGAGGAGGACGGCGACCGACCGTCGGCAAGAGTCGGCCGGATCGGACTGGCGCCCAGCGCGCGCCGGCGACACGCTCGCAGCTGCACACATAGCCGATGTACAAGCTCGCCGCGGCGTTCCCTCGCCCCGCGGTGTGGCGATAGAGAAGCACGCCACCCGTCAACGATGGCGCCTCGGTGAAGAAAATCAACGTCTGGGTTACATCCCTTGAAAGGGGCGAAGACGGCTGCTAGAATACCTCCCCGCTATGAAGGATTTCACCAAAGCATACATCGCAATTCGGCGGCCCCTGGTATACGGGGCCTCTCCTGTTGTTCCCCAAGTGCGCTCTGAGCAGCCGCTTTCTTCCTGTCGTATCTGATGCACGCATAGCACGTGCATGTTATTTCGCCCGTGGGCCGGCGCGCCTTCGGCGAAGAATCGAATAGATACGAAGGAAGCTTATGTCTGATAATTGTACGGTCGCGCCCGCCAATGGGCGCATTACCGGTACCCAGATCCGCATCGTCGCGGTCGTCGTCCTGGGTGCCTTCTTGGCGCTACTGAACCAAACGGTGATGTCGCCTGCGCTGCCGGTCATCATGTCCGATTTCGCCATCGATGCCTCGACTGCCCAGTGGATCATGTCCATATACCCGCTGGTGAGCGGCATCATGGTCCCCGTTTCGGCGTTCCTTATCGACAAGTTCAGCACCCGCGCGCTATTCTTCGGGGCGACGCTGGTGTTCGCGCTGGGCACGCTGCTGTGCGCCGCAGCCCCTGATTTCCTGTTCCTCATCATCGGTCGCGTGTTGCAAGCGGCGGGCTCAGGCGTGCTCATGCCGCTTGTCTCGGTGGTTCCCATGCTGGTGTTCCCCGTCGAGAAACGAGGAACGGCTATGGGCATGGCGGGCATCGTCATGTCGGCGGGTCCCGCGGTCGGCCCCGTCGTAGGCGGTGCGGTGATCGACACGTACGGCTGGCGCACCATGATCGGCGCCATCGTCCCCCTCGCAATTCTCGTGCTGGTGCTGGGCGTGTTCATGCTGAAAAACGTGGGCGAGCTGAAGAGCCCCAAGCTCGACCTGCCCTCGGTCGTCCTCTCCACCATCGCCTTCGGCGGACTTCTCTACGGGTTCTCGAGCGCCTCGTCGATGGGTTGGGGCAACCCCGTGGTGCTCGGCTCGATCGTCGCGGGTGTCGTGTGCTTGGTGCTGTTCGTCGTACGCCAGGGCAAAATCGAGGACCCGCTGCTTCAACTGGGCACGCTCAAGACGCGCGAGTTCCGCGTGGCCGCCATCATCGTCACGCTCATCAACGCCGCATGCCTGGTCACCAACACGCTGTTGCCGTTGCTGCTGCAAACCTCGCTTGGCGCTTCGGCCTTCGAAACCGGCATGGCCATGCTTCCCGCCGCGGCGGTGGGCATCATCATCAGCCCTATCTCCGGCGTGGTGTTCGACAAGTTCGGTCCGCGTGCCATCTCCATCGTCGGCCTGGCCCTCATGACCGGCGCCCTGTTCCTGCTCTCGCTTTCGACGGTAAACACGCCCATCTTGGTGGTTGCGCTGTTCTGCATGCTGCAGTCCGCCGGCCAGTCGCTCGCGAACATGCCGGTGAACACATGGGGTGTCAATGCCTTGAAAAATGACATGATCGCCCACGGCAACGCCATCGCGAACACCGGCCGCCAGGTCGCCGGCGGTTTGTGCACGGCGCTCATCATCACGGTCATGACAAGCGTCACCGCGTCGGCCGGCGTCGATGCGAGCATCCAAGTAGCCACCGCCGTGGGCGCGGGCGTCGCTTACAAGGTGTGCGCGGCAATCGGCCTCGTTTCCCTTATCTGCGCCATATTCAGCGTGCACACCAAGAAAACCGCACCGAAAACGAAGGAGGCATAAGCGATGTCCGAGATTCTGTCCGAGCGCATCCCGCTCGAGCTCGAGGGGACGCCCGTTTCGAGCATCATGATTGAAGAGCCGTTCACCTGCACGCAGGATTGCACGATTTCCGACGTGGTGCGCATGCTCGCCGAAAACGAGGGGAGCAGCATGCCCGTAATCGATGAGCGCAACCAGGTGGTCGGGTTCATCTCCGACGGCGATGTCATGGGAGCCATCGCGCAGCATCGCGCTCACACCATCTTCACGGGCGGCGACGCGTCCATGCTGTACTTCGACGATCAGAGCCTTGAGCAGCGCATCGAAGACCTGAAGGATCGCTGCGTCATGGATTTCGCGACGCGCCAGGTAGTGTGTGCCCGTCCCGAGCAGAGCATCGCCCGCGTCGCCGCGCTGCTGGCGAAGAAGAAGTTCAAGAAGCTTCCTGTGGTTGATGACGAGGGCAAACTCGTGGGGGTCATCCGCCGCTCCGCCATCACCAAATACATCTTCGGCATCCTTTTCCAATAGGCCGCTAATTAGCCCGTCCAAGAATTGGGATGCAGTTCAATACGAGCTCGGGGCTCTTTTCGTCTAGATTGGGGACGCATGGCCGGACGAAAACAATTTGCGTCTGGTAATAAGCGTACGAAAGCGCAATTTACGTCTTAATTCCGTACGCAAATCAAGACGAAAACCGTTTACGTCTGCTTTAAATCCGTACGAAAACGGTTTTCGTCTTGCAGGGCAGTTGCCGTTTCTACAGTTCAACTTCCAGTTCGGCTTTGTGCTCGTAGAGGTAGTCGCGCATGTAGGGGATGGCAAATGAGACCTTGCCGTACGAGGGAGCCTCGATAATCGATTCTCTTAACAGGCGGCTGCGGACGGAACTCACCTGTTGAGGCGTTTTGTTTAGGGCATCGGCAACCATGCTGGTCGAGCTCGTCTGCCCCAAAGATGCCATGCTCAGCAGATAAGCGATGCACGTGGGCGGAATGCGCTGTAGCGCGGGCTCAATCACCATGGCACAGAAGCGTTCGCGTGCCGTTGCAATGCCGCGCTCGGCTTCTTCTTCTCCAATAATCGGTGTATGTGCGCGTCTTGCCAACTGCCATGCGTAGTATCCAACGAGTTGGATCATGAAAGGATAACCTTGCGTTGCCTCGGCAAGTTGGCCGGCAATACCTGGCTGCAACTCCATGCCAGACGCTTCAATGGTTTCCTCGAGGGAGTACGACACTTCGGTTACTGCCACAGCCTTCAGATCAAAGGGGAGGGCACGGCGCAAAAACGTAAGTGTCTTTCCGTTGATGATGCTTTCAATCATCGAAGGCAGCCCAGCAAAAACAAAGGCGATATCAAGGTCTTCGCCGATAACCTGCTGAATCGCAATGGAGAGCGTTCGGACCTCATCGAGCTCTGCGTCTTGAACCTCGTCGAGAGTGATGAGCAGGCCATTTCCATTCTTGGATATTGTCTGTCTCATGGCGTCGCGTAGCGATGGGCCGATTCGCTCAATTTCTATGCTGCCGATGGATATGCCAGCTACGGTGGGCTCAAATCTGGCGTGTTTGGCCTGGAATTTGGGTTGCAGCTGTTCGAGAATGCGCTGGCAAAGTCCCTCGGTTGCGACCTCTTTTATGACCGTCCAGCCACGGCTTTGCGCCAAACGTGAGCACTCGTCAAGGAGGACCGTCTTGCCCGTTCCACGGACGCCGGCTATGCGCATTAGGCGCCCAGGGGCACCAGGCCCGTTGACGAGGCCCTCATTGAATTCTTCGAGCACATCTTCGCGGCCGATAATCGTGGGGGGTGTTTTACCTGCTGTGGGCTTAAAAGGGTTTGTTTGCATGTGAGCCACCTTTGCTCAAGATATAGCAAGATATAGCAAGATATAGCAAAGTATAGCAAGATATAGCAACGTATAGCGCTGTTCGCGGGTTCTTACGGTGGTGCTATTTTCCGAATGCCGCGCGGATAAAGCGCTGGGCGAACAGCTTGTTGGCGACGTTGATGACATGGCCCAGGAACAGTGCCGAGATGGCGGTCGTGACGCCAAAGCCGCCCAGGTTGTACATAAAGATCAGCGACAACGCGAGCGAGGCGGCGACATGTGAGCAGTCAAACACGACTTTTACGTCACCAAAGCGGCGTTTAAGCTTTTCGGCAATGACTTGCACCAAGCCGTCGGGCGCGTTGGGGACAACGCCCATGTTGACGACGAGACTTACGCCAAATGCGGTGACAGCGAGGGAGAGCAGCATGGTCGCAATCTGTGTGGGGAGTGCCGTGGGATGCAGTGGGTTGACCGCCATGAAGAGGTCGGTCAAGCCGCCAATCAGCGTTGAGAAGAACAACTCGAGCAGGATGCGCGGCTGGAACTCGCTTCGCAAGATGGCTAATTGCGCCACGATGTAGGCGACGTAGGTTGCGGTGATCCAAAAGCCGAGCGTCTTGCCAGTGAGCATGGATAGGGTTGTGGCAAAGCACGTGAGCGCGGCGACGCCCAGGCCGGATGCCGTCTGGAGGCTCATACCGAGTGCCAGTACTGCAACACCCACAAGATACATCAGCATTCTGATGACGGTATGGCACCAGTCGATGTTCTCGCCATGCATGATGATGAGCGGTCGCATGTTGCTACCCGTCCTTTCGGTTGTGTGAAAAAGCTGACCCGGGCCGGCAAAAGAGGGTTATCGGAGGCACTGCTGCAAAAGCAGAAAAGCCGGCCCCACGGTCAGTCGTCTAGGAAGTGTCTCGCTGTGCCGGAATGGGACTAAAGGTCCAACGAGACGGGAAGAAAGCAAATGGTATTGCGTGGGCGATAAGATGCCAAGATGGTAGGGTGCGTCTTAGCATCCTATTGCCCACGCTCAACGAAATCGGTTTCGTTTGAGCCTAAGTATACGCACGGGATTTTATTTGCGAAGAGAAAAACAATAAAAAGGTGAACGTTCACCTAATCGCAACAACTCGTTGGCTGTAGTTGCGGTGGAATAGTTCCTGTTTTTGCTGCTGAAGGCCTTGAACAGGAACTATTCCACCGCAACTTATGATGGGGCGGGGGATGCGATAGTATTGCATGGTGGTATTCGATTAACCGAGGCTTCATCCGAGGGCTTTATGGAACAGCACCAGCATTATCAGAGCCTGCAAGATCAGGCATACAACGCATTGCGCTCCAAGATCATCTATGCCGAGCTCAAGCCCGGCACGCGCCTTTCGGCGATTGGTCTGGAAAAGGAGACGGGAATCGGGCGCACGCCCATTCGCGAGTCCTTTGTGCGCCTGCGCGAGCAGGAGCTGGTGGAAACGCGTCCCAAAAGCGGGACCTACGTTTCTAAGATCAGCATGGAACGCGCCGAGAATGCTTGTTTCTTGCGCGAGAAACTCGAGAGAAGCGTGCTTATTAAATGCTGTTCGGCCGCCTCGCCCGAGCAAAAGCATCGGCTTGAGCAGATTCTTGCCGAGTCCGAGTCGCTCGACCATAGCGAAACGCGTCGCTTTTTCGACCTGGATAACCTGTTCCATGAGACGTGTTTCGTGATTGCCGGCCGTCACATGTTGTGGGATTGGATGAAGAGCGTCAACACGCATTTTGAGCGATACAACTGGTTGCGTATGGTGTCGCAGGATCTGGATTGGGAGCCGATTCGTCGGCAGCATCGCCGGATTCTCGAGGCCATTAAGAGGGGCGATACCGATGCGGCGAGTTATCTGGCAGAGACGCACTTGCACCTGATGCCCGAGGAGCAGGGCCCGGTTATCGCCTTGCATCCCGACTATTTTGAGCTGTCCAAAGACTCGTTCATCTAATCAATCCCCATATAAGTTGCGGTGAAATAGGGACTGTTTTGTGACCTAGGTGGCGCAAAGGGGGTGCGGACAGAAAGTTGGACCGCGGGGCGGTCCGGACTGGAGGTTCGCATGTACAGCAGGGAGAAGGTCGAGCTCTTCCTCCTGGCGACGGAGGACGGCATGGGGCCGACCGCCG
>CABUXM010000060.1 GCA_902495545.1 uncultured Collinsella sp. | reverse complement strand
GCCATCCATTCGGTCTTATGGACATTGACCTCAACGTTTTGAGCCGTGGGGTCGACGCCCGAAAGCTTGGCAAGCCACTTGCCCCAGAAGAAGAACGTCGCGGCAGAGCCAAAGGCAAGCACCATGATCATGAGCACGTTGCCGGTCTGCGCAAACGCCACCAGGGCGCCCCACTTGGACACGAGCATGCCAAACGGCGCCACGAACATGCCCATGATGCCCAGCATCATCAGGCGCGTCAGGTGCGGCATGCGGCTGAACATACCGTCCATGTCCTCGATATTGCGGCTGCCGATATGATGCTCGGCCGTGCCCACGCACAGGAACAGCAACGACTTTGCCACCGTGTGGAACAGGATCAGGAAGATGGCCGCCCAGACGGCCTCGGGCGCGCCGACACCCAAGCAGGCACTGATGAGGCCCAGGTTGGAAATGGTGGAGAACGCGAGCACGCGCTTGGCATTGCTCTGCGAGATGGCCATGAGGGCAGCGAGCAAAAACGTGATGGCACCCACACTCGTAACCATAAAGCCGGTCACGGGATAGATGGCATAGAGCGGGCTCAGCTTGACCATTAAGAACACGCCAGCTTTGACCATGGTTGACGAGTGCAGCAGGGCGCTCGTGGGCGTGGGGGCAACCATGGCGCCCAACAGCCAAGTGTGGAACGGCATCTGTGCGGCCTTGGTGAGTGCGGCGAGCGACAGCAGGATGACCGGCATCACCAGTAGCGCGGATTGCACGGTTCCGGCGCCGGAAAGCTCGATCATGCCTGAGATGGTCAACGGCATACCGTTAACGTGCAGGAACATGAGTCCGGCCAAAAACGCGATGCCGCCCAGCATGTTAAGGATGATCTGGGTGAAGGCGTTCTTGATGGCCTCGGGCGTGCGCGTGTAGCTAATCATGAGGAACGAGCACACGGTGGTGATTTCCCAGCCACAGAACAGCCACTCAAGGTTATCGCTCGTCACGATGACGAACATGGCCGAGAGGAACAGGAACATAAGCGCCAGGAACTGCGGGCGACGGTCGGGCGCGGTCTGCCCGCGCAGCGCGGCCTCGTGCTCGTCATGAGCCTGGAAGTCCTTCATGTAGCCCAGGGCATACACGCAGATTAGGCTGCCGACAATGCCAACGGCGAGGACCATGATCACGCTCATGTAGTCCAGGTAGAGCGGCGTCGCCGTGACGGCTTCGGCCGCGGGCAGCGTCATGGCCGCAAAGGCGAGCGAACCCACCAGCTGGACTATGCCGAGCACCGTGGTGAGCGCGTTCCTATATTTATACGCGTTGTACAGGATGACGGCGCACAGGATGACATCGATGGCGGAGCTGATGATCGAGAGCACATGCGAGGTGCCGGGGGCAACCTCAAAGCTCTGCGGACCCGTGCCAAAAAACATGACGGCGACTACAACTGTCACCGCCATAATAATGCCGGAACCTATGAGCCCCACCGCATCGCGGGCGCGGTCACCGCGCGCGAGCAGCATGCCCAGCGCCGGTACCAGCGGAAACAGGGTAAGGAAATACAGTAGCGTCATACCATCACTCCCCCATGCAAAAACGCTGCAATTGTTTAACGTTATAGCTCAATTGAGGAGTAGCGGCGGCAGGTTTTCGGTCAACTGGGGAGTTTTAGGCGTACGGGGTAAGGGCATGTCCGCTTTGGAGCAGAGAGGCGGCAAGAAAAATGCGCCCCTGTGGACGCACCATCCCGTTTGCTATTCCGCCTTTTTAACGCGCGGCTTGCGACCGCGCGGCTTATCGACCAGTGCGGACTCACCGCTCTCGCGGTACTGACGGCACCAAGCCTTGACCGAAGACTCGCTGGGAATCTTGTGCTTGATCATGGCCTCGCGAACCGTCAAGCCGTTTTCCAGACGGTCCTTAACCACAGCGAGCTTTACGTCGTACGAATAGGTGTGATGATGCGAGCCGGCATTGAGAACGGCGTCGGCACCGCCCACGGCATACGCGCGGGCCCACTGACGAGCCGTGGCCTGGGGAATGCCAAGCTCCGCGGCGAGGGCGCGATGACCGACCCCCTCTTGAAGGATCTCGACGGCACGCTGCCTAACCTCGGGCGCATGCGTGCGAGTCCTAGTTGCTTCCGACATACCTGCCACTTCTTAGCCTTAACCGTTAATCTGCTTTCTTACGTGCAAGTTAGATAGTAGCATTTTACCGTTTGCTCAAAGCAGTTAATTAAAATAGACGCGGCGTTATCTGGGCATTTGGCACCAAATTACGACATTTCTTTATCGATTATTTACGCTGGTAGCTGACTCGCAGCTAATCGTCATTCGCTTGTCAACAAAATTGGCATCTCTTTATGTCCTTTGGTATAGAGGATATAGTTATTAACCCCTCCCTCAATAATTTTGAGTGATCTGCAAGACAGTAGACGTCCTCACTCCTCATGATTACCGCGCATTGCCGTCCACCGGAGCAAAACAAAAAGGGCGGGACCTGCTGCGCTTGCAGGCCCCGCACCGGTTGACACCCGACGGGACACAGCCGGGCGAGACGGATCCGTGCTACCGCCCCGCCTGGCCGCGATGTTCAACTACAGCTCGTTGGCCGCGTGATACGCCGTGCGAATGGCGCTCGCGATGTCGGCGGTGCGCTCACCCGAGCAGTCGCCCACGCAGGTCACGGGCACCGTCACGCCATCCAGGTCGAAAGCGTTGGCCTTGGAGCCCACAGCCATCACCACGTAATCGCAGGCGATCTTCACCGGCTCCTCGGCGCCGTCCTCGGTGGTGCGAACAGCCTCCACGCCCTCGTCGGTAATGGCGGTCAGGCGGGTCTTCACGTGCTGCTCCACGTTGTGCTCGGCAAAGTCGCTCATAATCAGCGGCAGAATGGTCTCGGACTCGCCCGCGGCAATCTTGTCGAGCATCTCCACGATCGCCACCTCGCAGCCGTGCTGCAGCAAGTACTCGGCAGTCTCGGTGCCCACCAGGCCACCGCCAATGACGGCGACGCGGCCCGTAAGCTCCACCTTGCCGGCCAGCACGTCCCAGCTCGAGACGACCTTGTCCGAATCGGCGCCCGGAACGGGAATGACCACGTCGTGTGCGCCCACAGCCACAATCGCGGCGTCGGCGGCGTTGAGGTCCTCAGCGGTAGCGGCATGGTTGAGCTCAACCTTCACACCCAGACCGGGCAGAATCTTCTCGTAATACTCGACCGAGCGCATGATCTCGTCCTTGCGCGGGGGCGCGGCCGCCAGCACAATCTGGCCGCCCAGATGGTCGCTCGCCTCGTAAACGGTCACGTCGTAGCCGCGCTTGGCCGCCACGCGCGCGGCCTCCAGGCCGGCGATCCCGCCGCCCACCACGGCGATCTTCTTGTCGCCCTCGCCCGGCTTAATGGCGATGGTCGCCTCGTCGCCGTTCTCGGCATTGAGCACGCACGAGATGTACTTGCGGTTTTGAATCGCGTCGACGCAGCCCTTGTTGCAGTTGAGGCACTCGCGAATGGGCTCGCCCGTGGCGGCCTTCAGCGCAATGTCGGGGTCGCACATGAGCGAGCGGCCATAGGCGATGATGTCGGCCGCGCCGTCTTCCAGAATCTTCTCGCCGGCCTCGACCGAAACCACGCGGCCCACGGTTGCCACCGGCACGGAGACCAGGGCCTTGACGCGCTCGGCCACGGGCAGCGTCCAGTTGTAGGGCATGGCACCCATAGGCGGAATGGTGTCGCCCATGTTGCCGGTATGATTGGCCTGCGCAACCTGGATCATATCGATGCCCGCGCCCTCGAGCAGCTTGGCAAACTCGCAGGCCTCGTCGGGCTGCAGGCCGCCCTTGCCGCGCGGCGTGCCGTCGGGGTTCTCCATGATCACGGGGAGCTTGTACTCCACCATCAGCTGCGGCGCGGCCTCCTTAATGGCGGCGACGACCTCCAGCGCGTAGCGGACGCGGCTCTCGAACGAACCACCATACTCGTCGGTGCGCTGGTTGAGGATGGCCGAGCACAGCGAACCCACCAGGCGGTCGCCATGGACCTCGATGGCATCGATGCCGGCCTGCTGTGCGCGGGCGGCCGAGGCAGCAATGGCCTCCTTGATCTGGGTGAGCTGCTCTACGCTGGCCTCGTTCACAAAGTGCTGCATATCGTGGTGCAGCTTGGCGTATGCCTGCTTGCGAATCTCGTTGGACTCGGCCATCTTGGCGGCAAAGGTCTCCTCGTCGCCGGCGGCCTTGGCCTCCTGCGCGGCCTTGGCGGCGACCATGGAGCTCATGACCATGCGGCCGACACCGGGCACGTCGTACTCGGGGTGGAACAGCTGCAGCGCAACCTTGGCACCGTGCTTGTGGACGGCGTCGGCCAGCGCCTTAAACGTAGGGATCTGGGCGTCGGTTGCCAGCTTGGGCGTGGGGCTCGCGGTCATGACGGGAGCGACGTCGCCGATGACGATGTAGCTCACGCCGCCACGGGCCAAGCGCTCGTAAAAGGCCAGGCTGCGCTCGCCGATGGAACCGTCGCGCTCCTCGTAGCCGGTGGTCAGCGGCGGGAACATAATGCGGTTCTTGAGCTCAAGGGGGCCAACCGTAATGGGCTGAAGCAGCTTGGATGCAGGTGCGGTCATGGACATTCCTCTCTTGTAGGCGCGGCGGCGATGTTGCCGCGTAGTTGTCTAGAGGATATGGCATGGGAATACAACAGCGCAACGGAAATCGGCGGACAGCAGGTAGCGGCAGGTGGATGGGGCAGGGCGGCCCGTCGGTTTGTCTCAATCTGTAACAGTTACGCGGCAAAACTGGGTCTTACTGTTACAGATCGAGACAAACCAAACCCGCCTGCTAGAAAATCTCAATCTATAACAACAACTCGGCAAAATCCGTCCCTCGTGTTACAGATTTAGACAAACACGACCCAACCCACCGGTATATCTCGATCTGTAACACCTAGCCGCCCAAATCGGGTCTAGATGTTACAGATCGAGATTTTGTTTGAGAGGCCGAGAATTGGACCGAAAACACGGTCCCGAAATAACAAAAAAGCTCGCCGGCTAGGCCGACGAGCTGCAAGTTCTTGGTCGCGGGGGCAGGATTTGAACCTACGACCTCCGGGTTATGAGCCCGGCGAGCTACCAGACTGCTCCACCCCGCAATGTCTGGGCGCCTCATGTGCGCAAGAAAGAATATTACGTGGGAGTTCGGCACACGGCAAGGAAAATCTCGTAGAGCATAATTCCTTCATATTTAAACCCCCAGCCAATATCACCGTGAACGGATCACAGCCGAGCGCCGTCGACGGCGCGTATACAATGGTGCGCGTCCTTTTATGCCAACACCGGGAGTAGACATGCTGCTCGCTATCGATATGGGAAACACGCAGACGGCCATGGGCCTGTTTGACGGAGACGAGCTGGTGCAGTCGTGGCGTATGCCCACCGACCGCTCCTATACCGCCGACGAGATCCACGTGCGCTTGATGGGCTTCTTTAAGATGTACGACCTCTCGCTCGGCGCGGTCGACGCGATTGCCTTTGCCGGCGTGGTGCCGCAGCTCTCGCGCGAGTGGCGCGCCGTGGCCGACCGCATCGCCGCGGACGCCATCGTCATTGGCCCGCAGACGGCGGCCGTGACCAAGCTACGGGCGGCACGCCCCCAGGCCGTGGGTGCCGACCGCATCGCCAACGCCGTCGCGGCTGAGACCTTCTACGGCGCGCCGGCGATCGTGGTGGACTTTGGCACCGCAACCAATATCGATGTCATCGACGAGGACGGCTATTACATTGGCGGAGCGATCGCACCGGGTATCCGCATCTCCATGGACGCGCTTGCCGCCCGCGCCGCCAAGCTCGCCAGCGTTCCGCTCGAGGCGCCGGAGCACACCATCGGCCGCGATACCGAGGAGTGCATCAAGGTCGGCGCCGTAACGGGCGCCGCCGCCATGGCCGAAGGCCTGGTCGCGCGCATGAAGCGCGAGCTGGGCCGCGACGATGCCACCGTTATCGCCACAGGCGGTCTCGCCGGCATCGTCGCCGATTCGACCGATGCCTTCGACGTGGTCGACGGACAGCTCACCATCAAGGGTATCTGCGAAATCTACCGCCGCATGCAGGAGCTGGGATAGGACAGGGGCTTAAGTCGAGCACGCCCGATGCCACAGTCCCCGCAAATGCTCGCCAAGCCTATTCCTCAAAATCGAAAAATTTTCAGTTTTGAGGAATAGGTCCGAGGTGCTACCCCGCAGTCACGCAAAGCCCTCCCCGGCACAGGCCGAAGAGGGCTTCGTTGTCATCGTTATCTTTGAGCGCGGGTGCCTCGCGTTACAGTCCGCGAATTCGTACGGCCTCGGGCGGAAACTCCTGCTCGCCGGCATCGGTCTTAATGGTCGCGCGGCCCCAGATGTCCAGGCCTGCAAACACACCGACCGCAAGCGGCAGGCCGTTGGGCGACACCGCCGCAACTTGGCAGCCCAGCAGCGGCACCATGTCGAAGTACTCGCCCAGCACGGGAGCCAGCGGCCCTGCGGCGCCTTGCGGCGTGTTGGCAACAACCGCCCAGGCGTCCACGCGGGCCAGCACGGCGGCGGCCAGCGCCTCGACCAGCGCTTCGTCAGCCACGTCCACACCAAGCTCGCTCAACGCCGAACGCTCAATATCCACCGTCACGGCACCGAACATGCCCGCAGCACCGGCACCGCCGTTCACGGCGACGCGCGCGAGCGACGTCTCAAACGCGGGCGCGCCGCACACGATGTCACTCGGCCACTGGATGCCCACTTTGCCGGCAAGCCCCAGGCCCGGCGTTGCGGCCGTGCCCGCGAGCACGTCCATCATACCCATTGCGGCCACAAACGGCAGGCCGTGGAAGGCGTGCATGTTCACATCGGGGCGCACGACCAGCGAAAACATCAGCGATGCATCGCCCGCGCTCCACGCGCACCAGCCCGCGGACATGCCCTCGCGGCCCGCGTCGCGCGCCGCGTCGAGCTCGGTGCCAGCGGCAACAGCATTCATCTCGATCATCTACATACGCCCCAATTCGCCCACGATATGGCCCACGCGGTCCTCGGGCTCCTTGACCTCGACGCCGTTGTAGCGGAAGAACCGCGCCGGGTCGTGCATCAGGTCCTCGAGCGGCACCAGCACAAAATCGCGTTCGCCGATCAGCGGATGCGGCAGGCGCAGCTTTTTGCCGCCGTGGGTCTCGCCGTCCATCCACAGCAGGTCCAAGTCGATGGTGCGCGGGCCGTTTGCCTTGGCCTTTTTGGAGCGGTCACGGCCCAGCTCGGCCTCAATCTTCATGAGCTCATCGAGCAGCACCAACGGCGCCAGCTCGGTCTTGATCTCGATGATGGCGTTGGCAAACGTGTCCTGGCGCGTCTCGTAAGCCGGCTCGCTCTCGTAGATGCGCGAGCAGTTGGACACACAGGTAAGCGGAATCTCGGCAATCATGTTGCGCGCGGCGCGGATGTTGTCGCAACGATGCCCCAGGTTGGAACCCACAGCCACAAACGCACGGCGCGGTTGCGGCTCGGCGACAGCCCAGTAACCGTTCAGGAACTGCGCAAAGCCAGCGACGTCGTGCACGCGCACGATGTTGGCGCCGGCCTGGATGGCGCCCAGGCACACACCAAACGTGGCGGCATCGCGCGCGGCGGCCTGGGTCACGCCCGAGACGGCGCCCACAAAGCGCTTGCGCGACACGGCGCACATGAGCGGATAGCCCAGCGACGCCATCTTGGCGGTCTCGCGCTGGATGACGATGTCTTCGTTGGCCGTCTTGCCAAAGCCCGAGCCGGGATCGATGCAGATACGGTCGCGCGACACGCCGGCATGGATGAGCGTGCGGGCCTGATCGGACAGAAAGCCCATGACGCGGCGCATGATGGGTGCAGAATCGGGCAGGGTAAAGCGGCGGAGCTGCGAAGTGGGCACATAGGCTTCCTCACGGCGGGCACTGCGGCGCATCATGGCGGCCAGGTGATCGCTGGGCTCTGGTGCGGCTTCGGCAGCTGCGGGCACGGTCTCGGGCGCAGCGGCGGCAGGGGCAGCCTGCTCGGCAGCCGGCTTCTCTGACTCGGACTCGGGCGCGGGCTCCGATTCGCCAAGCGGCAGCGAGGGCTGTACCACACCGCCCGGAAGCTTGGCTTCAACCTTGGGCTCGCCCAGCAACTTGCCGCGACGGCGACGGGCCGGCTTCTCGGCCTCGCGCGCGGCCTCGACAGCCGCTTCGCGTGCCTTCTCGGCAACAAACGCCGCAGCCGAGGTATCGAGCTGCACCGTCGCGTGCGTGCGTGCGGGTGCGGCGACCTCGCCGGCGTGCATTACGATAACGCCGCAGGTGCTTGTCTTAACGAACTCAACCATCTTGGGATCGGTGAAGCCCGTCACGTCGTTGACAATCGAAGCACCGCAGCGCACTGCCGCCTTGGCAACCGCCACATGACGCGTATCGATCGAGACGATGGCGCCCTCTTTGGCGAGCGCGCGCACGACGGGCAGCACGCGACGCGCCTCCTCGTCGGGGTTGACCGGGGTAAAGCCAGGACGCGTGGACTCGCCGCCCACGTCGATGATGTCGGCGCCGGCATCGAGCATCGCCAGGCCGTACTCGATAGCGGCATCCTGGTCAAAGTGCTCACCGCCGTCGCTCATCGAATCGGGCGTCACGTTGAGGACGCCCATGATACGCGGACGGTCAAAGCTGAGCTCGTACTTTCCGCACCGCCATGTCTTGCTGTCGTTCGCCATGAACATCCTCCTAAAATGCGCACGTCGCCGCGCTCGGGCACAGGCGGCGGGGTCGCTTTGCAATCAGTCTTTCTATTGTATCCGCGCGCGCGGGCTAGAATGCAAACGCGGCCGCGATGTCGCAAGAAATCAGCAGGTCGGCATTTGCATCCTGATCGGTGGGTGCCAAATTGCAAATGGCCAGCGCATCGCCAGTAAAGTAACGCGTGAGGCCCGCCGCCGGATACACCACGAGCGAGGTCCCGCCCACGACAAGGGCGTCGGATGCGGCGATGGCAGCAACGGCGCCGGTAAGCACACGCTCATCGAGCGGTTCTTCGTAGAGGACCACATCGGGCTTGATGCGACCGCCGCACGTAGGGCACACGGGCACGCCCGCGGCATCCTCGTGCTCGCGCGCGCAAATCCATTCGGCGCTGTAGACCGCGCCGCACGTCTGGCAGATATTGCGGTGGACCGAGCCATGCAGCTCAAACACGTGCCGTGAACCAGCCGCCTGATGCAGGCCATCGATGTTTTGAGTCACCACGGCGGCAAGCTTGCCGGCGCGCTCCAGCTCCGCCAGCTTGGCGTGGCAGTGGTTGGGCTTGGCGCCCAGCGCGATCATCTTGGTCCGGTAGAAGTCGAAAAACTCCGCCGGATGCGCCTCGTAGAAGCTGTGCGAGAGCATAGTCTCGGGCGGATAGGAAAACCGCTGGTGATACAGACCGTCCACGCTGCGGAAATCGGGAATGCCGCTTGCCGTGGAAACGCCCGCGCCGCCAAAGAAGACCACGTGGCTATGGGTTTCGAACAGTTCCGCCAGCGCGGCGGAGGCCTGTTTGGGGTCCGATATTGCCTGCGTCATATATGTCCTCCGTCCGTGTCTCCGGGACGGCGGCGATCGCGCTATCGCTCGCGGACTCCGCCCCGCCCCTGTTGCGCTAATCTTAAGCCTGCCAACCCCGTCGAAAGGACACCATGTCTCAGACTTACACGTTCGCCTCGTGGAACGTCAACGGCCTGCGCGCCGTGCTCAAAAAAGACCCGAGCTTTATCCAGATCGCACAGGAGCTCAATGTCGATATCCTGGCGCTGCAAGAGACCAAGCTGCAGGAGGGCCAGGTCGATATCGATCTGCCCGGCTATCACCAAACCTGGAGCTACGCCCAGCGCAAGGGCTACGCGGGCACCGCGGTCTTTAGCCGCCAGGAGCCGCAGCGCGTGCTGCGCGCCGACGCGCTGCTGCCCTACGCCGGCGAGGGCGAGGCGGCCGAGCTCGTCGCCCAAGCCGCAACCGAGGCCCGCGTCTGCGCGCTCGAGTTCGACAAGTTTTGGTTTGTCGACGTCTATACGCCCAACGCCCAAAACGAGCTCGCGCGCATCGATGTACGCATGGCCTGGGACGATGCCTATCGCGGCTTTTTGAGCGCGCTTGAGCGCGATGCCGGCAAGCCCGTCGTAACCTGCGGCGACTTTAACGTGGCTCACGAGGAGATCGACCTTAAGAACCCCAAGTCCAACCGCGGTAACGCAGGCTTTTCGGATGAGGAGCGCGGCAAGTTTACCGAGCTGCTCGACGCCGGTTTTACCGACACCTGGCGCGCGGCCAATCCGGACGTCGAGGGCGTCTACAGCTGGTGGAGCTACCGCTTTAATGCCCGCAAGAACAACGCAGGCTGGCGCATCGACTACTTCCTGGTAAGCGACGCAATCGCCGGCAACGTACGCGACACCGGCATCCGCGGCGACATCTTCGGCAGCGACCACTGCCCCGTCACCCTCGCCTTGGAGCTCTAACCCCAAGTAATTCCTGGGGGACAGAGTAAAACAGATCATGTGACTCCTCTCCCCCTATAAGTTGCGGTGAAATAGTTCCCGTTTGGTCCTCAAATAGCCAAAAACGAGAACTATTCCACCGCAAGTTTGCGAAAGACGCGGGTGCCCTATAGTCCGTATTTCACAACGACGCGATCAATCCGTCGGCACCAAGATTTGTAGAGCGCGGCCAAAAACACGCAGGTCGCGAGTCCGTGCGTGATATCGAACGGTACCGCCGTAGCAAGACGCGCTACAGCTCCTGCCCAGGTGAGCGGCTGCACAAAACCGATGACGTCGTAGGCGTTGATCACAACGCCATACAGCAAGCCCGAGGCAAAGCCGTACGCTATCAGCGCCGGCATGCGCACGGTTCCATCCGCACGGTCGAACGCACCCGCATGCGCCAGCGCGCCACCGATATAGCCAACCAGGCCCCAGGCGTACATCTGCCATGGCGTCCACATGCCCTGTCCAAAAAAGAAATTGCTGGTCAGCGCCGCCAGCGCACCGACCATGAAGCCGTTGCGTCGACCCAACGTGGCCCCCGCGATAATGGCGATGGCGCTCACGGGCTTAAAATCGGGAATGGGGCCGAACAAGATGCGCCCCGCCGCGGCCAGCGCCGCCAGCACCAACGTGGGCATGATCTGGCGCAGGCCCGGTCGCGACGCCTCGTAGCCCGCAAAGAACAGCGCAAGCACCAGCGCCACTACAACCAGCATGGCAAGCGCCGCCTGCTCAATGCCCGCCAGCAACGCCGTAGTCATCACTGCCGGCACCGCCAGGAGCAGCGGAATCTCCATTTTTGTGAGTAGGCGCGCGGCGCGATGATCCGTCATCCCATCACGCCCTGTAGAACACGTTGTCGGCAAAGAAATCTGCCGGAGGCTCCATGCAGGCGATCTCGCCGTCGAACATCATGGCGACGTCGTCGGACACTTGCTCGGCAAAGTCTAAGTCGTGCGTGGCAATGACGACAGTGCCGCCGCCCTGCGCATGCTCGCGCAGGGCTCGGGCGATAATGCAGCGACTTGCCAGATCAAGGCCCTTGGTGGGCTCATCAAGCAGCAGCAGCTCCGGACCAATCAACAGCAGCTTTGCCAACGCAAGCAGCTGACGCTGACCGCCCGAAAGATCGTACGGGTGACGCACCTCCAAGCCCGCCAGGCCCAGGCGCGCTGCCTGCTCCTGTGCTGCGGCCTCGTCGTATCCGCAGGCCGAAGCCCATTCCATCAGCTCGTCGCGCACCGTTTCGGCGACCAGCAATGCCTTGGGATTCTGTGGCAGCAGCGCCGCCGAAGCCATCCCACGCACCATGCGGCCACGCTGCAGCTTAGCCGTCTTGGCCAGCACCGAGAGCATCGTCGACTTGCCGCAGCCGTTTCCGCCCACGACCGCATGCACCGCGCCGGATGAAAACGTCACATCGAGCCCACGCAGCACCCAACCGCCCGCGCGATCGTAGCGAAACCAGCCTTCCGACAGGGCGGTAGCCGACCCGCCGTGCATTTTTTGGAGTATTTTGCCTCCATCCGTGCGCGAGAAGGCTTCCGAGCCGTTCTCGAGCGACGTTTGCGCCACAAATTCGGACGATTTGCCCAATTCCAAACTTTTTTTCGCGCTCGATACGTCCCCGGGCGGCTCCAGAGAGCCCAAATTGTCCTCACGCCTGCTGAATACTCCGTTTTTTGCACATCGGATGGCACCCCACCCCAACATGTCATCGGAAAACAGCGATTCTCGGCATCCCAAAGAAGCCATATCCGCCACCTCGCGCACGCGACCGTCCTCAATCCGGTACGCACACGTCGCGTATTCGAGCATTGGGCGCGGCTGATGCGTCGCCACAACAACCGTGCAGCCCAGCTCGCGATTCACACGAAACAGCGCGTGCAGGAAATTCTTCTCCGCAACCGGATCAAGCTGAGACGTGGGCTCGTCGAGTAGCAGCACACGCGGACGCAGTGCCAGGACGGCGGCAAGCGACAGCAGCTGCTTGCGGCCACCCGAAAGCGTATCGGTATCACGATGAAGCCAGTCCTCCAGACCAAAGAAATAGCTGGTCTCGGCAACACGGCGGCGCATCTCGTCACGCGACACACCCAGATTCTCTAGGCCAAACGCCATCTCGTGCCACACGGTCTCGCACACAATCTGGTTCTCGGGGTCCTGGAACACATAGCCCACGCGCTCCGCAGACGCGCGCACGTCCATGTCGGCAACGTTCTCGCCCAGCACGCGCGCATCGCCAGTGCGCTCGCCCGCCGGAGCGATCTCGGGCTTGAGCAGCGACAGCAGCGTCGACTTACCCGATCCGGTGCCGCCAACAAGCAGCGCAAATGCGCCTTGGGGAACAGACCAGTCGAGCCCCTCGAGCACCGCAGCATCAGCCCCGGGGTAGGCAAAGCTCAGGCCCCGCACCTCAATCGCTGGCACATCCGGGCCGCACACCGCGCCCGCCATCATGCTCCCGTCCAACCGAGCCATCAGCCAAACCTCTTCTCATCGATTGCATGCAACACGCAGGGCAGCACCATCCAGGCAGCATACACGACATAGCCCAGCCACGGCGCGGGCACCGAAAGCTGCGGGTAAAACGAATACTGCGTCGTCGCGATCCACGCCACTGCCGCCGTGGCCACACCAAACGCCGCAAGTCCAACCAGCGCGGCAGCGTCGCCGCACGCCAGCCGATACCGCGCGTACGTCGTGCGACGAGTCGCGGCGCCCCACCCGCGCGAGCGCATGGCGTCCGCGCGCTCAAGCGAATCTTCCATGCCCCAGCCCATCAAAACGCTCGACGCCCGCAGGCGCGATCGCACG
>CABUXM010000059.1 GCA_902495545.1 uncultured Collinsella sp. | reverse complement strand
CTCTTGATAGAAAAAGAGCTGGAGTTGCGCATCGTTGAGAGGCTTTCCAGCTTTAGCAAAACAAACTTATAAGATGCGACGGGCCGCGTCAAGATAATTACCGGACGGCCTAGGAGGCGGCTGGTTGGCTGGCTTAAAACCTAGCGCGTGAAATGACGCTCCACGCTATTCAGCACGCTTGATAGGATGACGAACCACGGTCTTAAGTTTCTCCGGTGCACATTTGCGTGGATCGGAGAGATAGATTTCGTGGTGTAAACGGGTGTCTGAGAAGTCGGGGACATAGCCCTGCTCGGCCGTGTATTCATGCATGGCGTTTACGGTTGCCGGCTCGCTGTCATAGGGTCCGGTATGCATGCATTGAACGCAGAGACCCTCGTCAACTTTAAGCAGCTCGACGGCGGAAAAGTCCAGTTTCTTTTTGGTCGTGGCTTCCGCGACTGCCCAGTCAAAATCATCTCGGCTGACGAAATCGGGCAGGCGGATGCACGAGATAAAGTTGAAATCGTCCTTGCGTACATAATCGATGTCGCCGCTCGGGGAGTCTTGCCACCAGAAACCCTCGAGCGGCGGTACCACAAAGTCGAAATAGCCCTCGATACTCCTTGAGCCTTTCTTCGACATCTTGACGGTATAGGCGATGCCGTAAAGCAGCGGCAGGGCGTTTTGATACTCGCCACCTTCAGTATTTGGGTCGCCCTTTCCGCGAACGGCAACGTAGCTCATAGGCGGGACAGTTACGATACTCGGCTTGCTTGCAGGTTTGTAGAGCTCCTTGCATTCCTTCTTAAAGTCGAACGCCATGTTGGCCGCCTTTCTGCGTATTGGCCTGCTTAGATAACGGAATCATATCATAGAAACGAACAGCTGTTCGAATAATTTGGCTGACAGATTGAGATGCGTGCGTGGTGTTTGGCGGTCGGCCTGACCCCGTCGATGATTTCTCTGCCTTCCCGGCGCCTCATCTATGACTGCCGTTTCCCCATATAAAACCTGCCAAAATGAACCTGTCCCTTTTTGGTCGGTGCGAAATGGGTAATACTAAAGAGTTATCCGACCAGATGGGAACCGATCGATGGCCTATATCGAATTCAAAGACGTCATCAAAGCATACGGCGAGGGCGATGCCCGCATTCATGCACTCGACGGCGCGAGCTTTACGGTCGAGCGTGGCGAGCTCGCCATCATTCTGGGTGCTTCGGGTGCCGGGAAGACCACGGCGCTCAATATCCTGGGCGGCATGGATACGGTAACCTCTGGCACCGTGACGGTGGACGGGCGCGACGTGAGCTCCTCCAACGAGGCGCAGCTCGTGGAATACCGCCGCGCCGACGTCGGCTTTGTTTTCCAGTTCTACAATCTGGTCCCCAACCTGACGGCGCTCGAAAACGTCGAGCTCGCAGCTCAGATCTGCCCCGATTCGCTCGATGCCGAACAGACGCTTCACCAGGTTGGTCTGGGCGAGCGCCTGGGCAATTTTCCGGCACAGCTTTCGGGCGGCGAGCAGCAGCGCGTGTCCATCGCCCGCGCACTGGCCAAGAATCCCAAGCTGCTTCTGTGCGACGAGCCCACGGGCGCACTCGACTACAAAACCGGCAAGCAGATTTTGCAGTTGCTGCAGGACACCTGCCGCAAGCAGGGCATTACGGTCATCATTATCACTCACAACTCCGCGCTGGCGCCCATGGCCGATCGCTTGATTCGCTTTAAGAACGGCCGCGTGGAGAGCGAGACGGTCCAGCAAAATCCCGTGCCGATCGAGACGATCGAGTGGTAGCGCCCATGGATCAGGACCGCCAAAACAGCCAACGCCGCGACGCGCAGAACACGGAGCGCGCGCAGGATTTTACGACCTATCGCACCGCCCAAAGCTCAAACGACATGGTGCCGACGGTTTTCCGCCGTGGCATCTACCGCACGGTTCGCGGCAGCCTCAAACGCTTCTTGTCTATCGTCGTGATCACCGCGCTCGGCGTGAGCGTGATGTGCGGTCTTAAGGCGGGTTGCGAGGACCTGCGCGATTCGGTCGATGCTTACTTTGACCAGCAGAATGTCTATGACATTAACGTGCAGTCGACCTATGGCCTTACGCGCGACGATCTTGCAGCCATTCAAGAGGTCGACGGCGTCGAGACGGCCGAGGGCATCTACACCGAGACCGCCTACACCGCCGTGGGTACAACGCGCGAGCGCGTGGTCGTGCAGAGTCTTTCCAAGGAGAATATCGATCAACCGGTGCTGGTGAGCGGCGATTTGCCCGAGAGCGCCGGTGAGGTCGCGGTGACTTCGAAGTTCTTGAAGGCTTCGGGCAAGAAAATCGGCGATACGGTGAGTTTTGCCGCCAATGACGCGAGCTCGTCGAACCAAAGCGCCAAGGACCAGTTTGCCGCGGGCGATTACACCATTACGGCCGAGGTTCTCGATCCCACCGACGTGAGCTCCGACTCGACGGTCAACGCCTTTCGCGCTGCTTCGGCGGCGGACTATAAGTTCTATGTGAGCGAGGATGCCGCGACATCTTCTTCCTACTCCGCTGTCCACGTGATCGTTGAAGGAGCCAAGAGCCTCAACTCCTATTCGAATGCCTACACGGCAAAGATCAATGAGGTCAAGGGCAATATCGAGAAGATCCGCGAGGAGCGTGAGAAGGCGCGCGCTCAGGAGCTGACGGTCGACACGCCGGCAAGCTTGGATGCGGCCGAGCGCCAGACGAATATGCTCTTTGGGATTGAACAGGGCAACATTGACCGTATGGCCGAGGGCAGCGACGAGCGTGCGCAGGCACAAGCCGACCTGGACCAGCGCCGTGCCGCCGCCGACCAGCAGTTTGCCGATGCCCGCGCCGACCTCTCTGACCTGGGAGAATGCACCTGGTACATCCAAGACCGCGGCAATATCGCAAGCTACTCGAGCGTCGAGAGCGATAGCTCGTCAATTGAGGCCATCGCCACGGTGTTCCCGTTCATCTTCTTTATCGTCGCCGTGCTCATCAGCCTCACCACCGCCACACGTATGGTCGAGGAGGAGCGCACGCTTATCGGCCTGTACAAGGCGCTCGGCTATTCACGCGGGCGTATCCTGTCCAAATATGTGGACTACTCGCTGTGGGCGTGTCTGATTGGCGGCGTACTCGGTAACATCATCGGATTTGTGGGCCTGCCGCTGTTCTTGTTTACGGTGTTCGACGACATGTACTCACTGCCCCAGATGCTGCTTTCGTACGACATCGTGTCGTCGATCGTGTCGGTGGCGCTGTTTGCCGCGGGCGTGGTGGGCGCCACGATTATCGCCTGCCGCCACGAGATGGCCGAGACCCCCGCCTCGCTCATGCGCCCCAAGGCCCCGCGCGCCGGCTCGCGCATCTTGCTCGAGCGCATTGGCTTTATCTGGCGCCGCATGGGCTTTTTGAATAAGGTGGCAGCGCGTAACCTGTTCCGCTACAAAAAGCGTGCCTTTATGACCATCTTTGGCATCGCGGGTTGTACCGCGCTTGTGATTTGCGGTATGGGCATCCGTGATACGTCGGTCGCGCTTTCGCCCAAGCAGTACGGACATATCACGCGTTATGACCTGCTGGCGGTCGCCAACCCCGATGACTTTACGCAGGCGTGCGCGGCGCTCGATGAGCGCAGCGCGGCCAATGATTCCAACGTGACCGTGACTTCGACGCTGCCGATTATGACCGACAACGTCACCTTTACATTCGGCGGAAAGAGCGAGACCGTGCAGCTGATCGTGGTGCCCGATGACCGCACGAACGATCTGGACGACTATGTTCGCCTTGAGGATGAGTCCAAAGAACCGCTCACCCTGCGTGACGGGGATGTGTATCTGAGCAAGAACTCTCAGCTGGTACTGGGGATCAAGCTGGGTGACACGGCTCACGTCCAGGATTCGTCGCTCAATGTTGCCAAGGTTAAAATCAGCGACATTTCGCTCAACTATCTGGGCAACACGCTTTACATGACGCAGGGCACCTATGAGCGCGCGTTTGGCCGAAGCGCACGCCTTAACGGCATCCTTGCGCTGCTTAAGGGCTCGTCGGCCGATCAGATTGCGTTTACCAACCGTCTTAAGAGCGATGGGTGGATTACGCTGTCGAGTACCGCCGAGCATTGGGAAAACTATGAGGCAAACTTTACGATTATCAATTCGGTCGTGGTGCTTGTGACCTTTATGGCGGCGTGCCTATCGTTTGTGGTGGTGTTTACGCTGTCTAATACGAATATTTCGGAGCGCGAACGCGAGCTGGCGACCATCAAGGTACTAGGCTTTCGCCGTGGCGAGGTGCACCATTACGTCAACAAGGAGACGTTGATTCTTACGGCGATTGGAGCCGCACTGGGCGTACCGCTGGGCGGCTTGCTGGCCGAGAGCTTTACCTACATTTTGCAGATGCCGTCGCTGTACTTTGACGTTGAGGTCGAGCCGCTGAGCTACGTGCTATCCGTGCTGCTGGCCTTTGCCTTTACGTTTATCGTCAACCTCGCTACCAATCGCACCCTCAATAAGATCGACATGGTCGGCGCCCTCAAGAGCGCCGAGTAACCTGCCAAAAAGGGACAGGTTTATTTTGGCAGGTTTTATCTGGGCAAACGCCGGGCACCTACGGGCGACCCGACGTTTGTCGCCTTGCTATGCTTTGTTATCTTCTGCTCGCAGGCGTGGATGAGAGGTTCTCTTTAGTCTTCGAGATTGGGCTTGAATGGGTCATATGCCACAAAATGGGCCTATCTACTACGTTTAATTGGATACCCTCAACCATGCCGGGAAAACGAAAAATAAAACCGCAGGTAGAAGGCCTGTCGATTTTCAAAAAAGGCGGTCATGGTTGGCCCCTTCGGGCTAAACGTAGTAGATGGCCCCTTTTCGTGGCGGACCATCAAACGAACGCCGACGCTTGTACTGTAGCCGCTCCGATCATTCGTAAGTTGCGGTGGAATAGTTCCTAAACTCGACTACTCAAGGCTAAAACCGGAACTATATCACCGCAACATAGGAGGGATGGGCGAGGGGTACTAGCTGGGTGCTGCTGTCGGACTGGGATGGTTTAGGCCTGTTTGCGGCACTTCCATTGTTTGCGACACCAGCGCATGAGCGCCTTTACGATGGGAATCGTGATGAGGATGATCCATGCAGGATGGGGCTGTCCCAGGCAAAGCCACATATAGAGAAACCATGCAATGGCGGATGCTGGGTAAACGCCGTCAATCAGCTTGGACAGGCGGCGTCGATCGATAAAGTCGCCAAGCGCGTAATAGACGGGAATCAAAAAGACGAGGAAGAGTCCCGTAGCCCATGTGCCGTAGACAATGCCGAGCGCCAGATAGGCGAGAGTGACAAGTGCGGGAAAGGGAAACTTGTTCCATGCACGTCCGACCTTGGTGTGGAAATACTTGCCATGATGGTCGAGCTTGTCGTGTGCTTCCTTCCAGCTGGAGAACGTCTCGCCGTCGATGGTGACGGTGCCGTCGTCATTGGTACGCACGCTATGTCCATCGTCCTCAAGCGTATCGATATGCAATCCGCCTGGCCCCACATGGATCTCTTCGCCCTTGCGCTCGTTAGCCACATGGATGCCACTCCAGCCAACATGGACCTCTTCGCCTTTGTTGGGATCAATAACGTGGATGCCTCGCGCGAGGGAAATATCGACAAGTGGCTTATCGCTGTAACCAGCGTGCTCAGTAGAAGCCTCAGCCTCTCCGGTCTCATCTGAAGTTTTGGTGCCGGCGTTGCTGTTCTGTGCCTCATCATCAGCTTGCGAGTCATCAGTGCTATCCACCGCCTCCCCATACAGCAGCTCATCCAGCGACACGCCATACAGCGCGGCGAGCGCAATAAGGTTATCGGTATCGGGCGAGGATTCGCTGCGCTCCCATTTACTGACAGCCTGACGACTCACGCCCAGCTGGGCGGCAAGCGCCTCCTGAGAAAGCCCGGCGGCTTTGCGACGATCAACGAGCCGCTGCGCCATCGCAAGATCCATAACAGTTCCTTTCATGTGGTGATCGTAATCGAATGAGCCGAGTATGCCGAGAACAACCGGTGGCGACCACCATTTCTAGTTAGAATCTGCTCCAACCCTACCGCAACTACCGGTAGCAACCCCTAACGACCAGCCATTTCAGGACAAATGTCAGTGCAGGTAGCAGCTAAGAGCCCCCATTCAGTAAGTTGCGGTGGAATAGTTCCTAGATTCAGCCATTTGCGGGCTAAGCAGGAACTATTTCACCGCAACTTAATTTCAGACCAGGCACCCGCAGCAAGAAGACGAATAGCCTCGGCCTCCCTAGTTGCCGCAGGAGGCCCCAGGGCTTACCTCCCAAATCTTTCCGCAGGACGGAAGGACCCCGCCGCGCGAAGCGCACGGCGGGGTCCAGACATGTCCGAGGACGATTTGGGAGGCAAGCCCTGGGGCCTCCGATGGGGGCGGTTCCAGCCGAGGCTATTCGTCGCCGAAGCTGATGCCCAGCGCCTTGGCCTCGCGCACCAGATCGCTCTGGGGGTCGACAAACTTGAGCTTGCCGGCGACATCCTCAAGCGGCATGTGGCACATCTTGCCGTCGCGCAGGGCAATCATGTAGCCAAACTCGCCGCGTAGGCAGCCAAGCGCGGCTTCGACGCCACACTGGGTCGCAAAGATGCGGTCCTGGGCGTCGGGCTGACCGCCGCGCTGCGTGTGGCCGGGGATGGCGACGCGGGTCTCGCGACCGGTCTTGGCCTCGATCTCCTTGGCGATGTCGTAGACGATCGACGGGCTCGTGCGCTCGGCGAGCTTCTTCTTGTACTCCTTCTTGGACAGCGCCGCGTCTTCCTTGGAGATAGCGCCCTCGGCGACGGCCACGATGGTAAAGCGGCTGCCAGTCTCCATGCGATGCTCGATGGTCTTGATGACCTGGTCCATGTCGTAGGGGATCTCGGGAATCAGGATGACGTCCGCGCCACCCGCAACGCCGGCGTACAGCGGGATCCAGCCAACCTTGTGCCCCATGATCTCGATAACGAACACGCGGCCGTGGCTCGAGGCGGTGGTGTGGATGTCGTCGATGCACTTGGTGGCGACGTCGATGGCGCTCGTAAAGCCAAACGTCATCTCGGTGCCCCAGGTGTCGTTATCGATGGTCTTGGGCAGAGCGATAACGTTGAGGCCCTCTTCGCGCAGACGGTTGGCGGTCTTGGTGGAGCCGTTGCCGCCCAGCATAAACAGGCAGTCGAGCTGCAGCTTGTGATAGGTGTGGACCATTGCCGGCACCTTCTCGACGCCGTCGGCCTCGGGAGTGTCCAGACGCTTGAACGGCGTGCGGCTCGTGCCCAGGATGGTGCCGCCGCGGGTGAGGATGCCGCTAAAATCGGCGGGCGACATGACGCGGAATCTGCTGTAGATAAGGCCCTGGTAGCCGTCCTCAAAACCGTAGATCTCGATAGGTTCTTCGCTATTGGTCATAAGCGTTTTGACGATGCCGCGCATGGTGGCGTTGAGCGCCTGGCAGTCGCCGCCACTAGTAAGAAGACCGATCCTAAGCATGGTGAATCCTTCCGGGCAAGTTATAACATGCGCATAAGTTTACCCCCGCACACTGTTGATGCGGGGGTAAAACGTGTTAGCTCAAGCGTAGAGAAATGTAAGCAATGTTAGAAATTCGCAAGCCGGTGGGCAACGCGGAATTAAGCACGGAATGAAGAGTGCGGTGCTGGCACATCGGGGTATGCTGGAGGGGACCATCAACCCAGCGAAAGGGGAGAGCATGACGGATCAGGAAGCGCCCGAGTGCGCGCACGTGACGGCCGACGATATCGAGGCTGCCAACGACCTTATCGACTTTATCGAGGCATGCCCCAGCATGTTCCATACGGCGGCGACCATTATGGCCGAGCTCGACGAGGCGGGCTTTACCTACCTGCCCGAGAACGCGGCATGGGACATCGAGCCGGGCGGGCGTTATTACACGCAGCGCAACACCTCGAGCGTTGTTGCCTTTAAGGTGGGCGAGGACCTGGCCGCGACGTGGGGCGAGGACGGCGTTGCCGGTGACTATCATTTTCAACTTACGGCGTCGCACAGCGATTCGCCGACGTTTAAGGTCAAGGCCGTGCCCGAGCTCGACGGCGCGGGCGAGACGCTGCGCCTGAACACCGAGGCCTACGGCGGCATGATCGACTACACCTGGTTCGACCGCCCGCTGGCGCTGGCCGGACGTGTGCTGGTGCGCGAGGGCGACCGTATCGAGAGCCGCCTGCTTGCCACCGAGCGCGAGGTTGCTATCATTCCGAGCCTTGCCATCCATATGAACCGCGGCGTTAACGAGGGCTTTGCGCCCAACCGAGCCGTCGACCTGTGCCCGCTCATCAGCGCTGGCGACCTTAAGCAGGGCGACTTTGATGCTCTGATCGCCGACGAGCTGGACGTTGAGCCCGAGCAGATTCTGGGCCGCGATCTGTTCCTGGTCAATCGTCAGGATGCGCGCATTTGGGGCTGGGCCGACGAGTTTATCTCGACGCCCAAGCTTGACGACCTGGCCTGCGCCTACACCGCGCTGCAGGCATTTTTGGGTGCCGAGAACGCGCACGATGTTTCGGTCTTCTGCTGCTTTGATAATGAGGAGGTTGGCTCCGAGACCAAGCAGGGCGCCATGTCGACGTTCTTGGCCGACGCGCTGCGCCGCATTAACGGTTCGCTGGGTTTTGACGACGAGTCGTACCACCGTGCGCTTGCCGCCTCGATGCTCGTGAGCTGCGACAATGCACATGCCGTGCACCCCAACCACGCCGAGAAGTGCGATGCACGCAACCAGGTTGTGCTCAACGGCGGCATCGTCATCAAGGAGGCTGCCAACCAGCACTACTGCACCGACGCCTTTAGCCGCGCGGTGTTCCAGGCTATTTGCGATGACGCCGACGTGCCCACGCAGGCCTTCGCCAACAAGAGTGATATGGCGGGTGGCTCCACGCTCGGCAACCTGTCGAACATGCAGGCGAGCATGCATGCCGTGGACGTGGGCCTGCCGCAGCTGGCCATGCATTCGAGCTACGAGACCGGCGGCGTACGCGACGTGATGTACGCCATCCGCGCTCTCACCGCCTTCTACGAGCGAAACCTAACCATCAACGGCGCCGAAAGCGTGGAGCTCTAAATGCGAGCCGAAGAAATGAAGGCCGAGCGTGGGGCTCAGCTTATTGATCGGGGTTTACAGCTGTTCGTCGCCGCTTGCCATGAGTCAGGGGTCGACGTGTCCAAGGCGCGACCAACGAGTGCTGAAGAACTCAAGCGTAACGCCTATTCGGACCGCTATGACGAGGAGACGGACTGGCTCTAATAAGCGAAGTGTCGAAAACGCTAGATGTATGTTTGATATCACTTTGGCGAGAGTGTCGCAGACAGAACTACCGGTATAGCGCAAGCCAACCTGACTCCATTGCGCCAAACCTACCAAAAAGGGACAGGTTCATTTTTGGCAGGTTTTATCTGGACAAATGCCGCAATGCCAACAGCTGGACAGAATTGTTAACACACCGCGGGTTGAGCAAACGTCAGCGAGCGACGTCCAGAGCGAACAAGTTGGCATGAAAAAGGCAAGGCATAGACCTTCTGGTCATGCCTTGCCTTTTGAATGACAATTTGTCGCTCTGGGCGGCTCGCAGCGTCGACCGGTCCGCCGTTCGTTAGAACGGCGGAACCCTAATGCTCGATCCAGCAGCGAAGCGTTTCGCCCGCCTGCAGGTGACGCAGGTTCTCCGCGGCGATGTCGACCACATTGTTGAGCGTGGCGGCCAGGTGGAACCAGCCCGAGACGTGCGGTGTGATGAGCATGTTGGGCGCATCCCACAGGGGGCTTGTCTCAGGCAGCGGCTCGGGGTCGGTGACGTCGACCGCGGCACCGGCAAGGTGTCCGGACTCAAGAGCGGCAACCAGATCGTCGGCAACAACAAGGTCGCCGCGGCCGCCGTTGGCAAAGAAGGCGCCTGGTTTCATCGCGGCGAAGAACTCGGCGTTCGCCAGACCGCGGGTCTCGGGCGTGCTGGGCATAAAGGATGCGACGATGTCAGCCTCGGCCAGGCGCTCGGGCAGGGCGTCCATGCCGTCCATGTCCTCAAACACAATGGGGTAGACGAGCGGATGGCGCTTGATGCCGCGGACGTGCGCGCCCATGCTGCGGCAGAGCGTGGCAAAGTGGCCGCCGATATCGCCCGCGCCCAGCACCAGCACGTTGGCGTTTTTGAGCGAGGTGACCGCGCCCAAGTCCTCCCAGCGATGCTCGCGCTGCAGGTCCTGGTAGCCGGGCAGGCGTTTCATCATAGACAGCACCATGGCAAACATGTGCTCGCTTACGGCCTGGCCGTAGGCGCCCACCGAGCAAGACAGTTTGGCGTCGGCCGGCACGGTGCCGGCGGCAAGGTAGTCGTCATAGCCCGCGGTCTGCAGTTGCAACAGCTGGAGGTGCTCGCATGCCGTGAGCATGTCAGGGTCGATGTTGCCCAAGATCACGTCGGCATCAGCGACCTGCTCGCGCGTGGCGGCGTCGGAGCTCGTGTAGATAAAGTCCTCGCCCGGAGCGCTCGACTCAAGAATTGCGCGATGACGGTCGTTGACGGGCAGCAAAACCAGGATGTTCACAAGCAGTCCTCTCCGCTCGACCTGCCAAAAAGGGACAGGTTCATTTTTGGCAGGTTTTATCAGGCAAAACGTTCAAATAAAACGCCGGGCTTCGCGATGGTAAACATATCCATCGCGAAGCCCGGCGCATCCACGGCTACCAGCTCAGCAGCTCGTAGCCGTCCTCGGTCACCACGAGCTGTACCTCGCACTGGGCCGAATCGCTGCCGTCCTTGGTGCGCACGCACCAACCGTCACCCTTGCTAATCTTAATGTCGGGCGCTCCGGCGTTGACCATGGGCTCAATGGTAAAGACCATGCCCGGAGCCATGATGGTGTCCACATCGGGTGCCTCGGTGGTAAAGCCCACAAACGGGTCCTCGTGGAACTCCTTACCGATGCCGTGTCCGCCGTACTCGCGAACCACGCTAAATCCGGCGTCCTCGACCGTCTTCTGCACGGCCTCGGCCATGACGGAGAGCGGCAGCCACGGCTTGACGGCAGCCAGGCCCGCTTCCACGCTGGCGCGGGTGACGTCGACCAGGCGCTGGCGCTCGGCCGAGACCTCGCCGATGCAGAACATGCGGCTCGAGTCGCTAAAGTAGCCGTCCAAAATCGTGGAGCAGTCCACGTTGATGATGTCGCCCTCGTGCAGCACGTCCGTATCGCAGGGGATACCGTGACAGACCACATCGTTGATCGAGGTGCATACGCTCTTGGGGTAGCCTTCGTAGTTGAGGTCGGCCGGCGTACCACCGTGCTCGACGGTGTAGTCGTAGATCATCTGGTCGATCTGGTTGGTGGTCATGCCTGCGGCGATGTGCTCGCCTACGTAGTCGAGCACGCCTACGTTGATGGCGGCGGAGCGCTTGATGCCCTCGATGTCGGCGGGCGTCTTGTAGAGCGTGCGGGGCAGAACCTCCCAGCCCTCCTCCCACAGGCGCTCGAGGCGCTCGTCGAAGGCGCTATGGCATTTCTTATATTTTTTTCCGCTGCCGCACCAGCAGGCGTCGTTGCGGCCGGGCACGGGTCCTTTGTCATACATGGCTAACTTCCTTTCATCCGCAGCTAGTATAGCCCACCCACGCGTCCATAAAAGTTGCGGTGATATAGTTCCGATTTAAGCGGTTTAACAGCATAAACAGGAACTATATCACCGCAGCTGATGGAGTGGGATGGCGGGCACGAGCTGCTGCGTGGTTTTGCTAGTAGCTCACCTGGCAGGGAATGCCGAGGGCACGCACACGTGCGGCAATCGTGTCGAGCACCTCGGGCGCTGCTTTGGCAAGGCCGGCGATCGGCGTCTCGCGCGCCACCGTGTAGATGGTCGCCTCCTGCGGGCGAATGCGCTCAAGTGCCGCGAGCCAGGGGGCAACGTACTCCTCGCCGGTGTTGTCGATGGGCTTGCCCTGATACTCGCCGGTCAAAAAGATCGTCTGAATAATAATGTGACCGTCAAAGCTTGCGAACGTCTCGATCTGGTGCTCGACGTCGTAGGGGCCAACAGGCTGGTCGAGCAGCTGGATAAACGCCGGGTCGACGGTATCGAGCTTGAGGATGTTGTCGTCGACCATCATGAGCGCATCGTGCACCTGGGGGCGGTCGGCGCGCGTGCCGTTGGAAAGCACGGCGATCTTGGTGTTTGGGGCCAGCTGGTCGCGCAGCGCGACGGCACCGGCGATGGCCTGCGGAAACTCCGGCGCGGCGGTGGGCTCGCCGTTGCCTGCGAAGGTGATCACATCGGGGAGCTCGCCCTCGGCTGCCATCTCGCGCAGCTTTGCCTCGAGCGCGTCGAGTACCACGGCAGCCGTGTTATACGGCTCGTGGCAGGGGCGCTCGGCGTTGAGGCCGTTTTCGCAGTAAATGCAGTCGAACGTGCAGATTTTGCCGCTGGCCGGCATCATGTTGACGCCGAGCGAGAGGCCAAGACGACGGCTGCGAACGGGCCCAAAGATGGGGCTGGCATTCAAAAACGTAGACATAGGCATATGCTCCTCAAGACAATTGTGCCTAAGCATAGCATCGGCTCCAAAGCAAGGCGTGGGCTCTTGCTTTACAAGTTTCGTTTTTTCACGTCGCTCATTATGCGGTGCTATGAAAAGTCTCGTGTCAGGTACAGTTAATCTGTTAACAAGGCGTAAGGAAATGCGGGTCCATCCAACCGTACTGATGTACAACTGGATGGGCATTGATGATGGGGGGCACAACATGGATTTTACGGTCGAGAACGCGGGCACCACGATCGCCTGCCGCGAGTATGCCGGCCCGGATGCGTCGTCTGATGCACCCGCCTTGGTGTGCGTTCACGGCGCCTGCGTCGACGGCGTCTTTTTTGACGCCATTGCCCGCGAGCTCGCCTGTGACTATCGCGTCATTGCCTACGACCGCCGCGGTTGCGGCGAGAGTGGCGACGCTGCAGACGGACGCTACGACCTCGCCGCCCAAGCCGCCGACCTGCAAGCTGTTATCGAGCATATTGGCGCTCCGGCAAACGTGCTTGCGCACAGTGCCGGTACGTTGGTGGCCCTGGAGCTTCTCCGTGCAAACCCCGCCATAATCTCGCGTACGATCCTGCATGAACCCGCCGTGACGGATGAGGGCGCCGGCCTGGGCGCGGCCCCGGTTTTGCTCGAGATGATCGCCGCGGGAAAGGTCTCCCGGGCATTACGGGCCTTCCTGGGCGCCATCGGCGATTCGGACCCTGAGGCCCCCAAGTTAACCGAGGCAGAAGCCAAGCATGCCCTGCGCAACGGCCGCAGTTTCATGGCAAACGAATACGGGATTACTATGACCTGCGTTCCCGATTGGGATAGCGTTCGTGCGTCGAAAACGGTGGCCGCCGTGCTTTTGGGCGAGCTCTCGATTGGTACGCCTCGCGAGGCGGGAACGAGGATAGCGGCTGAGCTTTTGGACTGTCCGCTCGTAATGGTTCCCGGCGCGCACAACGGCCTGCGCGATCGCCCGGCAGCGGCTGCCCAGACTGTCCGTGGCATCCTGGGG
>CABUXM010000058.1 GCA_902495545.1 uncultured Collinsella sp. | reverse complement strand
CCCCACCCCCAGCCGCCACGGAGGTATCTCCCTCCTCCGTGGCGGCGCTTTTGTGCGTAGGCGAGAAGGGCCGCCACGAAACCGGCCTATTTACTACGTTTAGCCCCTTACCCCCAACCATGCTAAAAAACGCGAAAACAAAACCGCAGGTAGAACGCCTGCGGTTTTGTTCAAAACGAAGGTCTGGTCAGGGGTATCGAGTCAAACGTAGTAGATGGGCCGATTTCGTGGCGGGCGGTTCCGGCTGATCCCTTGGGGACGGAGGAAAACGGATCATTTTTGGTCCCGCGGGGTCCGAGATGGCGCTCGTGCGGGGTTGCCCAAGCAAAACTATGCCGGTTTACTACGATGAATCCGACATTCCTGACCACGCCAGCATTTTTCTAGAAACCGCACGTGCTCTACCTGCGGTTTTGCTAACGTGCGATTCGCCGTGGTCGGAAAGGGGCGATTCATCGTAGTAAACCGGCATAGTATTAAAATGGCATTAAACTAGTAACAGCCATTTTGCTATGCCGGGGCGGTCGGTCGCCGGGTAATTACCCTCGCAGGTAGGCGATGGCGATCTGTGTGCGGTTACGCAGGCCCATTTTGGCAAGGATTGAGCTGATGTGGTTGCGCACCGTGCCTTCCCCCATATAAGCCGTGGCGGCAATCTCCTTGTTGTCGAGGCCGCGGGCGATGAGCTCGGCGACTTCGAACTCGCGGTCAGTCAGGCTGACAAAGGCCGCGGGCCGGCGGGTCGCGCCGGCCTCGACGCCCGCCCCATCAAAGTTGATATCCTCGATCGCCTTGCCCTCGAGCACGCGTTTACCGTCCATGACCTGCGCCAGTGCTGGCGGAATGGCGGCGACATCGGTCTTGATCAGGTAGCCGCGGGCGCCCAGCTTGAGCGCCGACACAATGTACTCGTCATCCGAAAATGTCGTCAGAAACACCACGCGTGCTGCAGGATCGCGCTCGAGGATCTCGCGCGCCGCCGATAGGCCGTCGCGTCCCGGCATCTGAATGTCGAGCAGCGCGATGTCGGGCGCGTGCTCGGCGTGGAGCGCGACCGCGTCGTCGCCGTTGGCGCCGGTGCCCACCACCTCGATCTGCGGCTGGGCGCCCAGGATAATCTTGAGCGAATCGACCACTAAGCGGTCGTCGTCGACAACGATGAGCCTCATCGGTCCTCATCTCCTTGCTGTTTGGGAACGGTGGCAAACACGCGCCAGCCGCCGGCGCTGGCACGCGGGCCGGCGGTGAAGGTGCCGCCAAGCGCCTCGATGCGCTCGCGCATGGAGGCGAGCCCCATGCCCTCCGCAGCGCCGCGGCCGCTTGCTTGGACCCCGCCCGCGCCATCGTCGGTAACGACAAGCTGGTAAAACGACGGATGTTCCATGCATCGTACGGTGACGGTCTGGGCGCAAGCGTGGCGCATGGTATTGGAGAGTGCCTCGCGCAGGACCGCTGCAAAGCAGTTGGCGACATTTGCGGGCGCATGCTCGGCCAAAACTTCAAGCTCAATCTGCGGGCCGCCGTCCGAGCGCGCGCCTTCAACAATGCGTTCGAGCTGCACGGAAAGGTCGACGGCGTTGTCGTTGAGCGCGTGGACGCTGGTGCGCACAAGCTGGAGCGCCTCGTCAACCGTGCGTTTAACGTCGGCGAAATCGGCGGCGACGCCAGGCTCGTCGGCGTGGACCACGCGTAGGGCTTCGGCCTGCAGTGAGGCGCGCGTGAGCTGGTGCCCGACGTTGTCGTGGATCTCGCGCGCGATGCGGGCGCGTTCGGCGAGCGTCGCGAGCTCGACTTCGTAGTCCTGGCGGTCGGCAAGGTCACGGTTGCGCGCTTCGAGCGCGAGGGCTCGTTCTTGCAGCTCGTCGCGGGTACGGCGCATGCGTTGTTGCTCGCGCTCCAGCTGGGCGGTACGTAGCGATAGCAAGGCGGCGGCAACTGAAAGGATGGCGGTCAGTAGAAGCGTTCGGGTGGTGAGCGCGCTGCCGCGAAGGTCCGCGACAAGCGCGCAGACACACACGGCGCCAATCGCCAGCGCGGGCCAGATGCGTTCACGGCGCACGCGTCGCGCGATGTCATAGAGGGCGAGGGGTGCAAACGGCACAAACGGCGGTATAAAGACGGCCGCGATGATGTAAACGTAGCTCGCGGCCTCGCTTGCACGGCGCGTGCGTTCATCCTGTGCCACCTCGGCCAGCGAGGTGGCAATAACGCCAAGGCAAAACGCCGCGACTAGGCGAGCGTCCACAGCAAGACCCATGGCGGCCGCAATACAGCACGCCAGCGCGATCGATTTGTCGAAAAGCCTGTTCATACGGGTATTGTACGCGAAGCCGCGCGTGGTGGAGGGGCCGCCTGCGCAACTGTGACATTCCTCCCACGCGGCAAATCGGGGGCGTCGGCAGGCCACGCGGCCAAGCCTCGCACTCGTGACAAAGCTCACTGGTGCGCGCCGGCGGCTCCTGCGATGATGCAATCGTACCGGGCCGCAATCAACGGAAGGGCCGCCTCATGACAGACATCGTCCACGTCGAAAACCTCGTCAAGCGCTATGACGATCTTATCGCGCTCGACCACTTTAACCTGAGCATCGCCCCCGGCGAGATCTTTGGCCTGCTCGGCCCCAACGGCTCGGGCAAAACCACGTCCGTCAACTGTATCCTGCAGCTGCTTGCCTACGACAAAGGCACCATCGAGCTCTTTGGCGAGCCCATGACGCCCGCTCGCTACGACCTCAAGCGCCGCATCGGCGTGGTGCCGCAACAGGTGGCGGTGTTCGACGAGCTCACCGTGCGCGAGAACATCGACTATTTCTGCAGCCTTTACGTTAGCGACCGCAAGCGCCGCCGCGCGCTGGTGGACGAGGCGATCGACTTTGTCGGCTTGGGCGACTTTACCAAGTTTCGCCCCGGCAAGCTCTCGGGCGGCCTGGCGCGTCGCCTCAACATCGCCTGCGGCATCGCGCACAAGCCCGAGCTCATCTTCTTTGACGAGCCCACGGTGGCGGTCGACCCGCAGAGTCGCAACGCCATCCTGGAGGGCATCTGCCGCCTGCGCGACGAGGGCGCCACGGTGGTGTATACCAGCCATTATATGGAGGAAGTCGAGCAGATCTGCAGCCGCATCATGATCATGGACGGCGGGCGCGTGCTGGCGCAGGGCACCAACGACGAGCTCAAACGCATGATTCAAATGGGCGAGCGCGTGACGGTCGAGGTCGGCGCCGTCGAGACCGCCACGGTCGAGCGGCTGCGCGCCCTCGAGCACGTGCTTTCGGTTGAGCTGTCCGGCGGCGAGCTCGTCTGCACCTGCGAAGCGAGCCCGCACAATTTGGTTGACATCCTCGACACGCTGCGCGCCGCCGACGTGGCGCTCGGCCGCGTGTGGAGCGAGCCGCCGACCCTCAACGACGTGTTCCTCGAGATCACCGGCCGCGAGCTGCGCGACTAGGGGGCAGCCATGTTCAACACCATTATTATCACGGTCAAGACGCTGCTGCGCCGGCCGAGCACGTGGGTTTGGGGTGCTCTCTTTCCCATCGCGCTTTCCACGATGTTCATGTTTATGTTTGCGAACCTGAGCTCTGACGGCAAGGTCGACCCGGTGCCGGTTGCCGTCGTGTCGGACGAGGCCTGGGACGCTTCGACCTTTAAGGATGTGGCGACGTCGCTTGCCAAGGAAGGCAATGAACAACTGCTCGAGATCCACACGTGCGACGACGCAGCCGATGCGAGCCGTGCGCTCAAGTCCGGCGAGGTCGCGGGCATCTATACGGTCGACGACGCAGGCGTACCCAAGCTCACGCTGCTTTCGAGCTATGACAGCTCGCGTGCGTCGTCGGTGCTCACCGACCGCAGCATTCTGGAAACGGTGGCAAGCTCGTATACACAAAATGCCGAGCTCATGTCCCAGATTGCCCAGGACAACCCGGCGGCGCTCGCCGACCCGGAGGCGGTTGCGCGCGCCCTGTCGCTCGAGGGCAGTACCCGCCGCGTAAGCCTGACACGCACCACACCCGATGGCACGGTCATCTACTATTACGCGCTCTTTGGCCTGGTCGCGATGATGTCTGCCGAGTTTGCCGCCTTGAGCGTCGTCGATCTGCAGCCCAATCTGTCGGGCCTTGGCGCGCGTCGCTGCGTGGGCGGCCTTTCCAAGACGGCGTCGCTGGCCGGCATCTTTGTCGGCTCGTGGCTGGTTTCCTTCGCCTCGATGGCGATCGCAATCGGCTACGTGCGCCTGGTCGTGGGCGTCGACTTTGGCGGGCGCGAGGGGCTGTGTCTGGTGGGCGGCGCCGCTTCCGCGCTTGCCGCCACGGGCCTGGGACTCTTTGTGGGCACACTTCCCGTTAAGGGCGGCAAGTCGTCCAAGTCCGGCATCCTCACGGGCTTTGCTACCACGTGCGCCCTGTTCGCCGGCCTCTACGGCGAGCCGGCGATGGCGCTTGCCGATGACGTCGCCCGCGCCTGCCCGGCCGAGTGCTGGCTCAACCCCGTCAAGCTCATCTGCGACATGTTCAACCGCCTGTATTTCTTTGAGGACCTGGGCCCCTTTGCCGTCCGCGCCGGCGCGCTCGTCCTCATGTCCCTGCTGTTCGTTGCCGCCGCCACGCTGATCTTTGGAAGGAGCCGCTATGAGCACCTTTAAGACCGCGCTTCGCATGGCGCTGGCGCACCCGTTCTACCTGCTCATCTATACGGTGTTCATCTCGCTCATGGGCGTATTCATCGCGGCCTCGGTGAGCTGGAACTCGTCGCAGCTCACCGAGTACAAGCCCTACGATGCCAACGTGATCGTGGTCGACCGCGACGACAGCGACCTTTCGCGTGCGCTTACCAAGCATCTGGGTTCGCGTTTTGAGCTGGTCACGGGCGTCGGCGACGGCACCTACGACCTCGCGGACGCGCTCTCCAAGAGCAACAGCGCCAAGGGTAGCGCCGATTGCGTGTTCTTTATCCCGGAGGGGTTTGAGGGCGACCTTGTTGCAGCCGCCCGCGTGGGGGAGTCCCTGCCCAAGCTCGATGTGACCTACGGTGCCGGCACCATGGCGGCGGCGCTTTCGTCTGCCGAGGCCTCGCGCTGGATCTCGCTCGCGGGCGCTGCGGCCGCACTTGAGCCTGCTGCCTCCAGCGGTGACGTCGCCAAGGCTGCCGAACACGCGGCCACCGAGCGTGCCGAGGTCGAGATCGAGCAGGTCAAGGTCGACTCGACTGCCGCCGCCACGCTCGAGTCGTACTTCAACTTTGGCGCGTACGCGATCATCTCGTCGGTCATCGTGTCGGTGGGACTGGTGTTCTCGGGCATGAACGAGCCCGAGCGCGAGCGCCGCATGGAGGCCGGCCCAATCTCCGAGCGCCGGCGTTCGCTTGCCGTGTTTGCGGCCGCCGCCGTGCTCACCGTCTGCATCTGGTTTGTGTCGAGCATGATGGGCGTCGTGGGCTTTGCCGGCGCGGTCGCCGAGGTCGGCGTGGGCCGTGTGTGCCTGGCGCTGGCGGCGACGTTTGCCCTTGCGTGCACGCCTCTGGCCGTTGGCTTTGCCCTTTCGAGCCTGGGTGCGCGCGAGGAGCTGCTCAACGGCGTGGGCAACCTGCTCGGCATGCTCATGACGTTTTTGGGCGGCGCCTGGATGCCGCTGTCGCTCATGGGCTCGGCCGTGCAGACCGTTGCGCATTTTGTGCCGACGTTTTGGGTGAACGACGCGATCAGCAAGGCGCTCGCCGCGGACCTGACGTCCGCCGTGCTGGGCGATATCGCCTGCGATCTGGGTGTCACGGTGCTCTTTGCCGCGGCCATCGCCGCCGTAGGCCTGGCCCTCGCACGCGCCAAATCCCGCGCCTAGCCGCCTAGTCGTTTAAGAGCGTCCCCAATGACTAGTCTGAAATAAATCCCAAGCCTCGCCCCAAAATAGTTCGCCAAGGTTTACTATTACGCTCATAAAGTAGTACGGGGCTAACAATAGGGGATACCATGGCAACGCAGGAAGCCTACGTCCAGGTTAAGGATCTCAAAAAGCACTACGGCGACGGTGATGCGCGCCTGACGGTACTTGATGGCATCGACGCGTCCATCAACCGCGGCGAGATCTGCGTCATGCTGGGGCCCTCGGGCTCGGGCAAGTCGACCTTTCTCAACCTGATCGGCGGCCTGGAGGATGCTGACGGCGGCTCCATCATGGTGGACGGCTGCGACCTCACGGTGCTCAAGCCTGCCGACCTGGGCGAGTATCGCCGCCGTGAGCTGGGCTTTGTCTTCCAGTTTTACAACCTGGTGCCCGACCTCACCATCAAGGAAAACATCGAGGTCACGGCACACCTGTCCAAAAACCCGCTCAATGTCGACGACCTGCTGCGTTCGCTGGGCCTTTACGAGCACCGCAACAAGTTCCCGCGCCAGGTCTCGGGCGGCCAACAGCAGCGCTGCGCCATCGGCCGTGCGCTCGTCAAAAACCCGGGCCTACTGCTGTGCGACGAGCCCACGGGCGCGCTTGACTACAAGACGTCCAAGGAAATCTTGCAGCTCATGGAGGATGTAAACCGTACCTACGGCTGCACCATCATCATTGTCACCCACAATGCCGCCATCGCGCGCATGGCCAATCGCGTGCTGCGCCTGCGCGACGGGCGCATCGTCGAGGATGAGCTCAACGAGTCGCCCGTCTCGGCCGCCGAGCTCGATTGGTAGGCGGCGCCATGACACCTCTCGCAAAACGTCTCCCGCGCGAGCTGCGCCGCAATATCGGCAAGTACCTGGGCATCTTTTTGCTTATGTGCGGAAGCATCGCTCTCACCTCGGGCTTTTTGCTCGCAACGCATTCCATCGGCTGCCTTATCGACGACATGCGCGATGCGTACACGATTGAGGACGGCCGCGTGACCACCTCCTTCGAGGCTACCGATGATCAACTCAAGGCCGCCGAGGACGCGGCCGACGACGTCGGCGGCGTCACGCTCTACAAGAATTTCTCCATCGACGCCATCATCAAAAAGACCGCCGGCGACGACGGCACCAAGCACACGCTGCGCACCTATGCGCACCGCGCTAAGGTGGACATTGCGTCCTACTGTGAGGGCAAGGAGCCCAAGGCGGACGACGAGGTGGCCATCGATCGCGTTTTTGCCACCAACAACGACCTCGCCGTGGGCGATAAGGTCGAGCTCGAGGGGCGCACCTACACCATCTGCGGCATCATGACCCAGCCCGATAGCCAGGCACTGTTCCTCAACAATTCGGACTTTACGGTGAACACCATCACGTACGGCGTGGCCGAGGTCACCGACGCCGGCTTTGCCGCGCTCGAGGATGCCGGCGGCGCGCCTGCCTACACCTACTCCTTTACCTTTACCGATCGCGACCTCCCCACCGCGGATCGCATCGATGCGGAGCAGGATATGGTCGAGGCGCTAACCGATGCCGATGCGCGCGTGGACGATCTGGTCGATGCCGATTCCAATCAGGGCATTGGCTATGCGCGCGACGACGTGGACGGCGACTCCATGATGTGGATGACGCTGCTCGACATCATCATCGTGATCATGGCGTTTGTCTTTGTGGTCCTTACCGACGCCACCATCGAGGAGGAGAGCGCCATCATCGGCACGCTGCTCGCCAGCGGCTATCGTCGACGCGAGATCGTGCTGCACTACCTTGCGCTTCCCGCCATCGTGGGCGTGGTCGCGGCGCTTTTGGGCACAGTACTCGGCGTTGTGTTCTTTACCGAGCCCATGCGCAGCCTCTATTACGGTTCGTACAGCCTGCCGCCCTTCCAGGTGTACTGGAGCTGGGAGATCTTTGTGAAGTGCGCCGTGGTTCCCGCCGCCGCGCTCATCCTCATCACGCTGGTGGGTCTGCTTCACAAGATGGGCAAGACGCCGTTGCAGTTCCTTCGTCACGAGGCGAGTGGCAAATCGGGCACCAAGCGCGGCCTGCAGCTGCCGGAGCGCATGGGTTTTGTTTCCCGCTTCCGCCTGCGTATCTTCCTGCGCAATCTGGGCAACTTCGCCACGCTCTTCGTGGGTATTGCGTTTGCCTCGCTGCTGATGCTTTTTGGCCTGGCGATCCTGTCCACGATGACGCACTACGCCGACAACCTCGAGACAAGCCTGGTCGCCGAGCACCAGTACACGCTCAAGGCGCCGCTGGAGCTCGAGGGCACCGCCGAGGAGCGCGAGCAGTGGTCGGCACTCGAGCGCTTGCAGTCGGTTGACGGCGCGCTGCTAACCGCTGCCCAGGATGCCGATGACGAGCTTGACGACGCGGCCGATGCGACGCAGGCAGCAGCCGATGCCGCGACCGCATCTCCGTCTGCCGAGAGCCTGGCCGCGGCGCAGGACGCGCTTGCCAAGGTCCAGGACAAGAAGGATGCGCTCTACGCGCGCCTTGACGATCTTGCCGATGCCCTCGGCTGCAACCGCGACGAGGCTATCGATCTGATTGACAAGGCCTCTAAGATCGACACTGACAACGACGATATCCACCCGGTCAATACGACCGACAACGTTGCGGGCGCAATCGCGCAGGCCGAGAAATATGCCGTTTACCAGCTGCAATACGACCGCGGCGATGGTAATGGCGAGGAGACGATTTCCGTCTACGGCATTTCATCCGATTCGCGCTACTGGAAAGGGCTGGACGTCGGCGACGGACGCGTCGTCTTTGGCGGCGGCCTGCTCGACAAGTTTGGCTGGAGCGAGGGGCAGAAGGTCACGCTCAGCGACAAGTATGAGGGCGAGAATTATTCCTTTGAGTACGCGGGCAAGGACTACGTTTGGGGCTCTAAGTCGGACATGAATATCTATATGAGTATCGACGACTTTAACGAGCTGTTCGACAACGACGCCGCCTACTTTAACGGATATGTGAGCGACGAGAAGCTCGACCTCGATGCTCGTTACTTTGCCGGCGACACCACGCCCGACGACATGCGGGCCGTGGGCGACCAGTTCATCGGCATGATGAGCAAAATGATCGGAATGATGATCGGGCTCGCGGTGTTTATCTTCCTGCTGTTTATGTACCTGCTGACCAAGGCGGTAATCGACCACAGCGCCCGTTCGATCAGCTACATGAAAGTCTTTGGCTATCGCGATAGCGAGATCTCGCATCTGTACATCCGCTCAATCACGCTGTGCGTGGCGGCGTCGCTCGTGCTGAGCCTGCCGGTCATTATTGGCTCGCTCACGGCCATCTTCCGCTCGATGCTACTCGCCTACAACGGCAATATCGAGATCTACGTGCCCGCTTGGTCCATGGCTGCATGCGTCGGCATTGGCTTTGTGACCTATCTGGTCGTGGCGCTGCTGCACACGCGCTCCATCAAGCGTGTGAGCCTGGCCGAGGCGCTCAAGGTCCAGGAATAGGAGGGCTCATGGCCAGATCGGCAGAGGAGCTCAAGCAGCTCTCCATCAAGGAGTTCACCGAGGCGGCAAAGGTCTACGAATCCGGCCATGCCGGCATTTACGAGATGTGCAAGGACGACTATCCGCAAATGCTCGAGGAGCTTGAGCTCGAACCGTTCGAGGACGCGCTCGACGTGGGCTGTGGAACCGGAGCCGTCCTAGAACTGCTCCACGCCCGGTACCCCAGCAAGCACTTGACTGGACTCGACCTCACACCCGGGATGATCGACGTCGCCCGGGCAAAGCAGCTCGATAACGTCAGCTTTGTCGTCGGAGACGCGGAGGCACTGCCCTTCGAGCCCCGGAGCTTCGACGCCGTGCTCTGCTCCAACAGCTTCCACCACTACCCGCATCCGGAGAGGTTTTTCGCCGAGGTGGCACGCGTCCTTCGGCCCGGCGGGCGACTGGTCCTTCGCGACTACACCTCGAACGATGTCGCGGTCTGGCTCATGAACAACATCGAGCTACCGCTGGCACGCCTCTTGGGCCATGGCGACGTGCGCATCCTCAAGCTGTCCGAGCTACGCGCGCTCGTCGAGGAATCCGGGCTCACCCCGCTCAAGCTCGAGGCACAGAAGGGATTCCGCGCGCATCTGGTCGCGCAAAAGGGCTAGCGGTCCGCGCCAGGACGCTCCGTCACGCCAGGGCACGCCGTCAACGCCGCCACACCAGGGCACGCCATCAAACCAGATTGTGGCCACGCCAGAACGCGCCGCCAAACCAAGGCGCGCCGCCACAAACGTGACGGCGCGTCCCTCTTACCAGATGCCGATGATTCGCCGGTCTGCCGGTCGGGTTGGCAAGGGCTGTCCCTATATGCCGGCCTTCGGGGACGTTCCTTTCCTGCCGGCAGTTGGGGACTGTCCCCAACTGCCGGGTGGCGAAAGAGTGTCCCTTGCGACTACTCATTTAAGAACGTCCCCAATGACTGGGTGCCGTACTTGACTTTAACTCTGCTTTAACTGGTACCATCCTCTATGTCTGTAACGCCATATAGACCGAGGGGATATATCTATGACCGTAACTGCACCCGCAGCACCCGCTAAGGTGTACTTCACCAACCTGCGCACGCATGCTCGCGAGAGCCAGCTCGACAAGCTCAAGCGCCTTGTCCGTCGTGCCGGCATTGAGCAGATCGACTTTGAGAACAAGTTCGTCGCCATCAAGATTCACTTTGGCGAGCTGGGCAACCTGAGCTTTTTGCGCCCCAACTACGCCCGCGCCGTCGCGGATGTCGTGAAGGAGCTGGGCGGCAAGCCCTTCCTCACCGACTGCAACACGCTCTATGTTGGTAGCCGCAAAAACGCGCTCGAGCACATCGACACCGCCTACCAGAACGGCTTTACCCCGTATGCCACGGGTTGCCAGATCATCATCGCTGACGGCCTCAAGGGCACCGACGAAGCGCTCGTCCCGGTCGAGGGCGGCGAGTACGTGCGCGAGGCAAAGATCGGTCAGGCACTCATGGATGCCGATATCGTGATCAGCCTCACCCACTTTAAGGGCCATGAGCAGGCCGGTTTTGGCGGCGCCATGAAGAACCTGGGTATGGGTGGCGGCAGCCGCGCCGGCAAGATGGAGCAGCATGCCGCCGGCAAGCCGAACGTTGCGACCGAGCACTGCGTTGGCTGCCGTGCCTGCGAAAAGATCTGCGCGCACAACGCCATCTCGTTCGACGGTACCCGCGACCGCGAGCTTGCCAGCGGCGCTACTCGCACGGTGCACGTGGCCGCCATCGACCACGATCGCTGCGTGGGCTGCGGACGCTGCATTGCGGCATGCAACCAGGACTGCATCAAGCCCGGCTATGACGCCGCGGCCGACGTGCTCAACTGCAAGATCGCCGAGTACACCAAGGCCGTCGTCGACGGCCGCCCGAGCTTCCATATCTCGCTTGCCATGGATATCAGCCCCAACTGCGATTGCCATCCCGAAAACGACACGCCTATCGTCAACGATATCGGCATGTTCGCGAGCTTCGACCCGGTCGCCATCGACCAGGCCTGCGCCGATGCCGTCATGGCATCCGAGCCACTGCCCAACACCGAGCTTACCGACAGCGCCGCCAAGATGGAGCATAACCACGAGCATCTGGAGGGCGAGCAGGCCAAGGACCCCTTCTGCATCACGCATCCCGACACCGACTGGCGCACCTGTATCGCGCACGCCGAGAAGATCGGCCTGGGCACGAGCAAGTACGAGCTTATCGAGGTCAAGTAACACCTGTCTATTGGACATATCAAGCACTTTTGTAGCGCAACGTTAGCAAAAGCCGCCCGTGAGCACATTGCCCACGGGCGACTTTTTGGAAGTGCTAGGGGGTCAGATAGACCAGTAAACCGTCCTATTTCCTAAAAATACTCGTCGAGGAAGTTGTCGACCGTGTTCCAGTAGAGTTCGGGGTCGACCTGCGCGCTCTTGGCGTGGGTGGCGCCATGGATAGTGAGCTTTTGCTTGACCTTGCTGGCGCATGCGTCGTAGTTTTGGTCGAGCATGCTGTACGGCACAAAGGTGTCTTGGTCACCGTGGATAAACAGCATGGGAACCGTCGCGCGCTTGAGCTGTTCCACGCTGCTCGCCTTATGAAAGTCGTAGCCCGCGCGCACGTTGCATACCAGGTTTGCTACATCGAGCAAGGGAAAGCTGGGCAGGCCGAACACGTCCTTGAGCTGCAGAGAAAACTCGTCCCAAACACTCGCATAACCGCAGTCCTCGATAATGCATTTCACGTTTGCGGGCAGAGATTCCCCCGCGACGTTCATGGCGGTTGCCGCACCCATCGACTCACCAAAGACCAGGATGCGCGCCTCGGGGTCGGCTGCAACGATCCGTCCAATCCATGCAACGACATCGAGCCGCTCGGGCCAGCCCATGCCGATATAGTCGCCGCCGGAGCGCTCGTGGGCGCGGGCGGCAGGCGCGAGCACGTTCATGCCGCGGTCGTGGAAGCGCTTGGCGTATCGGGCCATGCCGATGGGCTCATTGGTGTATCCATGCAGGCAGACGGCGTAATCGTGGGTGTTCTCCGAGGCGGCAAAATACCAAGCGGTGAGCTCGGTTCCGTCATCTGCGGTAAGGCTGCTGCTCTCGCGGTTCTCTTTAAACCATGCCCGCGCCTCGGTTCCCTCGGCATCCGGCTGCTCACCTTCTTTGTCGTTCTTGCTATCCTGCATCATCTTCATGGTGTACGGCGCTTGGGGGTTCAGGGCAAAGTCAAACAAAAAGTTGCCGGCAAACCCCAACAGCGCGACAACGACTACCAACGTAACAATGCCGGCTATCTTGAGCTTTCGATGGGAACGTGCGTTTTGAGCCATGCGGTATTCTCCTATAAGATGTTAATACATCAACATTTAATGCAAGCGCATTATGGACGTTCGCCGTTGATGCGTCAACAGACAAAGAATGGGTAAACAAAGGGTCACGTATGGTGCATATTTCGCACGTACCTAGACGCTTTGATATAGTGTTGAGAACTCTTTACGTTGGAGGATGTAACCGGCATGTCCGATTCGAGCGACAGTTCTAAGCCGCGACCCAAGACCGCGGCCGTTCCACACTACACGGTGGGCGAGGAGATCATGAACTCCGTCACCCATGGTGTCGGCTGCCTGCTGGGTATCGCGGGCCTGGTGCTCCTGATCGTATTCGCCGCCCTGCGCGGCGGAGGCCCGGCCCACATGGCCGCGGCAATTGTCTATGGCGTCAGCATTATCCTCGAATACCTAGCCTCCACGCTCTACCACGCGATTCAGCCCGCGCGCGCCAAGCGCGTGTTTCGCATCATCGACCACAGCTGCATCTACCTGCTCATTGCGGGCAGCTATACGCCGTTTTGCCTCATCACGCTCGCAAACGACGGCGGCGCCGTGCTGTTCTTTGCCGTATGGGCCATCGCCATCATCGGCATCGCCCTCGAGTGCTTCCTGCGCGAGCGCCAGCCGCATTGGGTAAGCGGCCTGGTCTATCTGCTGATGGGCTGGCTCGTCGTCTTTAAGCTGCCCGAGCTCGTGTCGCTGCTCAACCCCGTGGCACTCGCCCTGCTCGCCGTCGGCGGCGTGTGCTACACCGTGGGCGTGCCGTTCTATATCGCCAAAAACGTGCGCTACCTGCACAGCGTGTTTCACCTGTGGGTGCTCGCCGGCAGTATCTTCCAGTTCATGGCGGTGATCCTCTTCGTAATCTAGCGACCACGCCTGCGCGCCCGCGTCCTTGTTTGGGCGCCGGTGCAATTGCCGTATCCGCCGTCAACGTTTTAATCCGACGTCCCGAATCTTGGAGGTTCGAGAAACTCCCGATGGACATAACCATCTCCCTTATCACCACCCTCGTTTTGACCCTCATCAACGGCTACTTCTCTATGTCCGAGATGGCGCTCACCACGGCCAAGCGCGCCGTGCTGGAGCACGAGGCCGAGGAAGGCGACAAACGCGCCGAGCGTGCCATTAAGCTAGCTGCCGACTCCGACCAGCTGCTCGCCACCATCCAGGTTGCCATTACGCTCGTGGGCTTCGCCTCGTCCGCCGTCGCCTCGACGAGTCTGTCCGACCCGCTCGCCACGTGGCTCATGAGCTTTGGCATCGCGCCGCTCTCCGCCATCGCGCGCGGCCTGGCGCCGGTCATCAT
>CABUXM010000057.1 GCA_902495545.1 uncultured Collinsella sp. | reverse complement strand
TCTTGCGGGCGTAGTTCAATGGTAGAACCCCAGCCTTCCAAGCTGATGACGCGGGTTCGATTCCCGTCGCCCGCTCCATAGGATAGACGAACGGCTCTGGCTCCTTTTGGGACCAGAGCTGTTTTCATATACATGCCGGGACCCCACATCCCCTTCTAAGTTGCGGTGAAATAGTTCCTGGACGGTTGCAACGTTGCGTTCCTCAACGCCTTTGCCAACTGCTTGGTCAACGATGGCCTCTACGACAAGGAATTCGTCGCCGAGCACACGAACGGCTTTGACGAGTGGTGGGAGACCATCAAGAACTACACTCCCGAATCCGTACAGGACATCACGGGTGTCGAGCCCGCGCTGATCCACCAAGCTGCCGAGATGTACGCCACGGCGAAGCCCTCTGCCATCATTGGCTGGGGCATGGGCGTATGCCAGCAGAAGCAGAACCTGAAGACGGTGCACACCATCGCCTCCATCGCCTGCGTTGCCGGCCAGATCGGCAAACCCAATTCCGGCCTCGCGCCCGTGCGTGGCCAGAACAACGTCCAGGGCTCCTGCGATATGGGCATGCTGCCCAACCTGTACCCTGGCTACCAGAAGGTCACCGACCCGGCAGTGCGTGCCAAGTTTGCCAAGGCTTGGGGCGTGCCCGAGGAAAAGCTCCCGCTCGAGGAGGGCTACAAGCTCACCGACCTGGGCCACCTGGTCGACGAGGGCAAGGTGCACTGCTTCTACAACTACGGCGAGGACCCGGTGCAGACCGAGCCCGATTCGGCCGGTATGCGCAAGACGCTCTCCGAGCTGGATCTGTTCATTTGCCAGGACATCTTTATGACGCAGACGACCATGCTCGCCGACGTCATCCTGCCTGCCACCTCTTGGGGCGAGCACGAGGGTGTCTTTACCGCATCCGACCGTAGCTTCCAGCACTTTGACGCGGCCGTTCCGCCCAAGGGCGAGTGCCGTCACGACTGGGAGATCTTCGCGGACCTGTCTACGCGCATGGGCTACCCCATGCACTACGACAACACCGAGCAGATCTGGAACGAGTGCATTAGTCTGTGCCCCAACTTTGTGGGCGCGACCTACGAGAAGATGGCTCCCGAGGGCGGCTACGCCCAGTGGCCGGTCAAGAGCACCGATGTGAACGACCACGGTACGCCCGACATGTTCGCTGGTGGCAAGTTCACCACCAAGGACGGCCGCGCCAACCTGATGGCGCACGACTGGGAGGCGCCCTCCGAGCTTCCCGACGATGAGTACCCGCTCATCCTGTGCACCGTCCGCGAGGTCGGCCACTACAGCTGCCGCTCGATGACCGGCAACTGCAAGACGCTGGCACTGCTTGCCGACGAGCCCGGCTTTGTCCGCATGAATCCCGCGGACGCCGAGGCACGCGGCATCAAGAATGGCGACATCGTCTCGATTCACAGCCGCCGCGGCCAGGTATACAGCCGTGCCGACGTGAGCGATCGCATCAACAAGGGCACGGTCTACATGACCTACCAGTGGTGGATCGGCAAGTGCAACGAGCTGACCATCCATAAGGTCGACCCGGTCTCGCATACGCCCGAGGACAAGTTCTCCGCCTGCCAGGTCGACGCTATCGCCGACCAGGTCTGGGCCGAGGGCGAGGTGGAGCGTCAGTACACCGAGCTCAAGCAGGCTCTGGTGGACGCCGCCGCTCCCCAGGACGTTGAGCCCGGCGCCGCCAAGTTCGATGACGAGACGCACGTGAATCAAATCGTGTAGTCCCGTTCTCGTTGGCTTTTTGGGCCGGGCGTCCCGTACGTTCGGGAGCCCGGCCCGTTATTTTGAAAGGAAGTGGGGATGAACCGCTTCATCGACATCAACCCGGAGAGGTGCATCGGCTGCGGAACATGCCAGTCCGCCTGTGCCGACGCCCACCGGATGCAGGGTCTTCAGGATACGCCGCGCCTGGCGCTCGTGAAGACCGGCGGTATTTCGGCCGCCCTTGCCTGCCACCATTGCGAGGGTGCCCCCTGCGCCGAGGTCTGCCCGGTGAATGCCATCGAGCACGATGGCGACCGCATCCACGTCAAGGAGCAGGAGTGCATCGGGTGCAGGTTGTGCGCCATCGCGTGCCCCTTCGGTGCCATCCATCCCGATGGCACGTCTATCGCCGGCGTCGCAGGCATGTGCGATCCGACGCCTTCGTATCCTAAGTCCCTGAGCAGCCTGCTTACGTGGGCGCCCGGTCAGTACACCTGCGCCGTCAAGTGCGACCTGTGTGCCTTCGATCCGGACGGTCCCCACTGCGTGGCGGCGTGCCCCACCAAGGCGCTGACCGTCATGGGCGGCGCGGCCGATCGCGAGCTCGACGAGGCCAAGCGCCTGCGTTCGATCGAAAACGGTCCGGTCGTCGACGTTGCCGCTGTGGCCCAGGGCCTCTCCGAGAAAGCAGAAGGGAGCGTAAACAATGGATAGCATGACGCTGTTTATCGCATCGCTTGCCGTCTCGTGCATCGGTGCGCTCGCCTCGGTTCTGCTGATCAAGGCCGATAACGCCGCCAAGACCGCCGGCTGCCTTATCGGCGCCGTCGCCGCGGTGCTTTCGTTTGTGGCCGGTATCCAGGCCGTGCTGGGCGATGTCACGTCGGTCGACACCATCGTGTTCTTCCCGTTTGCCCATTTCCAGCTGCTGCTCAACCAGCTGTCCGGCCTGTTCGTGGCGCTCATCTCGGTGCTCGCGTTTGCCGGTTCGATCTACGGTCTCAACTACTTTGATGAGTACCCGGGCAAAAAGGGCCGCGCCGGCTTCTTCTTTAACACCTTCGTGGCGTCCATGATGCTCGTCATCACCGCCGACAACGTGTTTTGGTTCCTGGTCGCCTTTGAGCTCATGTCGCTGACCTCGTACTTCCTGGTCGTGATCGAGGAGAACGAGAACTCCATCCATGGCGGTTGGCTCTACTTTGTGATCGCGCACGTGGGCTTCGTGCTCATCATGGCGAGCTTCCTCACCATGACCAACTTCGCCGGTGGCTCGTTTGCCTTTGCAGATTTCCGCGCTACGCAGTTTAGCCCCGCGGTCGCATCCGTGTGCTTCGTGCTCGCCTTCTTTGGCTTTGGCGCCAAGGCCGGTATCATCCCGCTGCACGGCTGGCTGCCCAAGGCGCATCCCGAGGCGCCGTCCAACGTGTCGGCCCTCATGTCCGGCGGCATGATCAAGATCGGTATCTTCGGCATCCTCAAGGTGGGTCTCGACCTGCTCTCCGCCTCGGGCGTTCAGGTCTGGTGGGGTCTTATGGTCATGGTCTTCGGTGCGATCTCGTCGGTCCTCGGCGTGGCCTTCGCCCTGCAGGAGCATGACATCAAGCGCCTGCTGGCCTATCACTCCGTCGAGAACATCGGCATCATTCTGCTCGGCATCGGCGCCTCTATGGCCGCCATGGCGCTCGACTCGGTCGGCATCGCCGTCCTGGCTCTGATGGCCGCCCTCTACCACACGTTTAACCACGCGATGTTTAAGGGCGAGCTGTTCCTGGGCGCCGGTGCGCTGCTGTACTCCACGGGTACGCGCAATATGGAGAAGATGGGCGGCCTGTTCCGTCGTATGCCGGCAACGGCCATCTGCTTCCTCGTTGGCGCGCTTGCCATCTCGGCCATCCCGCCCTTCAACGGCTTTGTGTCCGAGTGGTTTACCTACCAGTCGTTGTTTAACGCCGCCATGCAGGGCGACAAGGCCGTCATGATCGTGGCCGTGTTCGCTGCCGTCGCACTTGCCATTACCGGCGCTCTGGCTGTCACGTGCTTCGTCAAGGCCTATGGCGTCTCCTTTGCCTCCGCGCCCCGCTCCGAGGCCGCGGCCAATGCCAAGGAGGTTCCCGCCCCCATGGTGTTTGCGCAGGGCCTGCTCGCGGCCATCTGCGTCGTGCTGGGCATTGGCGCTCCCGTGATCGCGCCCGTGCTGGTCGATGTCGCCGCGTCCGTGCTGCATCCGTACGGTGGCGTGTTTGCCGCCGAGGGCATGGAGCTCATGAACCAGTACTCCGGCGCTGCCACCTCCACGCCCGCGATCGCTATTGCGCTCGTGGTGCTCGTCGGCCTTGCCTGCGGTTATCGCAAGCTCAAGACCGTCGGCAAGGTGCAGAAGTCCCAGCCGTGGGCATGCGGCTATGCTCCCAACGAGCATATGCCCGTCGTGGCCACGACCTTTGCCTCCGAGGTGTCCTGGTTTATGCAGCCGCTCTACACGCTGCGTGACCGCTGCACGGCCGTCTGCTGGTCCATTGCGCACTTCTTCCAGAAGCTTACCGGTGTGGCCGAGGCTGTGGAGCCCGTACCCGACAAGGTTCTCGTCGATGCCCCGCATAAGGGTGTCGAGAAGCTCGCCGACCTCGCGACTAAGCTTGAGGGCGGCAACTACAGCATCTATATCTGCTACATCGTCGCGGCACTCGTGGTGTTCCTCGTGCTCGCCGTGCAAATGGGTTAAGGAGGGGAGAGCATGAACAACATCGTACTTGCCGTTCTGCAGGGCGTGGTCGTCATGGCCGTCGCACCGTTCTTCTCCGGTCTCGGCCGCGTGATCCGCGCCAAGATGCACAACCGTCGCGGCCCCAGCATCATGCAGGACTACCGCGACCTGGCCAAGCTCTTTGCGCGCCCCGAGTCCCAGAGCGAGGATGCGAGCTTTGCGCTGCGCATTATGCCGCCGCTGTTCTTCGCCGTCGCCTTTATGCTCGCGATGCGTCTGCCGCTCTTTACGGCACAAAGCCCCATCCCGGTCTTTGGTGACGCCATCACCATCATGTACAGCCTGGCGCTCGCCCGCTTCTTCTTCGCCCTCTGCGGTGTGGATTCGTCCAACGCCTACGCCGGTATCGGCGGCGTCCGCGAGCTGCTCATGAGCGTGCTCATCGAGCCGTCCATGCTGCTGGCGCTGTTTGCCGCCGCCCTGGTGTGCGGCTCCACCGACATCGCCACCATGGGCCAGCACATCATGACGGGCGCCATTGACGCACCGGTCGCCGTGATCCTTGCCGGCATCGCTTTTGCGATTGCCTGCTACATGGAACTCGGCAAGCTGCCGTTTGACCAGGCCGAGGCCGAGCAGGAGCTTCAGGAAGGTCCGCTCGCCGAGCTTTCCGGCCCGTCGCTCGCCATGGCCAAGCTTGCCATGTCCATGAAACAGGTCCTGGTCGTCGCCTGGTTCTGCGCGATCTTTATCCCTTGGGGCGAGCCCGCGACTGTGGGCGCCGCCGCCGTTCTGGGTGCAGTCATCTTCCTGGTGAAGTGCCTTATCGACTTTGTCGTATGCGGCGTGATCGAGAACTCCTGCTCGCGCTCGCGTTTTAAGGTACTCGGTAATCAGACCTGGGCCGTCGTGGGCATCGCCGTTCTGGCGTTTGTCTTCGTGGTCGTTGGCGTGTAGGAGAAGGGAGAAACAATGTCATTTGCAGTCAGTCTGTCCCTTCTCGGCTTGGTCGCTATCGCGGCCCCGATGGTGGCCTCGGTGCTCGTCGCCCTGTTCCCCCGTCCGTACGCCAAGTGGTTCAGCGTTTTGGGTGCCGCCGTCTCGACGGTCTGCACCATCGCCCTCGCCGCGAATTTCGCTGGCGCCGGCATGCCCGACACGCAGGTCCCCCTGATCTCGTTTGGGCAGACCCTTGTCATGGGATTCACCTTCGATCGCATGAGCACGCTGCTCGCGCCCGCCTTTGTGGGTATCGGCCTGCTTGTCGTGATCTATTCGATTCCGTATATGAGCGAGAACAACCGTGAGCATCCCGACGCACCGCGTCGTCGCTTCTACGCGTACCTCGCGACCTTCATCGGCGCCATGGCCGGCCTTGTGTACAGCTCGACCCTTTTGGGCCAGCTCGTGTTCTTTGAGATCACGGGTGCGTGCTCTTGGGGCCTCATTAGCTACTACATGTCGCCTACGGCCAAGAAGGCCGGCATGAAGGCCCTGATCATTACGCATATCGGTGCGCTCGGCCTGTATCTGGGCGCCGCTATCGTGTTTGCCCACACCGGTACCTTCGCCATTACCGCGATTGCCGGCCTCGACGCCAAGCTCAAGGCTATCGTCCTTTTGCTCGTGCTGTTTGCGGCCTGGGCCAAGTCCGCACAGGTCCCCATGTACATGTGGCTGCCTTCGGCCATGGAGGCGCCGACGCCTGTTTCGGCCTACCTGCATGGTGCCTCGATGGTCAAGGTCGGCGTGTGCGTGTTCGCGCGCGCACTCGTCTCTGCCGGCGAGATTCCCGAGATCGTGGGCTGGGTCGCCATTATTGACGCCATGGTCACCATGCTCTTTGGTTTCCTTATGTACCTGCCGCAAAAGGACATGAAGCGTCTGCTGGCCTTCTCCACGATCGCCCAGCTCTCCTATGTGTTCTTTGGTCTGGGCCTTTCGGTCTTTGGCAGCCAGCTGGCCTTTGATGGCGCCGTGTGCCACATCTTTAACCACGCTTTCGCCAAGACGCTGTTCTTCCTGATCGCCGGTTCGTTCTCCTTTACGCTCGGTACGCGTATGCTGCCCAAGCTTCGCGGCATCGTAAAGAAGTACCCGATCTCGGGCGTTGGCTTTGGTGTCGCGGCACTCGCCATTGCCGGCGTGCCGCCCATGAACACGTTCTTCTCGAAGTTCCAGATCATCGCCGGCGGCTTTTCTGTGGGTGCCGGCAACGTCGCGATCCTGGTGCTCGTGTGCATTATGGTCGCCGAGACCGTCGCCACCTTTGCCTGGTTCCTTAAGTGGATGGGCTATTGCCTGCCTGGCGAGCCGAGCGAAGAGGTCGCTGCGGGAGCCCCGCTTCCCCGCGCGATGGCGTTCGTGTTCATCGTGCTCATCATCATGGTTATCGTCAGCGGCCCGCTTTCGGCCAGCTGGATCGGTTAGGAGGTAGAACGACATGGGTTATTCGATCGTCAACATCCTTGGCGGCCTTCTGATCGTCACGTCCACCATGGTGGTCGTCTCCAAGAACATCAAGCACGCCATCAGCTGGTATGCGGTGCAGTCGCTGGTGCTCGTGGGACTGCTCGCCACGCTCGGTGCCACTACCGGTGCGCAGGAGCTGCTTATGTGGGCTGGATCTGCCTTTATCACCAAGGTCGTCCTGGTCCCTTATATCCTTAACCGCGCATACAAGAAGATGGGCGAGCCGAGCGACGCATCGCTCAAGGCCGGCCTTAAGCCCGCGTGGGCCATTTGCATCATCGCCGTGGAGGTCGCGATCTGCTTTGCCGTCGTGACGCAGATCAGCCTGCCCACGGCCGAGGTCGCAACGCCTGCGCTCGCTATTAGCTTCGCTCACTTCTTTGTGGGCCTCACCTGCATCATCTCGCAGCGCAACATCATGAAGCAGATCTTTGGATACTGCCTCATGGAAAACGGCAGCCACGTGACGCTCGCGCTTTTGGCCCCCACCGCTCCCGAGATCATCGAGATCGGTATCGCCACCGACGCCATCTTTGCCGTCATCATCATGTCCATCGTCGTGCGTCGCATTTGGGACGACTCCCACTCGCTCGATGCGCGCGACCTGTCCGAGCTGAGGGGGTAGTCCATGGAAACGTTGATTCTCGCCCTGCTCGCGACCCCTTTGGTGTTCTCGCTGGTCATGGCGTTTTTGCCCAAGAACACGTCCTATAACGTGTTTGCCGGTCTCAACCTGGTCTCCGTCGCAGCCGTCCTGGTGCTGTCGATTGTGACGGCCGGTGACGTCCTTATGAGCGGCGACACCGCGAGCGCTCTTGGCCTGTGGTTCCACCTCGATTCGCTGGGCGCCATCTTTGTGCTGCTCATCGGCTTTATCGGTTTTCTTACGGGGCTGTTCTCGCTGCCCTATGTAAAGGCCGATATCGAGGAGGGCTCCATGCCCGCCGAGCGCGCCAAGCAGTATTTTGCGCTGTTTAGCCTGTTTGTGTTCACTATGCTGCTCGCGTGCCTATCCAACAACATGATCCTCACGTGGGCCGCCGTGGAGGCGACCACGCTTTCCACCGTGTTCCTCGTGGGTATCTACAAGAACAAGACGGCCCTCGAGGCTTCTTGGAAGTATGCGATGGTCTGCACCGCCGGCGTGGCCTTTGGCCTGTTCGGTACGCTGCTGATCTACGCCAACGCCGCCGACGTGATTCCCAACGCCCACGAGGCCGCGTTCCTGTCGTGCGTGCTGCCGTATGCCGACCAGTTCGACCCGACGCTCATGCGCCTCGCCTTTGCGTTTATCGTGATCGGCTTTGGCACCAAGGCCGGCCTGTTCCCCATGCACACTTGGCTGCCCGATGCCCACTCCCAGGCCCCGAGCCCTGTCTCGGCCCTGCTCTCGGGCGTGCTGCTTAAGTGCGCCATGCTTGTGATCATGCGCTTCTACGGCTTTACCATCCAGGCCGTGGGCGCCGAGTATCCGCAACTTTTGCTGCTGATCGTCGGCACGCTGTCCATTTTGGTGGCGGCACTTTCGATGTTTCGCCAGGACGACCTCAAGCGCCGCTTTGCGTACTCGTCTGTGGAGAACGTTGGCGTTATCGCCCTGTGCCTGGGTATCGGTGGCCCGCTGGGTATCGCCGCGGCCCTGCTGCACTGCGTGTTCCACGGCTTTACCAAGACGCTTGCCTTCTGCGTGTCCGGCAACATCCAGCACGCCTTTGGCACGCGTAGCCTGGCCAAGATCCAGGGCGTCGTCGAGGTTGCTCCCGCAACCGCCGCGCTCGCCGTCCTGGCGCTGCTCGGTCTTGGTGCCTTCCCGCCCTTTGGCATGTTTATCTCCGAGTTCCTGACTTTTGTCGCCGGTGTTACCGCCGGTCCCATGTGGCTGGTCGTCGTGGTCGCCCTCGGCCTTACCGTGGCCATCTCTGCGCTCACCCGCATCGCACTCAAGTCGGTATTCGGCCATGCGCCCCAGGGTATGGGCAAGCATGAGGCCCCGGCGCTCATGCTTATCCCCGAAATCATCCTGGCTGTCATGATCTTGTGGTTTGGCATCGCCACCCCGTTGCCTCTCGTGCACGGTGTGGAGACCGCGACCGGCATCGTGCTCGAGCAGAGCACCGAGGAACTTCACGCGACGCCGATGTACCGCGCTGTGTTCGGTACCGAGACCGCTCAGAGCGAGGTGGAGTAACGAATGATTGAAACTGAGAACAAGGTGTATGCCCGTCGCTGCGAGAGCCATGTCGAGGCCCTGCGCCGCGCCGTTCCGGGCTGCATCGAGAAGGTTGAGTGGCAGTGCGAGGACCAGCTGACGATTACCGTCAAGCAGGACAAGCTGCCCGAGGCCGTCCACTACCTGTACTACGAGCGCTACGGCTGGATTCCCGTGATCATCGGCAACGATGAGCGCAGCCTGTGCGGCCGTTACGCCGTGTACTACGTCATCTCCATGGAGGGGGAGGACCCCGGCTGGGTGACCGTGCGCACCGAGGTCGATCCCGCTAAGATGACGTTCCCGTCCGTGACGCCGTTCGTCCCCGCCTGCGTGTGGGGCGAGCGCGAGCTGCGCGATATGTTCGGCCTGATTCCCGAGGGCCTGCCCGATCGTCGTCGCCTGGTGCTGCCCGACGATTGGCCCAGCGGCCTGTATCCGCTGCGCAAGGACTCCATGGACTACCGCTTCCGTCCCGCTCCCGCGAGCGACATGGAAAACTACGAGTTCTTGGCCGACACCAAGGGCAAGGAGACCACGCTCGTCCCCATGGGCCCGCTGCACATTACCTCCGACGAGCCTGGCCACTTTCGCTTGTTCGTTGAGGGCGAGACGATTGTCGACGCCGACTACCGTCTGTTCTACGTGCACCGCGGCATGGAGAAGGTTGCCGAGACGCGCCTGAACTATGACGCTGTGACGTTCCTCGCCGACCGCATCTGCGGCATCTGCGGCTGCGCCCACTCGGTGGCCTATGCCGAGGCCGTCGAGCGCGCCCAGGGCATTCATGTCCCGCCGCGCGCCCAGTACATCCGTGCCATTATGCTTGAGGTCGAGCGCCTGCACTCGCATCTGCTCAACATTGGTCTAGCGTCGCACTACACGGGCTTCGACTCCGGCTTCCAGCAGTTCTTCCGCGTCCGCGAGAAGTCCATGGACCTGGCCGAGAAGCTCTCCGGTCACCGCAAGACCTACGGCCTCAACGTGATCGGTGGCGTGCGTCGCGACATTTTGGCCGAGCAGAAGCTTTCCACGCTCACGACCATCCACCAGCTGCGCTCCGAGGTTCAAGAACTCGTCGACATGCTGCTCTCCACGCCCAACTTTATCGAGCGTACGAGCGGTATCGGCATTCTGGACCGCAAGATCGCTCGCGACTTCTCGCCGGTCGGCCCGCTCATGCGCGGCTCGGGCTATGCCCGCGACGTGCGCTTTGACCATCCCTTCGACGGCTACGCCGATCCGGAAGTCCAAAAGATGCACGCCGCCACGGCAGATACCTGCGATGCTTTCGGCCGTACCGCCGTTCGCATCCAGGAGGTCTACGATTCGATCGATATGATCGAGACCATGCTCGAGAACTGCCCGTCGGGCCCCATCCTCACCACGGATTGGGAGTACACCCCGCACAAGTACGCCATCGGCGCCACCGAGGCGCCGCGCGGCGAGGACGTGCACTGGGCCATGCTCGGCAACAACCAGAAGTGCTACCGCTGGCGCGCCAAGGCCGCCACGTACAGCAACTGGCCGGTCCTGCGCTACATGTTCCGCGGCAACACCGTGGGCGACGCGGCGCTGATCGTCGGCTCGCTCGACCCGTGCTACTCCTGCACCGACCGCGTGACGGTGACCGATGTCGCCGCCAAGCGCGATCACGTGCTCGACAAGGAGCAGTTCGAGAACGTCTGGCGCGACAAGTCGCCGCTTGCGGGCGAGGGCACCATGGCCGCTCCGCTCGATGAGGAGGCGCTCTAATATGCTGAAGCTTTGGAAGGTTAACGCCAAGGCCGGCGACGCGACGGTCAAGTACCCGTTTGCGCCGTTCCCCACCAACAAGGACATGCGCGGCAAGCCCGAGCACAATGCCGAGCTCTGCATCGCCTGCGGTGCCTGCGGTGTGGCGTGCCCGGCCGATGCCATTCGCATGGACACCGACCTTGCGGCCGATACCATCACCTGGTCGATTGACTACGGTCGCTGCATCTTCTGCGGCCGTTGCGAGGAAGCGTGCCCCATGGAGGCCATCAAGCTCACCGAGGAGTTTGAGCTGGCCGTCATGAGCAAGGACGACCTCACCAGCAAGAGCGTCTACACGCTCGAGCATTGCTCGCGTTGCGGCAAGCCGTTTGCCCCGTACAAGGAAATCGACTACGCCAAGCGCCTGCTGCAAAAGGCCGGCGGTATGGAGGCCGAGCAGGCCGCCCGTACCGTCGGTATGTGCCAGGAGTGCAAGCGCGAGCTCGACGCCCTGCGCGCCGCCTCGGCCGTAAAGACCAGCAACGCGCGCGGCATGGCTGCCAACGAGACGCTTGCGTCCGGTGAGCCCCAGGGCCCCGGTATGGAGTATCTGGGCGGCCACGGCGTGAACCCGGAGTATATCGACCGCGAGCTCAACCCCGATGCGCCCGAGATTCCCGCCGGTCCGGCGCCGGTCGAGGGCATCATCATGGATTTTGAAATGAAGGAGGAGTAACCATGGCCGAACCCACGCTTTTGCCCGAGCGGCTCCAGTACCGCCCGACCAAGATCGAGCTCGACGAGAGCATCGAGAAGGCCAAGGCGACCCTTCTTAAGAAGATCAAGCGCTCGGTGTACGTCTACCGTGTCGACTGCGGCGGCTGCAACGGCTGCGAGATCGAGATCTTCGGTTCCATCACGCCCGTCTTCGACGTCGAGCGCTTTGGCATCAAGGTCGTGCCCTCGCCCCGTCACGCCGACGTGCTGCTGTACACCGGTGCGGTGACGCGTGCCATGCGCATGCCGGCCCTGCGCGCCTTTGAGGCTGCACCCGATCCCAAGATCGTGGTGTCCTATGGCGCGTGCGGCTGCACCGGCGGCATCTTCTACGACAACTACTGCGTCTGGGGCGGCACGGACAAGATTCTGCCGGTCGATGTCTACATCCCCGGCTGCCCGCCCAGCCCCGCGCAGACCATCTACGGCTTTGCCATGGCGCTCGGTCTGCTGGACCAAAAGCTCCATGCCGAGACCACGGTGGAGGCCGCCGGCGAGCAGGCCGATATCCTGCACCCCGGTGTGCCGTACAAGCTGCGCGTTGCCATCGAGCGCGAGGCTCGCGCCATGAGCGGCTACCGTTACGGCCGCGATTTGGCCAACGAGTTTATGGATACGCTCGAGGGCGCGCCCAAGGGCGATATCCGCGGTGCCATGGCGCTGCTCATCGACAAGCAGGACGATCCGCGCCGCGTTGAGGTCTACTCGGCGCTGCAGGATCTGGTGCTGGCCGGAGGTCGCTAGATGGAGCTCACGGACCGCTCTGGTTACTTTGCGGGCCCCGGCATGCTCGGCGGCTCTTTTGGCGATGCCTCGCGCGCAAGCGACGAGGCCGCCGAGGGCGTCGCCGACCCCTGCCTGGGCCATGCGCCCGACCAGGTGGTCTTCTACGAGCTCACGCGTAAGTTTGTGGAGACCGAGGAAGACGTTCCCCAGGAGGCCTGCGACGTGCTGTACTACACGCTCGCCGTGGGCCACCACACCGGCGTGCTCGACTGCTTTGAGCCGCGCCTGTCGGTGCCGGTGGATGTGTTCTATTCGCTCGTCGACGCACTGCCGGAGGGGGAGGCCAAAACCAAGTTTGAGGCCATCCGCTCCTTCGGCGAGTGCCAGCTCGACAAGGCGGCGGTGCCGTCGCTGCTCGAGGCCTGCGATGCGCTGCTCGACGAGCGCGGTTTTCGCGGGTCGGCCAAGGCCGGCATCTCGGTGTTCGACGACGACTTTGGCCTGCATGCCCAGCAGGTCGCGTTCTTAATGAAGTTCCGCGATTTGGTGGAGCGCGTGCGCGATGTGTCGGGCGTGTATCTGACGGGAAGGTTGCAGTAATGGGTCACGTTGTGGATGGACGTGTGAACGGCGCCCCGTTTGCGGGTATCGTGCTCACGGCGGGAAGCGTGCTGCGTGCCGACGATGCCGCCGGCCCCGTGCTCTCCAAAAAGATGGAGGACGCACCCATCGCCGGTTGGTACACCATCGACGGCGGCCAAACGCCCGAGGACGACATTATCGAGGTCAAGCGCGAGCGTCCGCCGCGTCTGGTCTTGGTCGATGCCGCCGACATGACGCTGCCCGTCGGGTCCATCCGTTTGCTCGACAAGCGCGATGTAGCCCGCAAGTCGATGTTCACCACGCATTCGCTTCCTTTGTCGATTCTGATCGAGGAAATCGAGCAATCGTGCGATGATATCGTCTTCGTTGGGATTCAGCCGGGCGATACGGAGTTTTACAACCCCATGTCCCCGGAGGTCTTTGAGGCCGTCGACGCCGTGTACGACGCCGTGGCCGCCAACGACTTTTCCCACTTTGTCCGCTTGGGGCAAGAGCAATAGGAGCGCTTGTCCCTGCTGATTAGGAAAGAAGTGATTGACATGGCAGATTCCAAGGCAGAATATCCCGTTCCCGATTGCCTGGGGCCCGCCGCGATCGAGGCCAAGACCGAGGCCGCCGGCGTGACTAAGGCCAACCTGCCGGTTGCAAAGGCCTTTCTGTTGGCAATGTTCGCCGGCGCGTTCATTGCCTTCGGTGGCCTGTTCTTTACCGTGTTCTTGAGCGATAGCACGCTGGGCTGGGGCGCCCAGCGCGTCGTGGGCGGCCTGTGCTTTTGCCTGGGCCTGGTGCTGGTGCTGGTGTGTGGCGCCGAGTTGTTCACCGGCAACTCGCTTATGGTCTGCGCGCTCAAGAGCAAAAAGATCACCCTGGTCCAGATGCTCAAGGCTTGGGTCGTCGTATGGGTCGGTAACTTTGTCGGTGCCCTGTTCATCGTCTTTTTGGTGTACATGGCCGGCATTTACAAGCTCAACGGCGAGGCGGTCGCCAATTCCATGGTGAGCGTCGCCGCCGGCAAGGTGACGATCGACTGGGTGACGATCTTCTTCCGCGGCATCCTGTGCAACATCTTTGTGTGCCTGGCCGTGTGGATCGGTACCGCCGGCAAGACCGTGGTCGATAAGGTTGTGGGCATTTTGCTGCCCATCGCCGCCTTTGTGGCCTGCGGTTTTGAGCACTGCGTTGCCAACATGTACTTTTTGCCCATGGG
>CABUXM010000056.1 GCA_902495545.1 uncultured Collinsella sp. | reverse complement strand
CCTTGAGCGAACGCTCGTCAGCCAGCGCACGCGCCTCGCGCTCGTCCTCGAATACGCGGAACTCGTCGCCGGCGTTGGGGACGGACTGCAGGCCCAAGATCTCGACGGCGTCGGAGGGACCGGCCTCGGTAACGGCGTTGCCCTTGGGGTCGAGCATGGCACGGACGCGGCCATAGGTGAGGCCGGCGACCAGCGTGTCGCCCACGCGCAGGGTACCGCGGGTCACGAGCACGGTGGCAACCGAGCCGCGGCCCTTGTCGAGCTTAGCCTCGAGGACGTTGCCCGATGCGAACGTATCGGGGTTGGCCTTGAGCTCGAGCACGTCGGCCTGGAGCAGCACGGTCTCGAGCAGGTCGTCGATACCGATCTTCTGCTTGGCCGAGATGTTGACGAACATGTTCTGTCCGCCCCACTCCTCGGGGATGATGCCGTACTCGGTGAGCTCCTGGCGCACGCGGTCGGGGTTGGCGCCGGGCTTATCGATCTTGTTGACGGCGACGACGATGGGAACGCCGGCAGCCTTGGCGTGGTTGATCGACTCGACCGTCTGGGGCATGACGCCGTCGTCGGCGGCGACGATCAGGATGACGATGTCGGTCACCTTGGCGCCACGGGCACGCATGGCCGTAAAGGTAGCGTGACCCGGGGTATCGATGAAGGTGATCTTGCGGTCGTTGATCATGACCTGCGAAGCGCCGATGGCCTGCGTAATGCCGCCCGCCTCGCCGGCAGCAACGCCGGTGTGACGGATGGCGTCGAGCAGCGACGTCTTGCCGTGGTCGACGTGACCCATGACGGTGACGACCGGGGCGCGCGGCTTAAGGTCGGCGGGATCGTCGTAGAACGAGAAGGTGTTCTCCTCCTCGGGGGTGATGATCTTGATCTGGCGACCCAGGTCGTCGGCAACGAGCTCGACGAGGTCGTCGGACATAGACTGCGTCATGGTGAGCGGCGTACCCAGCAGGAACAGGCGCTTGATGATGTCGTTGGCCGGAACGTCGAGCGCCTCGGCAAGCTCCTGGACGGTAACGCCCTGAGAGACCTTGATGGCGTCGAGGTCCTCGGGGTTCACGCCCTGGGCCAGCGCCTCCTCTATCTTGCGCTCCTCCTGAGCCTTGGCAGCCTCGCGTTCGCGCTTCTCCTTGCGCTTCTTGCGGCGACCGGTGGACTCGCGAGAGGCCTCCTCGACGGCAGCACGAGCCTCCTCGAGCACCTTCTCGCGGCTGTACTCCTCGGCCTCGCGAGCCATGCGGCTGTAGTGGTCCTCTTCGTTGTTGTGACCGCCCTTGCGCTTCTTGCCCTTGCCCTGCTTATCGGGGTTGGGGAAGTCCATGCCGGCAGCGACGTTGTTGCTGGCGTTGGTGCGATGGCTGTGCGGACGGCTCTCAGAGGCGTTGCGCTCGGAGTTGTTGTCGGAAGCGTTGCGATCGTTACGACGGCCACCGCGGCGGTCGTTGTTGCCGCCACGACGGTTACCGCGCTCGGCGGCGCGCTCGGCCTTGGCCTTCTCCTCGGCGTCCTTCTTCTCCTTGAGCACGGTCTCCTGTGCGGCGATCTGGTCGAGCAGCGAACGGAAGCGCGAACCGGAGTCGGAAGCGGGAACGGCGCGGCGCTGAGCCTCGCGGGCAGCCTCCTCCTTCTCGCGGGCAAGGCGCTCCTGCTCGGCCTTCTTCTTGGCCTCAGCCTCGGCACGGGCAGCCTCCTCGGCAGCCTGGGCTGCGGCAAACTGGCGGCGCTCCTCCTCGCGTGCCTTCTCGGCAGCGATGCGCTCGCGCTCGGCCTCGGCGGCGCGTGCGGCCTCCTCAGCGGCAGCTGCCTGCTCCTCGGCCTGCTTGGCGGCCTCGACTTCCTGGGCGCGGGCCTCGATCACCGAGGCGAGCTGCTTGCGGACCATGGCAACGTAGGCGTCCTCCAGGGTGGAGGAAGCGGACTTAGCGGGAATCTTCATATCGGCGAGATGACCCATCAGTTCCTTGGAGGTCATGCCGAACTCTTTGGCCAGGGTGGACACACGGACTTTTGCCATATGACTTCACCTACCCTTTCTGGCACCTTGGGTGCCTAGAGACTGAACGAGCGTGGGAGACGCGCCGGGACCCACCCGGCGCGACCGCGCGCTAGATCAGGTCCTCCGCATCATCGAAGGCGTCGGTGTCGTGGACACCGCAGAAACGGGAGCCGGGACGAGCCTGGTTGCGGCACTGGATGCCGTCCTCGGACACGTACTCGCAGCGGCGGACGTCCTCGTCCTCCTCGTCACCGATCAGGTCGGCGGCGGGCTCCTCGTGAACGGGAACGTTCTTGAGGATGTCGGCGGCAAGGGTCTCGGACTTAATGTCGATGTGCCAGCCGGTCAGGCGCGCGGCGAGGCGGGCGTTCTGGCCCTCCTTGCCGATGGCGAGGGACAGCTGGTCGTCGGGCACGATGACGCCGGCGTAGGCCTTCTCCTCGTCGATGAGGACGCGGGTGACCTTAGCGGGCGACAGGGCGTTGGCGACGTAGACGGCAGGATCGGCATCCCACAGGATGACGTCGACGCGCTCGCCACGGAGCTCGCCCACGACAGCGCGAACACGGCTGCCCTTGGGGCCGACGCAGGCGCCCACGGGATCCAGACGGTCGTCGAGCGAGTGGACGGCGACCTTGGAGCGCTGACCGGGCTCGCGGGCGATCGACTTGATCTGAACGGTGCCCTCATAGATCTCGGGCACCTCCTGCTCAAACAGACGACGCATGAGCTCGGGGTGGGTACGGGAGATGACAATCGGCGGACGGCTGTGCTCGCCACGAACCGGCTGCAGGTTGGAGTTGGGGTCGCGAACGTCGATGATCACGGCCTTGATGTGCTGATTGTGCAGGTAGCGCTCGCCCATCGGACGCTCATTGCGCTCGTTCTCGTAACGACGCTGATCGAAGTGCGGCAGCTCGGCCTCGACGCCCTCGCGGATCTTGACGATCGTGAAGTCGGGCGTGGACTGCAGCACGGTGCCGCTGATGAGGTCACCGATGCGGCCGGAGAACTCCTCGTAGATCTGCTCGCGGGCGGAGTTACGCACGATGGCGTTGATCTCTGCCTTGGCGTGCTGGGCGGCGATGCGGCTCGTGTTCTTGGGGGTGACGTCGATCTCCTCGAACTCGGTGAAGTTGCCCTCCTCGTCCATGGAATCGTCGATCGGCTCCAGGCGGTAGACGTAGATCTTGCCGGTGGTGCGGTCGATGGTCACCTTGGCGCCCCACTCAAGGTGCAGGATCTCGGCATAGCTCTTGGCGAGCGACTGCTCCAGGCGGTCGATCAGGTAGAGCTGGTCGATGTGCTTCTCCTGGCAAAGCTCCATCAGGGCGGACATCATGTCGGATGCTGCCATCTTACTTTCCTTCCTTCGCGGGCTTGAAGTCATAGGTGGGCTTCAACTTGCACTTTTTAACATCAGAAAAATCGAGGGTAACAGACTCGCCGTCCTCGAGCTCGAGGGTCACGTTCGTCTCGGTAGCGGCGGCAATCTTGCCGGCGTACTTGCGACGGCCCTCGGTGGCGGTGGAGGTGAGCTCGCAGTTCTCGCCCACAAAGCGGGCAAAGTCACTCGGGCGGCGCAGCGGGCGCGCCATACCCGGGCTCGACACCTCGAGCGTATAGCTCGAAGAGATGGGGTCGAGCTCCTCAATTACATCGCCGACCCACTTGGTGTTGGCCGTGACGTCGTTGAGCGACAGGCTCTGACCCTCGGCACCCTCGATACGCACGCGCACGCAGGGGGCCTTGGTGGCACCCACGAGCTCGACGTCGACGATGTCGACATCGTGCTGGGGGGCGACGGCCTCGAGCGCGTCGATGATCGCCTGCTCGGTCTTGGTCTTGACCATTGCGGCACCTCCATCCATACAAAAAAGAAGCGGGGCCGAAACCCCACTTCTTTCAATTACAACTTCATTTGCAAGCAAACTATACCAATAGCTGCGGAAACGTGCAAGCACAGTACGAACCTGCAGGTCAGCGTGCGCACAGCTTCTCCACAAGAATAGGACAATTGACCGAAGGCACCTAGGCAGATACATGCAAAACGAGGGACGACCCAACCGGACCGTCCCTCGTTTATTGCATGTCAGCTTTACGCGCAGTGCTTACTTGACCACCAGGTTGACCAGCTTGCCGGGCACGCAGATGGCCTTGACGACCGTCTTGCCCTCGAGCCACTTGGCGACGGCGGCCTCGGCGGCAGCCTGCATCTCCTCATTGGAGGCATCGCGGGCAACGTCGACGCGGCCGCGGACCTTGCCGAGCACCTGGACCACAATCTGCACCGTGTCCTCAACGGACTCGGCCAGGTCGAACTCGGGCCAGGCGGCGGTGTAGGCGTTGCCCTCGCAGCCGAGGGCCTCGTGCCACAGCTCGTCGGCCCAGAACGGGCAGATGGGGGCAAGGACGCTCACGATGTCCTTGGCCACGCCGTAGCACAGCGCCTTGTCGCGGGCGGTACCCTCGGTGGAGTTGAGGTAGGCGCTCGCAGCGTTGACGAGCTCCATGACGGCCGAGATCGCGGTGTTGAACTGGCCGCGATCGAAGTCCTCGGTGCACTTGGCGATGGTGCGGTGACGCTCGCGATAGAGCTTCATCGCAACCTCGTCGAGCGCGGACTTGTCGAAGGCCACGTTGGCGTCGCCGGACTGGACGAGCTGCCAAACGATACGCCAGGCGCGCTTGATGAAGCGGTTGGCGCCCTCAACGGCCTTGGGATCCCAGTCGAAGTCCTTCTCGGGCGGGGCGATAAACAGGATCGCCAGACGCATGGTGTCGGCGCCGTAGGGCTCGATGACCGAGCTCGGAGGCACGACATTGCCCTTGGACTTGGACATGGTGTCGCCGTTCTCGTCCTTGACCATGCCCTGGCACAGCAGGTTGGTGAAGGGCTCGTCCACACTCAGCAGGCCCAGGTCGCGCAGCGCCTTGGTAAAGAAGCGGCTGTAGAGCAGGTGCAGAATGGCGTGCTCGATGCCGCCGATGTAGTTATCGACGGGCATCCAACGGTCAGCGGCCTCTCGGGAGAAGGGCAGCTCGGTGTTGTGAGGATCGGTATAGCGCAGGTAATACCAGCTGGAGCAGGTAAAGGTGTCCATGGTATCGGTCTCGCGTTTGGCCGGGCGACCGCAGACCGGGCAGGTGGTCTCGTAGAACTCCTTGCACTCGGCGAGGGTCTCGCCGGCGCCCAGGTCCAGGTTCTCGGGCAGCGTCACAGGCAGCTGATCCTCGGGCACGGGCACGATGCCGCAGTGCTCGCAGTGGATGGCCGGGATAGGGTTGCCCCAATAGCGCTGGCGGCTGATGAGCCAGTCGCGCAGACGGAACTCGACCTTGCGACGACCACAGCCCATGGCCTCGAGGTCGGCCACGATTGCAGCCTCGCCCTCGGAGTGCTTACCGCCGCGCATGCCGGTGTACTTGCCGGACTGGACGAGCGTGCCCTCGGCAGCGTGAGCGCAATCCCAGTCGACGGTCTCGGCATGGAAGGTATCGATGGTCTCGCCGCTGGCCTCGACGGCAGCGCGATCGTCATCGTCCAGGATGATCGGCACGATCGGCAGGTCGTACTTACGGGCAAACTCAAAGTCGCGCTGGTCGCCACAGGGAACGGCCATGACGGCACCGGTGCCGTAGTCGGCAACGACATAATCGGCAACCCACACGGGGACCTTCTCGCCGTTGACGGGGTTTACCACATAGCGGCCCGTGAAGGCACCGTGCTTCTCGAGGGTGCCCTGGGCACGCTCGACGGCAGAGATATGCTTGGAGTCCTCGACAATCTTGGTGACGGCCTCCTCGTACTCCGTGCCCTCGACGAGCTCATGCAGGCCGGCGTACTCGGGAGCCAGGACAAAGAAGGAGACGCCAAAGAGCGTATCGGCACGCGTGGTGAAGACGGTGATCTTGCCCTCGTCGCCCTCGATGGGCTCGCCATCCTGGTCGCAAAGGGTAAAGTCGACCTCGGCGCCCTCGGAGCGACCGATCCAGTTAGCCTGCATCTGCTTGACGCGCTCGGGCCAGCCGGGGAGCTTCTCCAGATCGTCGAGCAACTCCTGGGAGTACTCGGTGATCTTGAAGTACCACTGCTCCAGGTCGCGCTTCTCGGGCTCGGTGCCGCAGCGCCAGCACTTACCCTCGGTAACCTGCTCGTTGGCCAGAACGGTCTTGCAGGTGGGGCACCAGTTGACCGGGTTCTTCTTGCGGTAGACCAGGCCCTTTTCCCACAGCTTCTCAAAGATCCACTGACCCCAGCGGTAGTAGTCGGGGCTGCAGGTCTTGACCATGCGATCCAGATCGTAGGAGAAGCCCATGCGCTTCATCGTGGCGAGCGCCTGGTCCATGTTCTTATACGTCCAGGCGGCAGCCTGCGTGTTGTGCTTGATAGCGGCGTTCTCGGCGGGCAGGCCAAAGGCATCGAAGCCGATGGGATGCAGCACGTCGTAGCCGCGCATGCGGGCCTGACGGGCCATGGCATCGCCGATGGTATAGTTGCGCGCGTGGCCCATGTGCAGGTCGCCCGACGGATACGGGAACATCTCGAGCACGTACTTCTTGGGCTTGCTGTCGTCGGTGTCGACGGCAAAGAGGTTGGAGTCCTCCCAGGCCTTCATCCACCGGGACTCAATGGCCTGCGCGTCGTAGGCAGGAATCTCGTCCTTATGATCTGTGCAATCGCACATATCAGCTCCTTTGTTATCTCGGTTGGGGCGGGGCGTTCTTACCTTTACTCGCTGCTGCGGACAGTCCTGCTCGCACGAAGAGCACATTAAGTGCTCTTCGGCTCGTGCGGAACTTGCAGCGAGCAAAGGTAAGAGCGCCCCGCCACATCGTTAACTCGCATGATGATAGCAAATACAACAAGCGAGATGCCTGCGACTTGCAGGCATCTCGCTTTATCTAAATAACGTGGTTGGGAATCAACCTTTGTCTGAAACCCGTTCTAGCACGAACGGGTTTTCCAGGTGCCGCAGATTGCCGTGAAAGAGGAGCGACGCGTACTTTGGTACGCGAGCGACGGTTTGAACGGCAAGGTGCGGTGCTTGGGAAAGCCGCTTAGCGGTAGGAAACGCTCTGCTGCGAATCCTTGACGACTACGTCGTGGGCGCCGCCTTCGACGATGGAGGTGGAACTAACCAGCGTCAGGCGTGCCTTTTCCTGGAGCTCGGGGATCGAGAGGGCGCCGCAGTTGCACATCGTGGACTTGACCTTGTAGAGCGTGCCGCCCACGCCGTCCTTGAGGGAGCCAGCATAGGGAACGTAGGAATCGACGCCCTCGACGAAGCTGAGCTTCGCGGCGCCGCCCAGGTCGTAGCGCTGCCAGTTGCGGGCACGCGCAGAACCCTCGCCCCAGTACTCCTTCATGTACTGGCCGTTCACGTTGACGCGCTCGGTCGGGCTCTCATCGAAGCGGGCGAAGTAGCGGCCCAGCATCATGAAGTCGGCACCCATGGCAAGGGCGAGCGTCATGTGGTAGTCGTAGACGATGCCGCCGTCGGAGCACACGGGCACGTAGACACCGGTCTCCTCGTAGTACTCGTCACGAGCGCGGCAGACGTCGATCAGCGCGGTGGCCTGGCCGCGGCCAATGCCCTTGGTCTCGCGGGTAATGCAGATGGAACCGCCGCCGATACCGACCTTGATGAAGTCGGCACCGCAGTCGGCAAGGAAGCGGAAGCCCTCGGCGTCGACGACGTTACCGGCGCCGACCTTAACGTCCTCGCCATAGTTGGCGCGGATCCACTCGATGGTGCGCTTCTGCCACTCGCTGAAGCCCTCGGAGGAGTCGATGCACAGAACGTCGGCACCGGCCTCGATGAGCAGCGGCACGCGCTCGGCATAGTCGCGGGTGTTGATACCGGCGCCGACCATGTAGCGCTTGTCGCCATCGAGCAGCTCGTTGGGGTTGGTCTTGTGGCTGTCGTAGTCCTTGCGGAAGACAATACCCATCAGGTGATCGTTGTCGTCGACGATCGGCAGGGCGTTGAGCTTGTTGTCCCAGATGACGTCGTTGGCAACCTTGAGGCTGATGTTCTTGTCGCCCACGATGAGCTGCTCACGCGGGGTCATGAACTCGGAGACCTTCGTCTGGTGGTCATCGCGGCTGGGGCGATAGTCACGGCTGGTGACGATGCCCAGGAGCTTACCCTTGGGAGTGCCGTCGTCGGTGACCGGCATGGTGGAGTGACCGGTCTTCTCCTTGAGCTCGATGACCTGCTCCATGGTCATGTCGGGGGTCAGCGTAGAATCGGACTGAACGAAGCCGGCCTTGTGATCCTTGACGGCCTTGACCATAGCGGCCTCGGACTCGGCGCTCTGGGAACCGTAAATGAAGGACAGGCCACCCTCGGTAGCGAGCGCGACACCCATATCGACGCCCGAGACGGACTGCATGATGGCGGAAACCATGGGGATGTTCAGGGTGATTGCCGGCTTCTCACCGCGCTTAAAGCGGGTTAGCGGCGTCTTAAGAGAGACGTTGTTGGGGATGCACTGCGAGGACGAGTAACCAGGAACCAGCAGATACTCCGAAAACGTGTGGGACTCACCGGGAAAGAACGTAGCCATGTTTCTCCTTTTTCCATGCGACCGGTCGGCTGCAGGCCTCGTAGGACCCAGCCCAACCTTGGGCGCCCAATACTGGGGAAGTATCTTAACGCACTTTGACTGCTACAATGCATGATTTAAGAAGAGCACACGAGGGTTTGACGCAGGCTATGCGTTTGCCCAGCAAACACTTTAGCGGGGAGACGTGGAGCACATGGAGTACAAGACGACGGCAAAGTTGGTCATTCAAGCGTGCGACAAGGATCTGCCGGGCGTGTTCGGCCACGGCTGCGTCTTGCTGCTGCAGGGTATTGCCCGCGAGCACTCGCTCAACCGCGCCGCCAAGAGCATGGGCATGGCGTATTCCAAGGCCTGGCGCATTGTAAACGAGGCCGAAGGTCAGCTGGGCTGCAAGCTCATCGAGCGCGACGGCGCCCGCGGATCCACCCTCACCCCCGCCGGCGAGCGAGCCATAGCGGTCTACGAAGAGCTGCAGGCCGACATTAACAACGTCATCGCCACCAAAGCCAACGCCCTCATCGCCAGCATCAAAGAGTAGCCAATTTGGGACGGGGCTTTTTTAGCTGGTCGGTCACCATAGATGATTATTCTGGGACGGGGATTAAAAAATCATTGTGTACCTAATGATTTTTTAATCCCCGTCCCAGAATAATCATCGGAGGGCATTGTCTAGGGTGGCGGCCACGATCAAGGGGTCGTCGGTACCGGCGAAGAGGCGGATGGTGCTCCCCTGCTTGCCGCGTGGGGCCGAAAGGCGCGTCGTTGCGCCGCCGGCGGGCGATGTGCGAAACTCCCCGGGCAAAGCATCGAACAGCTCGCCCGCGCTACGTTCGATAAGATCAAACTCAACTGCCGGTCCAAAGCCGTGCTCGAGGATTCCCGTTGCAGCCGCATGGTCGGGATGCGAACTCAGCCCGGGATAGCGAACGTTGCGCACCATCTCGTTGGCGGCCAGATACTCGGCCAGCGCACGGGCGCGGTCGAAATGCGCCTGCATGCGGACGTTAAGCGAGGAAAGCCCACGCTCCAGCACGTCGGTCTCCTCGGCAGAAAGGTCGAGCGCCGACGCACCGCAGCCTGCAAACAATACGTGCGCGCACTCGGCAGCGGCATCCACACGATGGCGCTTGAGCTGCGAGCGCGCCACCGAAGCAGCAACGAGCTTGCGTGGAGCCTCACCGGCGCACACACGGTCAAGCGCTTCGAACGACAGCGCAGCACCCAGCCGCAGCGGATCGCAGCCAAAAGCCGACGCCACGGTGTTGTCAACAACCAGCAGCGCATGGGCCTCACGCGCCGCCCGACCCAGCGCACGCAGATCGGGCACACGCAGACCAAACCCGCCGATGGAGTTGACGAACCACCACAGGTGCGGACCCTCGGCATCAAACGAAGCATCAAAGCCCTCGGATGCGGCGGCAAACGCCTCGGCGGACGGCGAGCCCACGAGCACAACATCGCAGTCATCAAAGCCGCTCGCAAACGCATCGGCAAAGTCATCCGCAAAGGCCACCAGACGATCGCCGGGCCGTACAATCCCCAGCAACGACAGCGCTGCCGGCACATGCGACGCCGCAAGCAACCGCGCCTCACGCGCGCTGGCCCTCAAAGCCCAGGCCTCTTCTAGCTGCTGTACGCCCATACGGCACCTTCCCTCCATAACAAAAACCCACGATGCGGATGTTTCCCGCATCGTGGGCTACGGCTGCAGTATAGCGCCGATATGCGACGAATCGCTTAGATGTTGAGCGCGTGGTAGGTCACATTCGCGCCCGGAGCGTCAACGGTCACGCCATAGGCCTCGGGATAGATGCGCGTCGAGAACACGAGCGCACCATCGTTCACAAACACCTCGACCGAGGAAACATCGCCAACAATGCGCACGTTACTAACCTCGTCGACGGACTCCCAACGCACGGTACGACCGCAGCCGGCAGAAGCGCGACTCTCATCGGTAAATCGCATCTCAAAGCGCGAGGGCAGTTCGCCCTCGGCGGGAACAAGCACCAGCTTTAGCTCGCCATCAACGGTCGCGGTAAACGCGCCGTCGACACCGTCAACAACAACGTCAAAACAGGTATCGCCGGCAACCTCCAACGAGCCCTCCCCCACACGCACCGAGGCATAATGGCGCTCGATCTCGCGCGCCGGCTGCTGCAGTACCACGCCGCCAGCACCGGCTGTAAGCTCACGCGGCACCGTCATGCAGTGCTGCCAGCCGCACGCCACGGTGGGGTCGTTGCCATAGGTCGGCTCATCGGGCATGCCCATCCAGCCGATTAGAATATGGCGACCGTCCTCGGCCGTGAACTCCTGCGGAGCATAGAAGTCAAAACCGGCGTCCCACAGGCGGAACTCGCCCAGCTCATAAGCGTCATTGCCGCCCGTAATGTCGCCCGTTACAGGCATGTAGCCCGCTGCATATACATTGCCGCGGTCCCAACGACCGCCCTTGAGGCCCTGGGGCGAGAAGGACAGCCACTTCGCCGGTACACCGCCATCCGCCTCAAGCTCAAGGTATCCCGGGCACTCCCACATAAAGCCAAAACGCTCGGGCGTAGACACGCGGGTCTCGAGCTCCCAGCACAGCATATCGGCCGAGCCATACACCAGGATCTCACCCACATCGCGCCCGGCACCCTCGCCGTGCATCGCACAAAAACGGCTCTCGATATGCGGTCCATCCACGCGGCGACGTGCGCCCAGCACCATGTGATAACGCCCGTCCGCGTCACGCCACACCTTGGGGTCGCGCACGTGGCAGGTCAAATCCTCGGGATAATCATCGGACGCCAGCACCACGCGCTTTTGACTGAACTCCCGACCGGCAAGGCCATCAACGCTCTCGACATAGACGGTATCGGCGCGGCGTCCGGTATTGACGTAGTCGTACGTACCGTCCGCATCGGAAAGCTTAACGTTGCCCGTATAGAGCACGCGAATGCGACCGTCCTCGGCAAGCGCGGAGCCCGAATACACACCGTGGCAATCGAACGGCTCGTCGGGCAGCAGTGGGGCGCCAACGTAGTCCCACGTCATAAGGTCGCGGCTCGTCGCATGACCCCAGACCTTAACGCCGCCCTCGACATCAAACGGCGCATACTGAAAATAAGCGTGGAACACGCCACCCGCCTGGCAAAGACCGTTGGGGTCGTTGAGCCAGCCCGCCGGCGGCATAATATGGAAGCGCTGGCCATATGCGCCATGACCGCACTCAGAAGCGGCGGCGTCAACAGCGGCAACCAGCTTTGCAAGGTCGCGACCAAGTGCATTAGACATATCAAAGTCCTAACGGATCGAAAGTAACAAGGCGCCAGAGGTCGGCACCAGATACGGGAAACGCCCGCGAGCATACAACCCGCGGGCACCCCTCAATCAAAAGCTCTTAGGCCTGCTCGGAAGCCTTGGGCTCGTCCTTGTACAAGACAAACGAGATAGCAAAGGACACGACCGCGGCGACCGCAAACATGATCGCGTACTGCACGGGCTGGGCCAGGCACAGCAGGATACCGAAGATACCGGTAACGCCGGTGCCGGAAGCAGCAAGCGAGGTGAGCGCGCAGACCAGGGCACCGCAACCGCCGCCGATGCAGCCGGCGATGAAGGGCTTAAAGAAGCGCAGGTTCACACCAAAAATGGCAGGCTCGGTAATGCCCATGAAGGCGGACAGGGCCGAAGGAAGCGCCAGTCCCTTGATCTTGGCATCGCGGGTCTTAAAGGCAACGGCGAGCGCGGCACCACCCTGAGCGATGTTGGCGGCGCTGGCGATGGGCAGCCAATAGGTCACGCCGTACTGGGCGAGCTGGCCCAGGTCGATGGCGGTGTACATCTGGTGGATACCGGTAACGACCGTGGGGGCATAGAACAGGCCGACGATAAAGGAACCGATGCCGAAGGGCAGGGTCAGCAGGGCCTGGATCAGACCGAGGATGGCGTTCTCGGCCCAGACAAAGATGGGGCCGACGGCAACGAGCGTCACGAGCACGGTCACGAACACCGAGACGAGCGGGGTCACAAAGAGGTCAAACATCTCGGGAACGATCTTGTGCAGACGCTTCTCGAGGAAGGCGAGAATGGCGCAGGCGATAACGATGGGGATCACATGCCCCTGATAGCCGACCCACTCAAAGCTGTACACGCCGGGAATGACGGTGACCATGGTCTGCACGCCCTCGGAGGCAACCGTGTAGGCGCTCTGCAGCGAGGAGTTGATGAACGCACCGCCGACGACGGCACCCAGATACGGGTTGGCGCCAAAGGCCTTTGCGGCGGAGTAGCCGATCAGGATCTGCAGAATGCCGAAGGACGTGCCCGAGACCAGGTCGGCGATCTTGTAGATAAAGTTATTGGTGTCGAGCGCGATAAAGCCGTTGGAGGCCATAAAGTTGAGGGCGCTCATAATGCCCAGCAGCAAGCCCGAAGCCACGATGGCGGGGATGATGGGGACAAAGACGTCGCCGAGCACCTTAATGGCACGCATAAAGATGTTCTGCTGCTGCGCCGCGGCCTCCTTGACCTCGGCCTTGGTGGCAGCCTCGACGCCGCTGACCGCAATGAACTCGTCGTAGACCTTGTTGACGGTGCCAGTGCCAAAAATAATCTGGAGCTGGCCTTGGGCCTCAAAGACGCCCTTGGCGCCGTCGATATTCTCGAGGGCCTCCGTGTCGACCTTGGCGTTATCGGCAATCACCAGGCGCAGACGCGTGGCGCAGTGTGCGGCCGAAACAACGTTGCCGGCGCCTCCGACGTTGTCGAGCACCTCTTGGGCTGATTTACGGTAGTCCATGACTTCCCTTTCCTCCAACGGGCGCATGTACACCCGGCCATCTTTGATACTTACACTGTAAACGATTTCAGTTTCATATGTCTGTAATCGTTTTCACTTTAGGGTAAACGGTAGGAATAGGCCGGCGAATGGTAGTTTTAAGGCAAAAACAGACGACTCAGAGGCAGGCAGACGTCCAAGGCCTAGACATTCATAAGCTGATGGCCGAGCTTGAGCGTCTTTAGACCGCTCTCCCCCTCCACGCCATCGAGCGTGTTGATCAGCATATTGGTCGCCTCGACGCCACTGGTCAGGTAGCCATAATGCACGGTGGGAATGCCGCCCGTCAGCGCGCGCAAAAACGCGTTGTCGCCAAAACCGCTTACGCGATGCATGCCCTCGCCCACGCCGCGAACCTCATCGATGGCACGAAGCGCGCCCGCCGCCATGGTATCGGTCGCGCACGCGATAAACGAAACATCGGGAGCGGCAGAAAGCAGTTCACGCGCCGCACCATAGCCCGAGTCGAGCGTAAACGAGCCCAGACGAATCAAGGCGGCATCGAGCGGGTTACCCGCGGCGCGCAAGCCGGCCTCAAAACCGCGACGGCGGTCATAACCAGCCGCGCGGTCCTCCTCGGTAACCCCAATGTAAGCGATCTTGCCGTCCACGCGACCCGCAAGCGCATGGCCCAGCTCAAAAGCGGCCTCGTAATCGTCGTGATACACGCACGCCGCGCCCTCGACATGTTGACCGATCAGCACAATGGGCACACGGCACGAGTCAATCGCGCGACGGTGCTCGTCGGTGATCATGGTTGCCACCAGCACAATGCCGTCAACCGGATGGTTTTGGAATAAATCGAGGTATTCGAGCTCGCGATCGGCCGCATTATCGGTATTGGCAAGCAGCATCTGGTAGCCACGGCGACCGAGCACCTGGCCAATGCCGGCGGTAATGCGGCTCACGGATTCCGAGTTGATCTTGGGCACGATGACGCCGATGAGCTTGGT
>CABUXM010000055.1 GCA_902495545.1 uncultured Collinsella sp. | reverse complement strand
CTGACCAGCGCCATCGATGCCTACATTAAGCAACAGGGCAAATACAACAAAAACGAAAGCGGCATTAAGTGGCAGGACGTCCAGGACTGTCTGGTGCTGGTAACCAACTGCTTCTCCACCCAGACGTCCTACGAGAACCAGACCAAGAAGGCCATCAATAACCGCTTTATCCAGCAGGCCATGACGGCATTCTTTAAGGAGCGCCTCTCGACCTACCTGATCGAGAACAAAGATGCCGCCAACAAGATCATGGAGCAGGTGCTCATCAACAAGCGCTCACGCGAGAACGCCGAAAAGACGCGCCAGAGCATCAAGACCAACCTGCAGCAGAAGACCGACATGGCCAACCGCGTGCAGAAGTTCATCGACTGCCGCTCCAAGGACAAGAGCCGCCGCGAGATCTACATCGTAGAGGGCGACTCGGCAGCGGGCGCCATTCGCACGTCGCGCGATGCCGAGTTCCAGGGTGTCATGCCCGTCCGTGGCAAGATCCTCAACTGCCTAAAGGAGGACTATCCACGCATCTTTAAGTCCGACATCATCATGGACCTCATGCGCGTGCTGGGCTGCGGTGTGGAGATCAAAGACAAGCGCATCAAGAACCTTGGCGTCTTTGACCTGGACAACCTCAACTGGAACAAAGTCATCATCTGTACGGACGCCGACGTCGACGGTTATCACATCCGCACGCTCGTGCTCACCATGCTCTACCGTCTGGTGCCCACGCTTATCGACGAGGGCTACGTGTATATCGCCGAGTCGCCGCTCTACGAGATCAACTGCAAAGAGAAGACCTACTTTGCCTACACCGAGCTCGAGAAGAACGGCATCCTTAAGGAGATCGGCGACCAGAAGTGTTCCATCAACCGCTCCAAGGGTCTTGGTGAGAACGATCCGGACATGATGTGGCTCACCACCATGAACCCCGAGACGCGTCGTCTGATCAAGGTGGAGCCCGAGGACGTCACCAAGATGGAGACCATGTTCAACCTGTTGTTGGGCAATGACGAGGCAGGCCGCAAGCGCCATATCTCCGAGCACGGCAAGGAATACCTCGACCAGCTGGACCTGCAATAGCAGCAAATCGATAACGACGGCCCATAAGAAGTTCAAGAGGAAATCGTGGCAAAGAAGAAGACGAAGAACCAGCCAAAGAAAAAGCAGGTTAACGCCGAGAACGTCATCGGCCTGCACTCCGAGGTCACCGACCAGCTGATCACGCAGACGCTCGAGGTCAACTACATGCCCTACGCTATGAGCGTCAACGTTTCGCGTGCGTTCCCCGAGATCGACGGCTTTAAGCCCTCGCACCGCAAGCTGCTCTACACCATGTACAAAATGGGTCTGCTCAAGGGCGAGCGCCAGAAGAGCGCCAACATCGTGGGCCAGACCATGAAGCTCAACCCGCACGGCGATGCCGCAATCTACGAAACGATGGTGCGCTTGGCTACGGGCAACGAAGCGCTGCTTGCCCCCTTCGTTGAGTCGAAGGGCAACTTTGGCAAGTACTATTCGGGCGACCTGAGCTACGCCGCCTCGCGTTATACCGAAGCCAAGCTCTCACCCATCAGTGCCGAGATCTTCAAGGACATCGACAAGGACCCGGTCGACTTCGTCGACAGCTACGACGGCGCCATGAAGGAGCCGCGTCTGCTGCCCACCACGTTCCCTAACATCCTCGTCTCGGCCAACAAGGGCATCGGCGTCGCCATGGCTTCTGACATCTGCGGTTTCAACCTCAACGAGGTCTGCACCGCCACCATGCACTACCTGCAGGATCCCGACTGCGACCTGCTCGAGTATATGCCCATGCCCGACTTCTCGACCGGCGGCGAGATCATCTACCGTCGCGAGGAGATGGAAAAGATTATCGAGACCGGCCTGGGCAGCTTCCAAATCCGCTCCCGCTGGCGCTGGATTCCCGAAGAGCGCATTATCGAGGTCTACGAGATCCCCTACACCACCAAAACCGATGTCATCATCGAGCGCATCGTCAAGCTCTCCAAGGAGGGCAAGGTCAAGGAGATCGCCGACATCCGCGACGAGACCGACCTTTCGGGTCTGTGCATCGCTATCGACCTTAAGCGCGGCGTCGACCCCGACAAGCTCATGGCCAAGCTCTATCGCTCGACCACGCTGCAGGATTCGTTCTCGTGCAACTTCAACGTGTTGGTCGATGGTTACCCTCGCGTTATGGGCGTGCGTCAGATCCTGCACGAGTGGGTCAAGTGGCGTATTGAGTCCACGCGTCGCCGCATTAACTTTGACCTGGGCAAAAAGTCCGAGCGCCTGCACCTGCTGCACGGCCTCGAGGCAATCTTGCTCGACATCGACAAGGCCATCGCCATCATCCGTGGCACCAAGCTTGAAGCCGAGGTCGTGCCCAACCTTATGAAGGGTTTCGACATCGACGAGACCCAGGCCGAGTTTGTTGCCGAGCTCAAGCTCCGCAACATTAACGAAGAGTACATCCTCAACCGCACCAAGGACATTGCCAAGCTTGAGAGCGAGATTGCCGAGCTTGAGGAGATCCTCTCCAGCGAGGAGAACATCAAGAAGGTCATCAGCGACGAGCTGGCCGCGGTCAACAAGAAATATGTGATGCCGCGTCGCACGGGCAGGATCGAGCCCCATGAGGTTATCGAGGTAAGCTTGGAGCCCGAGGTCGAGGAGTACCCGGTGACCATCATGCTCTCGCGCGATGGCTACCTTAAGAAGATGACGGACCGCGTGCTCAAGAAGGCGACCACGCTCAAGTACAAGGACGGCGACAAACCCTTTATCGAGTTCCCGTCCTCCAACACCCACGAGTTGCTGGTCTTTACCAACAAGAGCCAGGTGTACAAGTGCAAGGTTGCGGCGTTTGAGGATACCAAGTCGGCCCAGCTGGGCTCGTATCTGCCAACCGATCTCGAGATGGAACCCGATGAGAGTGTGATCTGGGTCATCGACCCCGAGGACTACAAGGCCGACGTGCTGTTTGTCTTTGAAAACGGCCGTGTGGTGCGCGTCGCACTTGCCGGATACGTTACCAAGACCAACCGCAAGCGCCTCAAGAACGCCATCTACGGCGGCAGCAAACTGCTGTATGCCCAGGTGCTCAACACAGATCGCGACATCGCGCTGGTCTCGAGCGACTATCGTTTGATGAACTTCAACACGTCGCTGCTCAAGACCAAGACGACCACCAACACGCAGGGCGTCCAGGCCTTTACAGCCAAGAAGGGTCGCTCGGTCACCACCGTCGGCACGACCGAGGAGATCCTTGGCGCCGGCGTCTCGGCCGAAAAGTTCACCGCGCAGAGTCTGCCCTCCGCCGGTGCCCTCATGAAAGAAAACGACATGCCGAGTCTGTTTGACTAAAACAACGGCAGCCAAACCGTCATGGTTTTACAATGCAGCGGGGCCCGGAGCGCAGCAACATCGCGCTCCGGGCCCCGCTCGTTGCAACGTAGTCGGAATAATAGGAATCCCCGTTTTTCACTCCTGCAATCCCGCGGCACAAGACATGTTAAACCGTTAGCAAAACTTGCAAAAATTAGCAAAAGTTGCAAAAAGTAGCAAAACCTGCAAAGGGGCCACCATGGATCGCAGCAAATGTCTCCGCCATGCCAGGCATGCTCGAAGATATTATCGAGCGAACCAAAGAAGCGGCAGATAGCTACCTTTCACAGTCTCACGCGCGCATGAACGGCGTTCAAATTGGTCCAGTGGGCATCAATTGGACATATGTTCAAGAAGCCCAGGGCAACTGGCGCACGTGCATGAATGGCATCTTCAGGCAACTCGAGAAGCATGGCATCGGGCTTCTCTCGAAACGACCTATCGGGAGCTTTCCGATAAAGACATTGAGTTTTTGCTCGCGATGCTGCCCGATTCTGGCCCCAGCAGGACCTCGGAGATAGCCAAACGCATGGGCGTCGCCAGCAACTACGCAAGCCAATACAAACGCCGCCTCCTCGAGGACGGCGTTATCGGGGAACGTGGACGTGGCCTCGTCGGCTTTGACATACCCGCGTTCAGGGAGTTCTTGAACGAGAAGGCGTTTTAGCACACCGGAATTGTCCGCTGGAGCATCGTTGCATGGCAATCGGCATTCCTCTTGGTAAGGACAGCAAGCATTTTCCACCAACACCGATTGCCATGCGTTCTTCTTGCCCTTAGGCGAGCTTGTGGGCGAGCTCTCGCACCTCTTCCAACTTGGGCGACGATGCCATGCTGTCGCGCTCGGTCATACCGCTGATGGTGACAATGCCTTGGTCCTCCCACTTGCAGTACGCGCAGGCTGACTTGTACATAGCGATTGCCGCATCATAGACGCCCTCACTGTGACTATCGAGCAAAAGGGCCGTCTTGGTGAACGGGAAGCCCGTAGCACCGAAGGCATACAGGCGGTCAATGGCGGCCTTCTCCTGCGCAGTGATATCAAACCAGTAGATAGGCGAAGCGAAGACAACCATATCGGCGTCTTTCAGTGACTCGATCACGTCGGCCATGTCGTCCTTCTGCACGCAAGTGCCCTCATGGGCGAAGCAGTACTGACATCCCAGGCAACCAGCAATCTTCTTGCTGGCAACGCGGACGACCTCGACCGTATTGCCGCTCTCGCGCGCGGTCTCGGCAAACGTCTCGACCATGGTGTCGGTATTGGCACCCTTGCGCGGGCTGCCGCTCAATACAACGATGTTCATAGAAATCTCCCTCCTTCATGCCGCAGGCGCGCGGCATATTAGTTTGTTTTAACCTAAACGTATGGAGTTATTCAATCGCCTCGTTTCAGCTACTCCCACTCTTTAGAAGAATCGTTGCTGGAGACTTGGCATTAAATCAAGGCACACCTTATTTCAGATATTCCTCAAAGAATGCCTTCAGCTTTCTAAACGGAATGATGTCCATCTGATCGTAAAGGTCGGTGTGGCTGGCACCAGGGATAATGAGCAATTCCTTGTTGTCCCCCGTCAGCTTGCCGTACGCGGTTTCGCTGAAATAGCGGGAGTGCGCCTTCTCGCCATGCACCAGCAGTACCGCAGAGCGAATTTCGCTGCTGTATTGCAAAATCGGCATATTCAAAAACGACAGCGAGGACGTCATATTCCAGCCGCCGTTGGAGTTCAGGCTGCGGGGATGGTAACCACGCGGAGTCTTGTAGTAGGCGTAATAGTCCCTCACGAACTGCGGCGCATCCTCCGGTAGTGGATTGACCACGCCGCCCGCCAGCGCATAGCTGCCGTTTTTATAGTCCTCGGTGCGCTGCGCGTTCAACGCTTTCCGCTTTTCAAAGCGCGCCTGCTCGGAATCCTCGCCGTCAAAATAGCCGTTGGCGGTCACACGGGTCATATCGTACATGGTTATAGCCGCGGTAGCTTTGATACGGGTGTCGATAGCCGCTGCATTGACTGCCATGCCGCCCCAACCGCAGATACCGATGACGCCGATGCGCTCCGGGTCAACGCTTTCCTGCACAGAGAGGAAATCCACCGCTGCGCAGAAGTCCTCGGTGTTGATGTCTGGCGATGCTACATAGCGGGGCGTGCCGCCGCTCTCGCCGGTATAGGACGGGTCAAAGGCAATTGCGAAAAAGCCCAGCTCTGCCATTTTCTGCGCGTACAGACCGGAGGACTGCTCCTTCACCGCGCCAAACGGGCCGCTGACGGCGATGGCGGGCAGCTTGCCTTCCGCGTTCTTAGGCACGTACACGTCGGCAGCCAGCGTGATGCCGTATCGGTTGTGGAAGGTCGCCTTGCTGTGCTCAACCTTGTCGTTTTTGGGGAACACCTTGTCCCATTCCTGCGTCAGTTTCAACTGCTCCATGCCTAAGCCTCCTTGTCGGTCGCTTTAAGGTATTGCTCGTCGTCCACGGGCTCCGACCACTCGTTGGAGGCATCCTCGCCCGGAACCTCCACCGCGAGATGGGAGAACCAGCTGTCGAGCGCCGCACCGTGCCAGTGCTTTACGCCTGCGGGAATATTTACCACATCGCCGGGGCACAGCTCCTGTGCCGGTTTGCCCCATTCCTGGTAAAACCCTCGACCAGCCACGCAGACGAGGATCTGTCCCCCACCGCTTTTGGCGTGATGGGTGTGCCAGTTGTTGCGGCAGCCGGGCTCAAACGTAACGTTGTAAATGCCGACCTGCTCGGTGGAAAGGGGCGCGAGGTAGCTTTGCCCGATAAAGTACTTCGCAAATGCGTCGTTGGGGGTACCGATGGGAAAGGCCATCTCGTTTTGATGCTTGGTTCTTGCGTCGGCGGCATCGTCATCCGCCCAGACTTCCTTCGCCATGCGGAAGGCCGCCCATGCCTTGGGCCAGCCTGCGTAAAACGCCGCGTGCGTAAGGATTTCCGCTATCTCCGTCCTGGTCACGCCATTGTTCTTTGCGGACATCAGATGGTATTGGAACGAAGAGTCCGTCAGCCCCTGTGCCATCAAGGCAACCACCGTCACCACGCTGCGGTCTCGAAGGGAAAGCCCGTCTTCTCGGCTCCACACCTCGCCGAACAGCACATCGTCATTGAGCTGAGCGAATTTGGGAGCGAAGTCCCCCAGGGCATCTCTGCCCGCTGTCTGCTTAATCGTCATGTTTGATTCCTCCTGTCGATGGTTTTGAGTACAAACTGCTTTCGCGCAGCTAAGCCGCGCCTAGATTTCCATGCCCATTCGTTGCGCCTGCTCCAGAGCAGGATGCCCGGCGATTTCGCCCACGCCGTTCACGCCGCCGGCGAATACCGTTCCGGCAAGCGTGCGCCTTTGGCGAAAATCCCTTGCGCTCCCGATTTGTATTGACGAGAATGAAGGTAATACCTAAACCTGACTTTAGGTCAAGGGATGAAATCGAGTTTTATTCGGAGGACCCATGTACACAATCGGACAGGTGGCGGAGATGTTCGGTCTGCCCGTTTCCACGCTGCGTTATTACGATAAGCAGGGATTGTTTCCGGAATTGGAGCGGACGTCCGGCATTCGCCGATTCGGCGATACGGAACTCGAGGCGCTTCGGGTCATCGAATGCTTAAAGAAGGCTGGGATGGAGATCAAGGACATCCGGCTGTTCATGGAATGGTGCGCGGAGGGCCCATCGACATATCCCAAGCGCAAGGCCATGTTCGAGGAGCGGAAGGCCCACATGGAGTCGGAGATCGCGAAGATGAACCGCGCGCTGGACATGTTGAAGTTCAAATGCTGGTACTACGAGCAGGCGATCCAAGATGGCAACGAGGATAGAGTGAAGGCGCTGATTCCCGACAATTTGCCGGAAGAGATCAGAGATACCTACGATAACGCCCACACTCAATAATGCCGTCCGATGCTCAAGGGGCTTTGGCAAGGAGTCGTTTTAGGAAGACATGCAAAAAGGAAGCCTCCGAACCAGAAGGTTCAGAGGCTGTTATTCCCGTTATTTCGCTGATGGCTTTGCTCTATGGCGACGCCGAAACAGCATCAGGCGGTACTCGACGGTATCAAAACGCGAGTTCATAAGCCAGTTCCCGTTATTCCCGTAGGCATGAGCGCATCTGCTCGCGATTGCCTATCGATGCTTTGCCTCGAGCACGGCAGACACCGCATCGAGGAACTCCCGCACATGGTCTGCGGGCTGCAGCGAATGAAGCAGTCCGTAAGACACGAGACAGTCCCAATCGGTAGGGACGGTTTTGAGCATGGGGTGGACGTTGGCCCACAACGGCAGCGTCGCAAGCGCGAGGTCCTCGTTCGCGCCGCGATTGAACACCTCCGCCCGATATTGCGGGAAGTCTACGAGCGCGATTTGAGGATGATGCAAGAGTATCTCGTCGCGTACGAGGTCGATTTCGGTGTTCCAGCCCCGGCGTATAAGCATAAGACTGTGATTGTGGAGGTCGTCGAATGTGACAATGTCGCGTTTGGCGAGTTCGTTGTCGACGGGAACGGCGCACCAGAGCGGCTCGCGCGAAAGCTCGAGGCCCAGGCACCCACGCTCTTTAAGAAAGGCATCGTCGAAAATCCCCACCACGATATCCATGTCTTGCCCGAGGTTCGCCAAACCGCGCGCCGCCGAGGGTGTGTTTTCAAACGTGACCACCTGAAGGCTCATGCCAGGGCAACGTTCCTTCACCTTCGGCCACAGCTTCGTGAGCGGAGTGCTGGGCGTCATGAGCGACACTCCCACGCGGATGATGCGCTTCTCTCCACGCTCGGCGACGCGGGCGCGTGCGATTGATTCTTGAGAGTACTGCACGATATGGCGGGCGTCGGCGAGCAGCGACCTGCCTGCTCGCGTAAGCGAAAGCCCCTGATGCGATCGGTGGAACAGCGTAAGGCCTAGCCGCGACTCCAGCAGGTTCATCTGCTTGATGACGGCCGTGGGCGTGATGAAGGACTCTTGTGCCGCCTTGGAGAAGCTGCCCGCCTCCGCCACGCGGATGAAAGTGTCAAGCTGTGGGTTGTACATCGATCCTCCTGTCACGCATTATGTGCCGTATATACCCCATGGTTATATCCATCATTCCAACGTGAACTTCTCGCACGTCAGTAAACGCCGTAGCATTGCATTCGAAAAGTCACCATTAAGGAGGAGACCATGGAGTATCTGAAGCTCAACAATGACGTAGAGATGCCCATCGAAGGTTTGGGCACCTTCCTCATGACCCCGGCCGAGGCCGAGGCGTCCGCAGCCGCCGCGCTCGCGGCTGGCTACGAACACATCGACACCGCCAACGCCTACATGAACGAGCGCGCCGTGGGCCGTGCCATCGCCAAGAGCGGCATCACGCGCGACAAGATCTTCGTCTCCACCAAGCTCTGGCCGAGCGTCTACGACGCGGGCATGCCGGCGGTGGACGCCACGCTCCAGCGCCTGGGGCTCGACTACGTCGACATGCTCATCCTGCACCAGCCGGTAGGCGACTACCTGGCCGCGTGGCGCACGATGGAGGAGGCGTACCGCGCGGGCAAGGTGCGCGCCCTCGGCCTCTCCAACTTCCCGCAAGACAAGATCACCGAGGTCATCGAGGTCGCCGACATCATGCCGCAGCTCGTGACCGTTGAGTGCCACCCCTATCACGCCCAGCGCGACCTGCGCGCCTACCTCGCGCCGTACGGCACGGTGATCGAGGCGTGGTACCCGCTCGGCCACGGCGACAAAGGTCTTCTGGAGGAGCCCATCTTCGTCGCTCTCGCCGAGAAGTACGGCAAGACCCCGGCCCAGGTGATCCTGCGCTGGCACGTGCAGATGGGCACCTCCATCATCCCCGGCTCCAAGAACCCCGCCCACATCGCCGACAACGCGAACATCTTCGACTTTTCCCTCACCGAAGACGAGATGGCCGAGATTGCCAAGCTCGACGGGACCATGACCTACTACACCGCCACTGAAGAAGCACTCGCGGGCTACCTGACCATACGCCCCGATTTCAACGCGCAGGAGTAGCACTCAGACGACAACGGACCAACCAAACCGCCGCCGAGGACCAGTCGACTGTCGAGGATGAGCCCGCCGCAGTGCCCGCTGCAGACGGCAACGCCCTCGTGGCCTACTACTCGGCACAGAGCCACACCGCTGTCGTAGCTCAGACCATTGCCGACGAGCTCGGCGCCGATCTCTTTGAGGTGACGCCTAGAACCTGTGGGTTATAACCCCGTGTGCACCCCAGCGTTATAGAACCCTCACCAACGGAAACTTCCGCCGGCGCGGCGCCCCTCGTATGGTGGATACGTCAAGTTGCGAGAAAGGAAGGCACCATGGACTACATCACCTTGAACAACGGCGTCAGGATGCCGCAGCTCGGCTTCGGCGTGTACCAGATCCCGGACGCCGCGGAATGCCAGCGCGCCGTGGAGGACGCGCTCTCGGTCGGCTACCGGCTGCTCGACACGGCCGCGAGCTACGGCAACGAGGAGGCGGTCGGGGCCGCCATTCGCGCGAGCGGCCTGCCGCGCGACGAGGTGTTCGTGACGACTAAGCTGTGGATGTCGGATGCGAGCTACGAGGGGGCCAAGCGCGGCTTCGACGCATCGCTCAAGCGGTTGGGGCTCGACTACGTCGACCTCTACCTCATCCACCAGCCGTTCGGCGACGTCTTCGGCGCGTGGCGCGCCATGGAGGAGCTCTACGAGCAGGGCGTTATCCGCGCCATAGGCACAGCTAACTTCTACCCCGATCACCTCGCAAACCTCATCTCGTTCAACCGCATCGCCCCCGCCGTGAACCAAGTCGAGTGCAACGTGTTCTTCCAGCAGCGCGAGGCACAGGAGTATATGGCCGGCAAGGAGGTAGCCATGGAGGGCTGGGCGCCCTTTGCGGAGGGCAGAAACGACCTCTTCCGCAACGAGGTCCTCGCTCGCATCGGCGAGGCGCACGGCAAGACGGTCGCCCAGGTCGTGTTGCGCTGGCTGCTGCAGCGCGGTGTGGTCTGTATCCCTAAGAGCACGCACCGCGATCGCATGGAGCAAAACTTCGACGTCTTCGACTTCGCGCTGGGCGACGACGAGATGGTCGCCATCGCCGCGCTCGACACCGGGCGCAGCGCGTTCTTCGACCACCACGACCCCGCCACCATCGAATGGATGTCCGGGCTCGTGCGCAACGTGTAGACGAGCGGTCAGACCGCACTGATAACTTACTAGGAGGAATTGCCATGAACTCATTCACGTACGACTACCCGGTCAGGAACTACTTCGGCGAGGGGGCTATGGACCAGGCACTCGACGCCGAGATGGGTGCCATGGGCAGGACAGTGATGCTCGCCTACGGCGGAGGCTCGGTCAAACGAACCGGCGTCTACGGCCACGTGGTCGATAAGCTCACGAGCGCGGGCAAGCGCGTCGTGGACTTCGGCGGCATCATGCCCAACCCGACCTACGAGAAGTGCCAGGAAGGTGCCGCACTCGCACGCGAGGAGCAGGTCGACTTCATTCTCGCCGTCGGCGGCGGGTCGGTCTTCGACTGCTGCAAGGTGGTCTCCGCACAGGCGATGCTTGACGAGGACATCGAGACGTTTGAGCACGCCGACGGCAAGATGCCGAGCTCGTTCATCCCCATGGGCTGCATCGTGACGCTCTCCGGCACGGGCGCCGAGCAGAACAACGGCGCCGTCATCACCAACGAGGAGACGCACGTGAAGGGCGCCTATCTGGGGGCGATGCCCATGTGGGCGGCGCTCGACCCGGCGCTCACGCTCACCGTACCGCACGCGCAGTTCATGAGTGGCGCGTTCGACACGCTCTCGCACTGCATGGAGAGCTATTTCGGAAGCCCGCGCGGGCGCAATGTCACCGACGACATCAACCTCGCCATCCAGTGTAACGTCATCCGCAACATGCGGATCATCGCGGACGACAATCAGAGCCTCGAGGCGCTCAGCGAGCTCGTATACGACTCCGCTATGGCCGAGAACGGCGTGCTCAAGATCGGCAAGTCAACGGACTTCCAGGCGCACATGATCCAGCACCAGTACGGCGCGTACACCCACACCAACCACGGAATGGGCCTCGCGGTCATCCACCCTGCGCTCTACCGCCACCTGGTCCCCGAGGCGCCCGCGCAGTTCGCCCGCTGGGCGCGCGAGGTGTGGGGCGTCGACGCCAAGGGCAAAGACGACCTTACGGTGGCGCTGGAGGGCATCGACCGCCTGCAGACGTTCATCGGCGAGATGGGGCTTCCCACGAGCTTCGCCGAGATGGGCTCCGACGCATCCGACGAGACGCTGCACAAGGTTGCGGACACCTGCGTGCTCACCGACGGCTGCGCCAAGAAACTGGAGCGCAGCGAGGTGTTCCAGATTCTGACCGAGTGCCTCTAGATCGGCGCTCCGTCCCGATCCGCCCGCGCCGAAGGAAACGGGAAGGCTCCTCGTTTTTCACGAGGAGCCTTCTGAGTTTTTGCCCGATTGTGAAACCATGTGGCTTGCAGGTGCGGTGGTTGCGAAACGCCCCCATCAATCGCCATCGGAACCGTACGAATCCGTATGAAAAACAAGAACAAATGTTCTATTTCTATTCCCATTCAGCGGCTAGTCCAGTCCGAGTGTTGTCGATGCGTGTCGCGTCGTACCGCCTAAGGGCTGATTCGTGCGCAATTTGGGCGAATCAGGCCCTTGATTCGCAATTTCGGGAATGCCTCAATTGATTCGCAAAACCGCAGGTCGCTCCTTTAATCACTCCCTGGTTTCCGCCGGAGTTCGTAGCGGGTGGCGTGAAAAGGGGCGATTCAAAGGGTCGGAGAGATGCGTCTTGGCCAAGAAATAAGGTTAGCCTTATCTTACTTCATGGTTCGTGTGTTATAGTTAGATTGCTCTAACTGTTTGGGGGCGATAGCCATGCACGAACGCAAGGGCTTCTGGGACAAGAATGCCGGTCGGTACGACCGTTTCATGCGAAAGGACCGGGCGGCGTATGAGAAGATGTATGAGCTGATCAGGCCGGTGGTGAAAGCAAAAACCGTGCTGGAGGTTGCCACCGGCACGGGGCTTATCGCAAAGAGCATCGTGAATGCGGCGGCGCACATCGAGGCTACGGACGCTTCTGCAAAGATGATCCTTGAAGCGAAACGGGGCAATCAATCCGCAAAGCTGCACTTTTCCGTACAAGATATGTTCCGCCTGCCCTATGCACAGAAGTCCTTCGAAGTGGTGATCGCGTCCAACGCGCTTCATATAGTGCCGCATCCGGAAAAGGCCCTGCAAGAAATCAGGCGGGTGCTGAAGGACGACGGCGTGCTCATCGCGCCAACCTTCACCCATGCGGGAAGCTCGGTTTCCGGCAAGGCAAAAGCCTTTTTCATGAGTATGGCGGGATTCCCCCTCCACAGCAGGTGGACAAGCGAGGAATACCTACGTTTCCTGCGTCAAAACGGCTGGGCGGTGCAGAAAAGCGCGGTGCTGAAGGCCTCGTTCCCGTTGACCTATGCGGAATGCACGAAATCGGAGAGGCCAGATGTCGTTCTTTGAAAACACCCGCAAGCCCGTGGGACTCGGCGGAAAACTTATGGTTGCCATGATGAATCTGGGCCACAGCCCTGTGGCGCGGTGGGGGCTTCGATTTCTACGACTTGCGCCAAATGCCAAGGTGCTGGATTGCGGCTGCGGCGGCGGGGCAAACATAAAACGGCTGCTGAAAAAATGCCCGCATGGCGTCGTCAAGGGCATCGACTATTCGCCCGTCAGCGTGGAAAAGGCCAGAAAGCTCAACCGAACTGCAATTCAAGAAGGGCGTTGCGCAGTTCTGCAAGGCAGTGTGGCGGATATGGCGTTTGAGGACGCCATGCGGGCATTTTTGCATCCATCCTGCACATGACGTTAGGCATGACGGTCACAGCGGCTGTGCTGGCGGCAATTATGACAGTATTTATTCACTGAGGAAGAAACCTATGAAATGTAAAATTGAGAAAAACACCGTTCAGGAGACGCTGATCCTCCCGCTGTATTCCCGAAAGCTGTGTACGGAGCTGTACCCGAACCTTTACAGGGATGAAACAGCGGTTCGTCTGCTCGACCAGATCGACTACGACTTTTCAGAGGCAGAGAAAAACTCCCGCTGCCTGATGCAGCGCTTTGGTGCGCTGGAGGTGGCCACACGGCAGAGTGATCTTGCTTTCGAGGTGCGAGATTACCTGAAAGGCCACCCCAATGCGGCGGTGGTCAATCTGGGCTGCGGGCTGGACAACACCGGCAGAACCTGCGACAACGGTAGATGCAAGATCTACAATCTGGACTTCCCGGATGTGATTGCCTTGCGGCAGCAGCTGCTGCCCGCCGGGGATCGAGAACAAAATATCCCCTGCGACCTGAAAGACACCGCATGGTTTAGCAAAATCGATGCCTCCGGCGGGGTGGTGTTCTTTGCCTCCGGGGTGTTCTATTACTTTCTGACCCAGCAGGTCCGAGAACTGGTGCGGGGGATAGCGGACGCTTTCCCCGGCGGTGTGCTGGTCTTTGATGCTGCCAATCGGACGGCAGTAAAGATGATCGCAAAAACATGGCTTAAGGCTGCAAAAATCAAGGATGTGGGGGCCTATTTTGCGGTTTCGGATGCCGCCAAGGAAATCGGCGCGTGGAACAGCCGTCTGCAGGTCACAAGTCGCGGCTATATGCTGGGCTACAACGATTTGAGAGACCCTTCTGTCAGCGGCTTTTTCCGGTTTCTTGCAAGGGTCGGTGACAACGGGATGAAAATGCAAATCGTGAAAATAAGATTTTGAGAAGCAAAAATGAAGCGCATTCACTTTGACGTTGAAGAAGACGGCTTTTACGGCGCATATTGGGCGTGCAAGGACACGGTCAATGCGTGCGCACCCAAATACCCGCGGGATTGTTTTATTCATGGACTTTAGTCCGTGCCGCGCGGCATAGAAAGCCACCCGCTCAGCGGGTGGAGGCCAATTTCCGCTACGCGACAAAACCTTCCCCCTAGCATGAGGATTGTTCAGGTCATCATG